>JBPPMM010000298.1:0-2455 GCA_051306075.1 Chitinophagaceae bacterium
CGCACATCATTCTGTAACCTGCCAATTATTTCACCGTTTCCTGCCTGTTTCAGCCTATCTACTATTTCGTAAGCCATAAACCGTTTTGCGTTACCGATTATCGTATTCAGTGATTGACCACCTCCGGCATAGTATAGCAATAAATGCAAATGTTTGGCAGAATAACATAACCAGTTACAACATGCCCTTTTTCTTTGAGAATATCAACCCATTTATATACAAAGTTATACCCGTCGGTCAATTGTATTAGCGGAAGCCAGGCATGATTGGTAAAAGTGATAAAATAAATCCCGGGTGTTGATTATTTTCTGATGCAAGGACATAGAAGAAAAGTACGGTAATCCGACGAGTCCCTCCGCTGATTTTTCTATAACTTGTAATTACGGCTGGAGGAGACTCGTCGGGAAAGGAGCATTTCACAAAGTGAGCTGGCACGCCTGCTATCTGTCCATCATTCCATCATCGGAAAGTACGAACGGGATGAAGTAAAACCTTCTATTGATGTGGTTAAAAATATTGCTGCGGCTCTGGACACAACAGTGGGATATCTTTTAGGTGAGAGCAAAAAACAGGATGTGCTTAAAGATACGGCCATGCTTAAAAGGCTCAATGATATTGCTTCATTTCCTGATGAAGATAAAAAGCATATCCTCTATACCCCCGATGCACTTATCAAAATTGTGAAGCTTAAAGCGATTTAAAATAGTAAAGCCCGGAAGTACCGGGCTTTTGCTTTTAGCTTTATTGTTTGCAGTCCATCGTTTGCAACGATGGACAACCTTTCATATTCTTTTCATTTATTCGACATCCTCAAGATAACAGGGTCTTTATTTCATGGCACAATTACCCACAACCGGGCTTTTGCTATTTATATTGTTGTTTATGAGGAGACCTGTTTCGATTTCGAATAAAAAACATAATTACTAATACTATGGCTGTTAAATAGGCTAAGAACAATGATATAATTAACCTTATACTAGCATGACCAAACTCAAAATAATATCCCTTCTCCCTTAAAATGATATGTATGTAATTAATAAACTCAAAATATAAATATATTGCTAAGAGATATGCAGGGATTAAAAAATACAGCCACTTTTTATTGGCATAAAAAGCTTTCTGATATAGAACAATTGAAGAGATAAAGAATACAAGATAAATAACCACTAATGCAACAACTTCTTTCATCCTTAATCTGATTTAATTGAGTTAAATAAATTTTCTGTCGGCAATGGATTTTTGCTTTTCTCAAACCAATCAAGATACATATTGGTAATTTTTTGAAGATTACTACTTCGAAGCCGAGTCTCACTCCGGATTTGCGCATGGCCGTGGACTCGTCGTCAACCTAAAAGTATTGAATTTGGCTTTACGTTACATAAAGCCCAACATTTAATAGCCCGGGTTCAGAATCCGCATGGGAGACATTGGCGGAACGGTTAACGAGAGGAGACAACGGGCATGATAAAATAGAAATTACTGATTTAGCCAAGGATACTAAAATCCGTACAGAATTATATAAGTGCTTTGCTCACCGTACAATTTTTTTTGTGCGTCAATCCATATTGCCGTATATTCCATTTACCAAAAAAATTGCTATATGAATAAAGTATCGGATATACTTGCACGTAAAGGAAGTACAGCCATTCATGTTTTACCCCAAACAACCGTATTTGAAGCCATACAACTCATGGCGGCAAAAAATATCGGTTCCGTTGTAGTAATGGAAAACGATCATTTTCTCGGCATCGTTACCGAAAGAGATTATTCACGGAAAGTGATTTTGAACGGAAAACATTCTACAGATACCAAAGTTTCAGAAATCATGTCGGAAGACATGCCAAGTTTAAGACCTACTGATAGTATAGACCTTTGTATGTCGCTGATGACACAACAAAATATCCGCTATCTCCCGGTATTTGAACAAGACAACCTTTGTGGCATCATATCAATGAGTGATGTGGTGAAAGAAACCATATTAGCACAAAAGGAAACCATCAACCACCTGGAAAATTATATCCGCAGTTGATTTCATTTTTGATGGTTTCAATTAACATTCACTGAGGCTGATGGGAATATTGACGGCCAAACCGCCGTCAGACGTTTCCTTGTATTTACTATTCATGTCCAGTGCCGTATCCCACATCGTTTTGATCACACCGTCAAGTGAAACCCGTGCATAATCAGGTGTACTTTGCAGGGCTAGTTGGGAAGCCGTAATGGCTTTTATGGCGCCCATTGTATTTCTTTCTATGCAGGTCACCTGCACCAGGCCGGCTATCGGATCGCAGGTCATGCCCAGGTGATGTTCCATAGCAATTTCTGCCGCCATCATGGCCTGCCGCTGATTACCTCCCATAGCTTCCGTTAAAGCCGCTGCCGCCATAGCGGAGGAAACGCCGATCTCTGCCTGGCATCCTCCCATAGCTGCAGAAATAGTGGCGCCCTTTTTAAA
>JBPPMM010000314.1:0-3251 GCA_051306075.1 Chitinophagaceae bacterium
CGCTTCTAATGCGGACGGTATTGTATTGGTGAAAGACCTTACATCGTTGCCAATAGACGATTATTTAGTAGTTCACGTAGATATGAAAGTTGTAAACAATACTCTTTATTTTAAAGTTATCAACGGATCGCATGATGAATTATGGAAATCAGATGGCAGTGCTGCCAATACTCAACTTATAAAATCATTTCTTCCTGATGAAGCGATCTATAACTTATTTGACGGCAATGGCACCTTATATTTTGGAGAGTTTGATGATGTTTACGGAGTTGAATTATGGAAAAGTGATGGTACAGATGCCGGAACATTATTGGTAAAAGATATTAGCCCGGGAACCAGCAGTTCATATCCTGAAAACCTAACTTTTTGTAATGGGAAATTGTTATTCAGGGCAACTGATAAAAATACGGGAGATGAATTATGGGTATCAAACGGAACTGGAGCTGGTACTTCCCTGGTGAAGGATATTAATTCCACCAGCACTCTCGGTTCTGATGCAGGATTTATTTACAAAGGCATTGCTTCGAATGGAAATGCTGTGGTGTTTGGCGCTACCACTCCTGAACTTGGCGTGGAATTGTATAGATCAGATGGAACAAGCACTGGAACCAGGTTATTAAATGATATAGCGGCGGGCGAACAATCGTCTTACCCTAATAGCTTTATCTACAAGAACGGCGTAAACTATTTTATCGTGGATAATCTTATCGGTACTACCATTTATAAAACGGATGGCACCACAGGTGGACTGAAAAAAATAGTGTATGATATTGACAGGGTGGTTTATTATGTTACCAACTTTAATGTAACGGACAATGGTCTGCCATTTTATATACTGGCCAATAGAAATACCGGGGCTTATGAACTATGGCGCAGCGATGGAACTGCAGCGGGAACATATATGCTTACTTCTAACCTATATTACAACAGTTATATAGTAACAGCCGGCAACACTGTTTATTTTGTTGCAGGCGACAATGAACATGGCTTCGAACTATGGAAAAGCAATGGCACCGTAGCCGGAACAAAGATGGTAAAAGATATCAGGCCCGGAATTAACGGATCTTATCCGTACAGCTTATTTGTTTATAAAAACAATGTTTACTTTGGCGCTCATGATGGTTTGGGTCTTAATTATCAAACCTGGAAAAGTGATGGAACCGAAAAAGGGACTATTAAATTGAAAAATATCACCCCTGCTTTTTATGATTACAATTACACCCCTGATGTACCGATTTTCTGTGTATCCAATAACAAATTATTTTTTACGGCCTACGATTATCAAACATATGGGGCCGAATTATGGGAAACAAACGGCACCGCCGGAGGCACTAAACTTATAAAAGATATTAATCCCTTTGGTCATTCTTTTCCGAATTATTTAACCGACGTAAATGGCGAATTATATTTTTCAGCAGATGATGGTGTACATGGTAATGAACTTTGGACAAGTAAAGGCACAGCAAGTAGTACAAAATTGGTTAAAGATATTACCTCCCCATATAACTACGGCTATCTTTATAACTTTTGCAACGCCGGAGGTAAGCTATATTTTTTAAATGGCGCAACTTATCCCAATACGCTTTGGTCGTCGGATGGTACTGCCAGTAATACAAACCAGATAACTGATCCTGGATTAAACGGGCTTTCCGAAATAACCCGGTTAACTGCCGTAGGAAACAAACTATTCTTTGGGGCTTACTCTCAAAAATATGGAAAGGAATTATACGTGGGCGAAGCATGTGCCTCCAACTTTACAGCAGGTAAGGCAGGCAACCCTGAAATGCTGACAAGTAAAATAACTACAAAATTTGATGTGCTATTGTATCCCAATCCTGCAAAAGGTTATGCATCGGTGCAAATCAATGGAGATGCTAAAGATATAGAGGTTACTATGGCAGATATATCGGGTAAAGTGATCTGGCAAAAAACCTTCGCTAATTCAATACAAGTGAGCCTGCCAGTTGAAAAAATAGCAGCAGGTATTTATATAGTGACAGTAAAAAGCGGCTTGGATAATAAGACCCTGAAGCTGGTGAAACAATAAAGTATAAGCTAAGGTAGTATTGTCAACGGTTTTTTTCTAAATCGAAAATGGAGTCATCCATAAAAATGATGGCTCCATTTTTAAAAGCTCTATCTATTATAGAAGTGTGTTTACGACTGAGGCTGGAGCGGTATTTTATTTCCCGGAACTGAGCGCATCCCTAAAACCCACCCCATTCGAATTTCTCTTTATTCCAAATCTCTACTGCCCCTCCTTGCTTCCTGCTTCGTTATACTCGCAGTTCGCAATGACGGGGAGTGGATGGAGAGTGCCGTTTCTGTTTCTTTTAAGAAACTCATTTGATTGGTATTTTGACATTGCTGCGTGATGATTGGTGGCCTTTTTTGCAAAAAATGCAAATCAGGGAAACATCAAAGGATAATTCAATTATGAACCGCCTTATTGCGATAGTACGTTTGCCGGTACAATACAAACAACATTAAATGCATCTTGAAAATTTTCTATTATGAAAAAGACAATTATTTATGCTACTGTAATAGCAATACTAATTACCGCCGGCTGCAAAAAAAATATTGATGCCCCGAATGCGAAAGATCCAATCATTTCCAATTTTTCTCCGTCAAGCCTGGAGTATGTACAATTAACTCCTGGTAAATACCTGGTGTATAAAGACTCGGCAAGTGGCAATTTAGATTCCGTAGTAGTAACCAAAAGCGGGTTTGGATGGGTTACTACCCCTGCAATACCCTATCAGGGTATTTTTAACCCTGGTAGTCCGGCTTATGCTAATAATTATATGAAATTGACCCTTACAAAATTTTCTGGCACATCGCAAAATGTATGGTTTGATGGCCATGCCCGGGCAGAATTGGTAACTGACGATGCAATTATTAAAATGTACGAGATAGATTCCGCCGGATCTGCTTTACATAATAATATCATCACCGGGCCTCCCGTTTCGTTAATCACTATTGAAACAAAAACATATACTGACGTTATTAAAAGTGTTGCCGTCACGGCAGTTGACATGAATGACCCAGGCTACAACAAAAGCACTTTATATTGGGCAAAAAAAATTGGTATCATTAAACGAACAATTGTTACTACCGGGGGAAAGGTAAATACATATAACCTGCTTAGAAATAACTAATCAACCCTGCTTGTTTGTGAATTGGTTACCAACTTTTTTTTATAAACTACCAATCCAAAACAGCTAACTGTTAATTATGATTCGTAACTTATA
>JBPPMM010000346.1:0-6334 GCA_051306075.1 Chitinophagaceae bacterium
ATGTTTTTGTTTTAAATGAGTTTTCCCCGTGGATATCCATCAGTTTAGATAGAAGGGAAAAATTGTCTGCTATTGCACTGTTATCCATGGTTGCAATTTAATTCATACTTTATAATCAAAAAGCACGGTACTACCGGAAGGATTTTGTTTTGCCAGATCTGAATCCCCCTTAGTTGAAGAAGTCGGTGGTGTAAGGCAAAAAAAAGTCCCCGAAAATTATCGGAGACTTTTTATAAACTTCTAAGAAATTAAACTTATTTCTTTTTAGCTGCTTTTTTCTTTGGAGCTGCTTTTTTCTTTGGAGCTGCTTTTTTAGCTGCTTTTTTTGGAGCTGCTTTCTTTGCTGCTTTTTTAGCTGCTTTCTTTTTTGTTGCCATTTTTGAGAATTTAATGTTTAGTGAAATGGGTTATCGTTAGTAAAAATAATAATTATTTCATACTACCCAAATTTTTTTTCCACAAAATGACAATTCCGGAAATCAGGCTTCAGCTATTGTAACAGAAACATATGTTCTGTCGTTACGTCTTTTTCTGTATTCCACTATACCGTTGTGCAATGCAAACAATGTAAAATCTTTTCCAACACCAACATTTTTTCCAGGATGATAAACAGTGCCGCGCTGACGAACAATGATGTTTCCTGCTATAGCAGGCTGGCCACCAAAAATTTTTACACCGAGACGTTTGCTTTGTGAATCGCGGCCGTTCTTTACACTTCCTTCACCTTTCTTATGTGCCATTGTTTTTTATTTATTAGTTTAAAGTAATAAAGTTCTATTCAACTCTTCACCTTTTGCATGGTTGAAATGCTCAGGCGATATCAGTTACTTTTATTTTTGTATAAGCAGTGCGATGTCCTTTCTTTTTATGAAAGCCTTTTCTTCTTTTTTGTTTATAGGCGATCACCGTTTCACCTTTAACCTGGCCAAGGATTTCTACAGATACTTTTGTTTTCAGTTCTGCACCCAGGGTAAGTTTGCCATCTGCTTCGGCCATTAAGACTTCCAGGTCCACGTTTTCCCCGGCGTTACCTTCCACGTGAGGAACAAACAAGGTTTGATCTTTTTCTACTTTGAACTGCTGACCGGCTACTTTTATTACTGCTATCATAATCTGAAATTAGGGATGCAAAAGTAAGGGGAAATGTTCAACCAGCAAACAGAACTCCAAAGTTTTAAATGGCAAAATCAGTCCCTTGTTTGGCCTGCCTTCCTTTATCTTTGCGATTTACGGCTGTAAGTACTCGTTTTATGGCCTCTGCCATTTTGGTAAACAGGGATATACAGATGAAAATCAAGTCTTTCTTAGCAAAACCATTTGCATCATATATATATAAAGGTATCCGCAAGGGAATGCTTACCGCCGTTGCCGACCAGGAAATTATACTTAAGGACCTTGTAAAAACAGGCCGAAACACGGAATTTGGAAAACTGGCTCATTTTGACAAAGTAAATACTTACGAGGAATTCCGGCAGGCTGTACCTATAAGAGATTACGAACAATTCAAGCCTTTTATTGAGCAAATAAAAGAGGGAAAGCATAATGTTTTGTGGAAGGGTAAGCCCATTTATCTGGCTAAAACATCCGGAACTACCAGTGGCACAAAATATATTCCTATTACAAAGGAGTCCATTCCCAATCATATCAACACAGCCCGAAACGCATTGCTCTGCTATATGGCAGAGTCAAAGAATACACTTTTTGCAAATGGCAAGATGATCTTTCTTTCAGGTTCTCCCGTGTTAGAGAGAGTAGGAGGCATACCTACGGGCAGGCTGAGTGGGATAGTAAACCATCATGTTCCGGGATATCTTCGAACCAATCAACTTCCATCTTATGAAACCAATTGCATAGAAGATTGGGAAACAAAACTCAATAAGATTGTGGATGAAACCATAAACAAGGATATGACGCTCATCAGTGGTATCCCTCCATGGATGCAGATGTATTTTGATGAGTTAATGAAAAGAAGTGGAAAGAAGATTATGGATCTTTTTCCCAATTTAAGCTTAGTGGTACAGGGTGGCGTAAATTTTGAACCTTATAAAGCAAAACTGTTTGAAAGCATCGGGAAAAAAATTGACTCTATCGAATTGTTTCCGGCAAGCGAAGGGTTTTTTGCATTCCAGGATTCGCAGCAGGAGGAAGGTTTGTTGTTAAATACCAACAGCGGTATCTTTTTTGAATTTGTTCCGGCTGCGGATATAAATAAGAATAACCCTACCCGGCTTTCCCTGGCAGATGTAAAACCCGGAGAAAATTATGCGATGATAATAAATAGTAACGCAGGTTTGTGGGGGTATGACCTGGGTGATATGATCAAATTTGTTTCAATTAATCCGTACCGCATTCTCGTAACAGGAAGAACGAAACATTTTATTTCAGCATTTGGAGAGCACGTTATTAGTGAGGAAGTTGAATTTAGCCTGTTAAAAGCAGCAGAAGAAGCACACATTCAGATTACTGAGTTTACCGTTGCGCCATTTGTTAGCGGGGGAGATGGGAAATCGTACCATGAGTGGTTCATAGAATTTCAAAATAAGCCAAACGATATTGAGGCATTTGCGCTGAAAATTGATGAGAATCTTAGGAACAAAAATGTTTATTATGATGATCTTATCAGTGGTAATATTCTGAAGCCACTTAAATTGACAGCTATCCGGAAAAATGGCTTTATTGAATATATGAAATCAGTTGGTAAATTGGGAGGGCAAAATAAAGTGCCACGATTGAGTAATGACAGAAAAATTGCTGATGAGCTGTTAAAATGGACTGACAATTAGGAGGCGATAAAAATTCAAAGTAAAAAATCATGAACGATCCTATTTTAACAATGAATAACCCTATGAGCGAAGAAAAATATAAAAAATCCCCAATGACGGAGGCGTCAGCCAATAGTGAAGGGAGGGGAAAGAGACGTATCGCTCTTTTTGGTTCTACAGGATCAATAGGCACACAGGCATTAGAAGTGATTGCCGGTAACCCTTCTTTATTTTCAGCAGAGATATTGACGGCTTATCATAACGAAGAATTATTAATAGAACAAGCATTGCGCTTTCAGCCCAATATTGTAGTTATTGGCGATGAAAAAAAATACCTGAAAGTAAAGGAAGCACTGGCTTCTGTCCCGGTAAAAGTATTTGCGGGGGAAAAAGCGTTGGAAGAGGTTGCAGCTATAGATTGTTATGATCTGATGATGGCTGCTATTGTTGGCTATGCGGGTTTGCGGCCAACATTAAAAGCAATTGAAAATGGAAAGGCTGTAGCATTGGCCAATAAAGAAACGCTGGTTGTTGCCGGTGATATCATAATGCACAAGGCAGTGGAGAACCGGGTTCCCATTATCCCCGTTGATTCAGAACATTCAGCTATTTTTCAATGCCTGGTAGGGGAAAGCAGGAACCGGATTGAAAAAGTAATACTTACTGCTTCAGGTGGACCGTTTTTGGGTAGAAAACCTAATTACCTGGTAAATGTGAAGAAAGAACACGCCTTACAACACCCCAACTGGACCATGGGAGCCAAAGTGTCTATTGACTCAGCCACTTTAATGAATAAGGGTTTGGAGATGATTGAAGCAAGATGGTTATTTAATCTGCGGCCTGATCAGATACAGGTCATCATTCATCCACAAAGTATCATTCATAGCATGATACAATTTGAAGATGGAAGCATTAAAGCTCAAATGGGATTGCCAGATATGAAATTACCTATTCAATACGCACTTTCTTTTCCTAAAAGAATTGCAAATAATTTTCCGAGGTATGATTTTAAGAAAGTAAATACTCTGACGTTTGAGGAGCCGGACCTGCGTACCTTCCGAAATCTTGGATTAGCTATGGAGGCGTTGAATAAAGGTGGCAATCTTCCTGCAATTATGAATGCAGCCAATGAAATTGCCGTTTATGCTTTTTTGCGAAACAGGTTAAACTTTTTGGATATGACTGATGTAATAGAAAAAACAATGCAAAAAGTTTCCTTCATTGAAAAGCCATCCCTGGAAGAATATTTTGAAAGTGATGGAATGGCCCGTAACTACTCCGCTGACCTTATAAAATTGTAAGCTCCTTAAGAGCAATTTCCCTGCGGAAAGCATAATCCTAATAAAATCAAATAATTCAGCAGTGGGTTTTTTATGGTACATATTTAGCTGATATTTGCACTTCTTTTAAATTTTAGAAAAATACCAGAATAGAGATATGTATTTATTAGCAATTAATTGGGAGTCGGTAAGTGTGCAGGTTGGACAGCTGTTGCTGGCTTTATCAATTTTGATAGTGCTGCATGAATTTGGGCATTATATTACGGCAAAATGGTTTGGCTGCAGGGTAGAAAAATTCTTTCTTTTTTTTGACCCCTGGTTTTCCCTGGTGAAGAAAAAAATTGGGGACACGGTTTATGGTATAGGTTGGTTGCCACTGGGAGGTTATGTGAAAATATCCGGAATGATTGATGAAAGCATGGATAAGGAAGCTATGAAACAACCTCCCAAAGAATGGGAATTCAGAAGTAAACCGGCCTGGCAACGGCTCATCATTATGCTGGGTGGTATTATCATGAATATCCTGGTTGCATTTATTATTTATGCTTTTGTTCTGATGATTTGGGGTGAAAGGAAGACACCAATGAATTCCGTAAAATATGGTATTTGGACGACTGACAGTTTGATGAATGAGATAGGCCTGAGAAATGGAGATAAGATTTTGTCGGTAAATGGAGAACCTGTCGATTATTTTGAAAACCTGGGCGCACAGGTAATTTTAGGAAACGAAATATTAATAGAAAGAGATGGTAAACAGCAGGATATAAAATTGCCCGTAAACCTGATAGAAAAGTTAATTGAGAGCAAAAGAAAAAAAGGGTTGTTATTACAACTGCGGTTACCAACCTATGTTGGTAAATATGGAATAAAGGATGATACGGTTTATGGAAAAATAGCAGGGTTAAGAGAAATGGATAAGATTGTGGCTATCGATTCAATACCGGTGCAATATTATGATGAAATGCCCGCCATCCTGAAAGATCATAAAAATGGGCAAGTTGTTCTTACAGTTGAAAGAAATGGGGAGTTGCTGCAATTGAATTCAAGAGTGACAGGGGAGGGCAAGATTGGAATCCCGGTCTTAGATGATGGTAGTTATCAAAAGTTGGGAGTGTATAATACAGAGACACGGAAATATGGATTTCTTGCAGCCTTTCCGGCGGGTGTAAAAAAATCAATTGAAAAACTGAAATTTTACATAGATCAGTTTCGATTGATCCTGAATCCCGATACGGGTGCTTATAAAGGTGTTGGTGGATTTAAGGCGATAGGATCGGTGTTTCCTACAGAATGGCATTGGGAAGCATTTTGGAATATAACTGCTTTTCTGTCTATCATTCTCGCCTTTATGAACCTGCTTCCTATTCCTGCATTAGACGGAGGTCATGTGATGTTTACTCTATATGAAATGGTAAGCGGCAGAAAGCCCAATGAAAAATTTATGGAATATGCACAAGTGGCTGGCATGATTTTGTTATTGTTGCTGATGTTATACGCCAATGGAAACGATTGGTTTGGTTGGGGAAAATAAGTTCATGATTATTTGAAGAAAAGAAAGAACTAATAATGGTTATAAATTGAACGCAGCAAGTATTTAAATTTTTCGTTGTATTTAATTTATTTTTCGGGGCTGTACCGGTTTTGACAGCATAGATCTTTGAGAGTGTAAGCATGCCGTGCGTTGTATAATTAGCACGATAATCTGAATATTCAAACTTCAAATGGCAATACTCAGTATGCCATGGCTGCCTAATCAGTGATTAAGTAGTCATTAGGGCCGCCGGGCAGGTTGTTCTGTTACCATGCTCCGCCGCCGACATCAAACTAAAACAGGATGCTGCAACCGAAGGCTGTGACGGTTGCTTAAGAATATCCAGCTAAGCAATGTATTGGTTTGTTCATTTCCTGTACGTCGCCGACAACTAATAATGAAATAAGCATGTAGAAAGCTTTTGACGAATGTGTTTGGACAGGGGTTCGATTCCCCTCAGCTCCACACCTGGTTTTGTATTTTAAATAAAATGGCAGCGGCCTGGTTGTTATCAATCTTTTTCAGTATTTCCTTTCCCCTTTAGAGTTCCATAGCGGTTGTTATTGGCTTGCATTCTTAAAAATTCGTCGGATGGGTGTGAAATCAGCAATCGTACAATTTGGAGAAGCGAAAAAAAATGTCTGCCATTCATTATTTAATTAGCTAAGTATTGTTTCCAAATGAAAGTCTTTACGGCTTTCACTATACTAATTACAAGAGACCATTCTTATTTTCTTGAAATCTAAATAATACTTTTCTCC
>JBPPMM010000353.1:0-5637 GCA_051306075.1 Chitinophagaceae bacterium
TGCAACAAAAGGAGCAAAATAACAGTTTCATATCAGTAAATGATCTTGTGTTACCGGATGGCCGCCCTGCCGGCACAGAAGTGCTGATCAAAATACCTCTCTCCTATGAGTAAACGGATCTCAGGCCAAACATGCAATAGCCTAAACAACCGTTTTCTAATTTTATAATTTAAACCCTGCAAAGCACTCGACACATTCTATAAAATCAACGGGCAAACAGGAGATTTAAGAACTCAATTGGAAAGTACATTACAGCTAGCCGGATTGAGATGCTGCAGCAGAAAAAACAATTGGATGGTCATATAAAAATAATCGACCTTGTGTTCGCTGATGGAAGTGCCGCTGGTACTGAAGTCTTATTGCAAATACCCTTGTTGCAATAAGTGATTCTTGTTTTAATAGTTTTTGATGTTTATATATTGGTATTTACATTATCAATAACCCACAATCAACGGCTATGAAAAAGCAATACAGTTATTTTGTCAGGGTGATAAAATTTCTCCCTCTGACTTTCGTTCTGTTGTTTTGTTTAGCAACACTGGCACAGGAAAAAATAACCGGGGTGGTTAGTAGTTCCGATTGTTTACCGATTGCCGGTGAAAACTTTGTTCTTAGAAATACAAACCTTTCATCAGTTACTGTCGCTGATGGTACTTTTTTAATCAGGAATGTAAAAAATGAAATAATTGAAAATGTATTCATAGCATGTCCGCAAGATCAGCCATTAACCTGGTCTATCATTGGTAACGCAGTGATAATAAAAGAAAAAAAAATCATAGCTGAACAAAAACTTTCACCACCACTTTTGATCGGGATAAAAGGAAAGGTTGTAAATGAAATTGGCCAGGTAATGGCCGGAGTGAATGTTGTTTTAAAGGGAACTTCAATTGGAACAATAACAGATGATCAGGGTATATTTTCTATAAATGCATCAAAAGGTAACACACTTGTTTTTTCATATGTTGGCTATGATTCAAAAGAACTGGTAGTGGGTGACACGGCACTGGTAAATGTGCAATTAATTCATTCCAGCCGTCAATTGAATGAAATAGTGATCACCGCTCTCGGTATCAACAAACAAAAAAGAGCCCTTGGTTACTCAACTACTGAAGTTGATGGATCAAAACTTACACAGGCAAGAGAGATAAATATCGGTAATGCCTTAACCGGGCAGGTGGCCGGCGTAAATGTAGCCGGGGTTTCAGCAGGGCCTTACGGCAGCAGCCGCGTTATGATCAGGGGAAATGCATCTTTAAAAAGCAACAACCAGCCATTGTATGTTGTAGATGGTATTCCCTTTGATAATACCAACCAGGGTTTTGCAGGGATGTGGGGAGGCGCTGATTTTGGTGATGGACTTTCAACAATTAACCCGGATGATATTGAAAGCATCCAGGTATTGAAAGGCGTTGCTGCCTCTGCATTATATGGTTACCGCGGTGGTAACGGAGCAATTTTGATTACCACAAAATCAGGATTACGGAATAAAGGAGTAAGTGTGGAGGTAAACAATAATATAACAATTAACTCTGTAATAGATCTTCGAAAAGACGTTCAATATACTTATGGGCAAGGTTTCAGAGGCACGAAGCCCCAATCGGCTGATGGAGCTTCTTCTTCTGCATTTGACAGTTGGGGCGCTAAATTAGATGGTTCCCCTGTTATAAATTTTATGGGCGATATGGTTCCCTACCAGGCGTATAAAAACAATATTGAAAATTTTCTGCAAACAGGTATTACCAATCAAAGCTCAATTGCTGTAAGCGGTAATAATGATAAGGGGCATTTCAGACTTGGAGTTTCCAATTTGTATTTAGAGCCCGTTACTCCTAATTCAAATATGAAACAGCAGGGAGTTAATTTCAATGGTACTTTTAATATTACTAAAAAATTCCAGGCTACCCTTAATGCAAATTATGTTTTCGAACAGGTAAAGAACAGGGCTTCTATGTCTGATAATCCCGGTAATATGATAGCAAGTGTTTTATCCTTAGCCAGTTCCTTTGATGTAAATTGGTTAAAAAAAGCTGTAGACAGTAACGGGGTTGAAAACGTGCCCAATAGAAATACAGTTTTTACTAACAATCCTTATTTTGTTGCCAGGTATTTTCAGAATTCTACCAAACGTAACAGGCTTACATCAGCTCTTACATTAAAATATGATTTTACTGGCTGGCTTTCCTTGCAAGGCCAGGTTACCCGGGATGGTTATGTTTTAGACCGCACAGAGATAACACCAACAGGAACACGATTTCGGGGCGACAACGGGATTTTAACTCAAACTAAAACAGATTTTCATGAGATCAATGGTAACGTAATGATTGATGCCAATAAAAAGTTTGGGGTTTTTTCTTTGCATGGCAATCTTGGAGCTAATACACAAGATAATATTTTTACCAGGGGTGGAATATATAGGGCAGGGCCATTCCATGTTCCATATGTTTATAGCGTAAGTAATATTCTAGGCGAAGACAGGCCTTACAATTATGATTACAAACATTTTCGTGTAAACTCCCTGTATGCAAGTGTGGACGCCGGTTATAAAAAATTTTTATTTCTTACAGTAACGGGCCGTAATGATTGGTATTCTACCCTCAATCCTAAAACTAATAGTTACCTGTACCCGTCGGTAAGCGCTGGCTTTATTTTTTCTGATGCTTTTAAGCTCCCTGCATGGATAACGTTTGGTAAACTAAGGGCAGCCGTTGCAAAGTCTTCTAATGGAACTGAAGCATACCGGAATTTATTAACCTACCGGGTGGAAGCTTACGACATTAATGGCCTTCCCTTAGGTAATATTACGCAAAGCACCATTCCAAATAAATTCCTGAAACCAGTAAGGATCACAGAACAGGAAGCAGGATTAGACCTCCGGTTTTTAAACAACCGTGTTGGTTTGGATGTGGCGGTTTATAATAAAAAAACTGAAGACGATATTCTTGATGTAGCCATAAGCTCATCAACAGGGTACTCTACTAATATAGTGAACATAGGAAAATTAAGTAATAAAGGCATTGAGCTGTTGCTTACTGCAACACCTGTTAAGACCAGGGAATTCTCCTGGCACAGCTCATTCAATATTGCTTTTAATAATAACAAAGTACTGGCATTAGTACCGCCGCAGAATAATCCCACACCTGTTAGTAATGATGCCGCTCCGCGTTTTGGAAATTCTGTAAGCATTCAGCATATAGTTGGATTGCCTTATGCGCAAATTGTAGGTTATGCTTACAAGCGTGATTCAAGCGGACAAATAGTATATGATACAAGTGGCTTCTCTTCTCGAAGTGATATGGTTCCTGTACCACTTGGTTCAGCCATTTACAAAACAACCGGGGGCTTTAGTAATGAGCTTACTTATAAAAACGTAACACTCTCTTTTCTTTTTGATTTTAAATACGGCGCAAAAATATATTCGGGTACAAACTTTAGGTATTACTACTACGGCCACCACATTAAAACACTGGAAGGAAGAGAGACAGGCTATGTAGGCAAAGGAGTTACGGAAGATGGAAAAACCAATACAAAAAGCGTTTCTTCCCAGGATTATTTTCAGAATCTCACATTCTTTGGTGGGCCCACGATAGCAGAAGAGTTTGTGTATGATGCCAGCTTTATAAAATTCAGGTCTCTCTCTCTTGGGTATTCCGTACCGCAATCATCATTAAAAAAAATGGTTATAAAAGGATTGACTTTTTCGGTAGTAGCAAGAAACATTGCTATCTTAATGAAGCACACGCCAAATATTGATCCTGAATCCAACCTGAATAACACGAATGCCCAGGGTCTTGAACTATCAGGTTATCCCGCTGTAAGAAATATAGGGTTTAATGTGAATGTTAAGTTTTAGTGACTAAAAATATTATGAATGAAACATAATTTTTTTATAATTCTCTGCATGTTTATTATTCTTCTTGCTTGTAATAAAAAGCTGGAAGAGATAAACATTGACCCGACTAAACTGACTCCGCAAAACATCCAATTCAATTATTTATTTACTTCTGCGGAATTATACACCGCTGGCAATGCCAGTGGATTTGCAATAGGAATTCAGCAAAGTAGTATAGATTATTCATCAACCATGATGCAACACCTGTCTTCAACTAACCCGTTTGGTTGGTATGGTGATAAATACATTTATCATGCAGGGGATAATGGAGCTTTTTGGGGATCGCAATATTCTAGCTCTATCAAAAATATTGTAGATGTAATTGAAAATATTAAGCAGGATGAAAAAAGAAAAAACCTGTATAATATTTCCCGCATTCTAAAAGCATTCTTATTTCAGCGCATGACAGATATGTACGGTGATATCCCTTATTCTGAAGCAGGCCTGGGGTTTATTAATGCGTCTACAAGTCCTAAATATGATTTGCAAAAAGATATATACGCTGACCTGTTGCTTGAACTGGAAGATGCTGCCCAAAAACTTGATGCAACAGCTGCGAATACAGTTAAGGATGCTGATTTATTTTATGGCGGAAACGTAGCTAAATGGAAAAAATTTGCTTATTCAGAAATGCTTCGGCTGGCCATGCGTATGAGCAAGGTTGATCCGGCCAGTGCAAAAACGTGGAGCGAAAAAGCGGTGCAGGGTGGTGTGATGGAAAGTAACGGAGACAATGCTATCTGTCCTCATAATGCAAAAGGAACAAGCCCGGTAAGTAATCCTGTTGGGCTGCAACTGGCTGTACGTGTGGCGGGGAGTTACCGGTTAAGCGAAACGTTCATTAACTTTTTAAAAGTTACTAACGATCCGCGGTTGCCTTATTTGGCAACTGTTGCAAAGAATCCGGGTGACAATAGAGACTTAGGAAATAATGATCCCGCCATTCAGTTAGGACAGCCCAACGGATATGATAACCGTGGCACGGCTGAGGATATAACCAACGCACCTAACTGGCCAGGAGATCAAAATAAATATTCCGTAGTTAACAGAAGAACTTTTGCAAGAGAAGATGCGCCTACATTTATATTGACTTATGCAGAAACAGCCTTATTGCTTGCAGAAGCTGCGCAAAGAGGATGGATCAGTGGTGATGCATCTGATTACTATAACAAGGGTGTAAAGGCGGCCATCCTGCAATTAAACCGGGCAGGCGCAACCATAAGCCCAGGTGAAGCGGAAGATTATGTAAATGCAGACCCTTATGTGCCTGCAAACGGCCTTGAAATGATAAACACCCAATATTGGATTGCCACTTTTGCCGATTGGAATGAAACCTGGTGTAACTGGAGAAGAAGCGGCTATCCTCAGTTAATAAAAATAAATTACCAGGGTACAACCACAATTGGCAGTATCCCCCGAAGGTTTACTTATCCATTAGAAGAAGTCAGCGTTAACCCGCAAAGCTATAAAGAGGCGGTTGCACGAATAGCTGGTGGTGATAAAATGACTTCACGTGTTTGGTGGGATGTTCCATGATAAAACAGCGGCATACGAATGCTACAATATCTGTAATAGAGAACAGCTACAATTTCAGTAATTTGGAAATTGCAAATTTTTACCGATCTGCTCAAAACTGTGATCTTCAAAATACAAACCATATTTGCCATAGCAGCGATGCTGGTCGTTTTCTCCTGCAACCCAAAACAGGACAAAAACACTCCCCCTTTTGCGCCTAAAGTAGCGGAAGC
>JBPPMM010000358.1:0-3678 GCA_051306075.1 Chitinophagaceae bacterium
GTGATGATCCCTGTTGCTTTGGTTTGTTTATTGATAGCACCTGCTAATTTATCAACGGCTTTATTACTTGGAGCAAGCTGCCTGATGCTATTATTTATCGGCAGGGCGAATACAAAACATATTCTTGTTACGATGGGGCTGGCTATGATACCTATTCTTTTTCTTATCATAGCCGCTGTAGCCAGCCACCGGACAGGTGATGAAGAAACCCTGGTAACCAAAAAATCTTCATCAGCCTTATTTGCGAGAGTGGAGACATGGATCGGCCGGGTAGAAAGTTTTATATATGGTGGAAAGGAAGCCGATAATGATGAGATGTACCAGGTAAACCAGGCAAAAATGGCTATTGCCAAAGGAGGTCTGTTTGGAGTAGGGCCGGGTAACAGCACCACCCGGGACTACCTGCCGCAGGCTTACAATGATTTCATATTTGCTATTATCATTGAAGAATATGGATTTGTGGGTGGTGCATTCATTGTATTCATATACCTGGTTTTTCTCTACCGATGTATCCGGATATTCAAACGATGTCCTTATGCATTCGGAGCCTTTCTCGCATTGGGGTTAAGTTTTACGCTGGCCATTCAGGCCATAGCCAACATGGCCGTGACAGTAAACCTGTTTCCGGTAACTGGTGTTACGCTTCCTTTAGTCAGTATGGGGGGCAGCAGTTTCATATTTACCTGCCTTGCCATTGGAATTATATTAAGTGTTGCAAGAAATGTGGAGCAGATGGAACGCCCCGCTATCATACCGGAGGAGACGGCATAGAAAGAAAAGGATATGAATGAAACTAAAGAGAAAAATGAAATTTTAGGTTCCAATGAAGGAAAAAAAAGGATCATAATAGCAGGGGGAGGAACAGGCGGGCATATTTTTCCTGCTATCGCTATTGCTAATGCCCTGAAAAAAGAGGATAAGACTATTGAAATATTATTTGTAGGTGCAAAGGGAAAAATGGAAATGGAAAAAGTACCGCAGGCAGGATATAATATAGAAGGATTGGATATAGCGGGATTTAACAGGAGTTCTTTGATAAAAAATATTGGGTTGCCTTTTAAGCTGATAAAAAGTTTTTTCCAGGTTCGCAACATCATTAACCGGTTCAAACCAAATGCAGTGGTAGGTGTGGGTGGTTATTCAAGTTTCCCGGTATTACGTTTTGCGCAGGCCAGGAGAATACCAACTTTTTTACATGAATCCAATTCATTCGCCGGCAAATCCAATATTATGCTGGGTAAAAAAGCTACCAAAGTTTTTACCGGAACAAATGGAATGGAAAAGTTTTTTGCAAAAGAAAAGATTATAGTAACAGGAAATCCTGTTCGGTTGTCCATTTCACAGACCGCCATATCAAGAGAAGAAGGAATTCGTTTTTTTTCTTTGAATGAAAATAAAAAAACGGTTCTGGTAATAGGAGGCAGCCTGGGAGCCAAATCAATTAACGATGCTATCGCCGAAAATCTTGATCAATTGTTAAACGCAGGTTTGCAATTGATCTGGCAAACAGGAAAACCTTATGCAGCAAAAGCTAAGGAACACACAGCAGGAAAAGAATTCGTTTGGGCCAATGAATTTATTACTCAAATGGAATATGCTTATGCTGCTGCTGATATGGTGGTAGCCCGTGCAGGGGCCATGACTGTAGCAGAATTATGTGTAGTAAAAAAGCCCGTTTTATTCGTACCCTACCCTTTTGCCGCCGAAGACCACCAGACTGTAAATGCTTTACAGCTGGTGAAATTAAATGCGGCTATAATGATTAAGGATAGCGAAGCGGCTGATAAGCTTGTTTCCATGACCATTGATCTTACAAAGGATGAAAACAGGCAGGCAGAGTTAAAGAAAAATATAGCGACGCTGGCTATTACTGATGCAGATAAAATAATAGCTGATGAAATTTTAAAAGCAATATGAAACTGTAGGCATGTGCTGAGTAAAGGAGTAAAAAGGAAAATATTAAAAAGAGAAATGAATGAAACCACAATTATAGATGAATTTAAGATCCCTTCCTTATTGGATGGGGAAATCTATTTCATTGGCATAGGGGGAATAGGTATGAGCGCCGTTGCCCGGTTCTTTCATTCAAAGGGAGTAAGAGTAAGCGGGTATGATAAAACGGTTACTGCACTTACCAAAGAATTAGAAGCAAGCGGGATTGATATTCATTACCAGGAAAATGTAGACCAGATACCAAAGGATCCGAAACTTGTAGTTTACACACCCGCTATACCGGCCAATCACAAGGAATTAGTTTATTACAGGCAAGCCGGTATTAAAGTGGTAAAGAGAAGCGATGTATTGCAATTGATTTCTGAAAGTTCTTTTAATATCTGTGTTGCCGGAACGCATGGTAAAACAACCATCACAACCATGGTTGCTCATTTGTTGCGGGATACGGGTTATGGTTGCAATGCTTTCCTGGGTGGTATCTCCGTTAATTACGGAACTAATTTCTGGAGCGATCCTAAGAATGTATCTGTAATTGAGGCGGATGAATACGACAGAAGCTTTTTGAAATTGAGTCCGGATATAGCCATTATTACGACTATGGATGCAGATCACCTGGACATATATGGTACGGCAGACGCGGTAGAGCAGGCTTTCATTGACTTCAGCAAAAAAATAAAAACCGGTGGATTGCTTATCAGGCAATTTGATTTGAAAAGAGGAAATGAATTAGCATCCGGGCGTCAGCTTACCTATAGTCTGCAAAATAAAAAGGCAGATGTGCATGCTGAAAATATCAGGATGAAGAATGGAAGTTACGAGATGGATATAAACATGCAAGACAAGAAGTTTGAAAATGTTGTACTGAACATGGGAGGATTGCATAACGCAGAAAATGTTTTAGCGGCTATAGCCGTGGCTGGCTCTCTGGGAATAGAAAATGAAAAGATCAAAGACGCAGTGGCCTCTTTTCGCGGAGTAAAAAGAAGGTTCGAATACATTGTGAAAAATGAAAAACTGGTTTTTATTGATGACTATGCACATCACCCGGAGGAATTGAGGGCATTGATCAGTGGAGCAAAGTCTTTATTTAATGATAAAAAATGTGTGTTGATCTTTCAACCCCATCTTTTTACAAGAACAAGAGATTTTGCAGATGAATTTGCGTCCGTGCTTGATATAGCTGATGAGGTTTTTCTTTTACCCATTTATGCAGCAAGAGAGCAACCGATAGAAGGAGTAAGCAGTGAGATGCTGGTAAAAAAAATGAGCCCGGGAAAAGTATTGGTAGCCAGTAAGGATGAAATAATAAGCAAGCTGGAAGAAAGAATAAGAAATGGACAAACACCGGAATTGATTATAACAGCGGGCGCAGGTGATATTGATACATTAGTACCCGGCATAAAGAAAATATTAACTGAAAAAGGAAAGTGAATACAAAAAAAACTATACAAAAAATTCTGTTCGTTGCCTTATGGGTGGTGATAGGGTCGGGTATGCTTACTCTGTTGATTGCCGCTATGGGTAAACAGAAAAAAAATACCTGTAAGGATTATGCAGTTATCATTAAAGGAGAAAAGAAGGAAAGTTATTTTTTGGGTAAATCCGAAATAATAAAAATTTTAAAGGCTGCAACAAAGGGAAATATCACAGGCCAGGCTAAAGCTTCCTTTAACCTTCAAAAAATGGAGAATCTGCTGGAGCGTAATGAATGGATAAAAGATGCAC
>JBPPMM010000416.1:0-8573 GCA_051306075.1 Chitinophagaceae bacterium
GATTGATCTGAATCTCGCTATTTGCACCATTTTTGCCTGAATAAAAAACAACTTTTGGATTCCCTCACTCATATCGTTCTGGGCGCCTGCATCGGTGAAGCCATTGCCGGAAAAAAAATCGGAAAAAAAGCCATGCTGATCGGCGCTTTGTCACAAAGCATTCCGGATGTAGATTTTATCACCACGTTTTGGTTAAGCGATTCTAAAGATATTCTGGAACATCGCGGTATTACCCATTCAATCCTGTTTGCCCTTGTAGCCACATTACTTTTATCCTGGATACTAAGATATCTGTTCCGTAAACAAAATATTCCCTGGTCTACCTGGTTTGCCTTGCTGGAAATAAATATTTTTACCCATCTTTTTATTGATGGTTTTAATGCGTACGGCATTGGTTTGCTTGAACCCTTTTCCCACTGGCGGTTTTCATTCCACATATTATTTGTGGCCGACCCGCTTTTCTCCATATGGCCTTTTGTTGCCTTCCTTGTTTTGCTATTACTGAGAAGACATAACCTGACAAGGAAAAATTGGTGGCGTATGGGTATCGGGGTAAGTACCATTTATCTTATGTATGCAATTGTCAATAAAATGATCGTTGAAAAAGCGGTATCGGATAACCTGGCGCAGCAGGGCATTTCCACTGATAATTATTTTACTACTCCCACCCCCTTCAACAGCTGGCTCTGGTATGTAGTAGCCAAAGACAAAGGAGGATATTATGTTTCATATCGGTCTGTTTTTGACAGCAAAAAAAAGAAAATGACCTTTCATTATTTTCCTCAAAATGATTCGTTGCTCACTACTGTTAAAAACCAAGAGGAGGTAAATGACCTGGTTTCTTTTGCCAACGGCTTTTATACTGTTGAGAATCGGTCCGACACCACCATTATCAATATTCTGCGTTTTGGGCAGGTGGTGGGCTGGTATGATCCAAAAGAAAAATTTTCTTTTTATTATTACCTCGATAAACCGGGATCAAATAAACTGGTGACGCAAAGAGGCCGGTTTGAAAGATGGAACGAGGAAACGATCCGGGCCTTTATAAAAAGAATAGAGGGCAATTGATAGGTAGGGACCATTCCCGATAAAAGACCTGCTTAAGCATTAGCTGCAATGCTGATTATTGTGAAATTGGCAGCGATAATAATTTTCATTTCATAGCGTATTTATTTTTTGATCTCTTTGTAACTATGAATAGGAGGCATAACAAGGAAAGGAGCAAAGTCGTTGGTGTGAAAACTTTTTTTTCAAATTTATTTTCGGAATTAAAATTCCCGATCGTATTTAAAATAAAAAGTACGACCATTGCCCATAAGGCTGTTTTAATTATCGCAGGGTGGATTTAAATTTCACAATCCATGCATCGACCACTATCACAGCTATCATCATTAAACTTATAATGACTGAAACCGTTACAAATAAAACCATTTGAGAAACATCATTTAGTTTACCTCCCCATACAATATCAAATGGAATGACCTTTACTAAAATTAAATGATGAAATATCAAAAGAATGGATAGCATAATTAACAAGGTAACAGTTGTTCCAAAATGGATGCTGCTTTTATCCTTCCGGGTTTCCTTCATGGTATCAATTTTTATCTTACGCATGCTTCCAAACGCTTAAATACATTTGATTAAATTTCTTCAATTATTTTTCCTTTAATAATAGATCCAGTTTTTCTTTGGTTTCCCTGATTTCTGAAACTGTCAATGCTTTTCGATACCATGCTATGGCATTTTTTTTATCTCCAACAGCATTGTAATAATCGCCAAAAGAGTCCTGGAGATTTGCGTCTTGGGGATAATTCAGCACGTTGATTTCGAACAATTGTTTTGCCATTTCAAATTGTTTTTCATGTAATGCACGATAGCCAAAGCTGTTTATTAATGATGCGCTGGGAAGTATTTTGTAACCTATTTGCTTTGAAATATTACTATAATGTTCAGTTATTAAAGCCATTAAACGAGGGTTCTGCGCTGTATAATCTGTATACCTTGGAAACTCATAATAGTTGAATATAAAGCGCAGGGCATCATAAGCTGAAATAAATGCAACAGTGCCATGGCTTTCATTTTCATAATACGCATGATTGAATCGTAATTTATTTTGGGAATGTTGTTTTATGTAGTGGATCAACTCCAGATTATACCTGATAAGTTCTGTATTATCCGAGGTATCTGATTGTACAGTTGTGGTATCTACACTCCTTTCCATCCGGTTGGCAATTGTTAAGAACAATGTTTTATTTTCATAGTTGTCTTTTGCAAAAACTGATTTGCTTTCTTTTAAAATTTTATGATCATCCCACCAGATTGCTGCATCAATGGAAATATAGGCGTTGAACAGGTCTTTGTGGTGAACTAATGTCTGCATGACCATTAACCCTCCAAGAGAATGCCCCATAAGCAACTTGTATGGTGCTACCGGATAAGAAGATTCTATATATGGCATCAGTTCTTTTTCTATAAATGAAATGAATTTTTCACCGCCTCCCGAATCATGTATACCATCGCCATTAGCGGGTGAAGCTTTTGGGGTTAAATCTCTGCCTCTATTGGTATTTGGTATGCCTACCACAATCATAGGTGGGCAAACCCCAGAGCTAACCATGCGTTCCACTATCGCTGCTACTGAGCGAAAATAATTCTCTCCGTCTAATACATATAACACAGGGTAAGTCTCGTTTCTAAAGGGCTTGACCTGTTTACCAGAATAAGGAGTATACACCAACAACTGACGCTTTTCATTAAGTAAGGTGGATTGTAAGCTATCGGCAAAACCTAAAGTAAAGTCAGCTTGCGATTGAGCAATTGCACCAGAAGTTAGCGGAGTAAAAAAGGCAATAAAAATCAGGTATTTCATTTTTTTAATTTAATAGTTTTTGTAAATGTCGTTTTAATATTAATACTGAATATTCTTTTTACCCGCCTTGATGAACTTGATACCAGCAAGTATTAACCATAACAGCCAAAGTGTGCTTCCTATAAATCCTGCCATGTCAATAACCGGAAAGCCGGGGATTACAGTGGCTAATAATTCTGCCTGTGCAAGAAAATAAATGAACGAAGCTATGAAGCCCCACCAGGCTAACCATTTTGGAATGATATTTACTTTCAATAAGGCAAATGATATTAGGACAGTCCAGATAATTGTAAATAGTTGCCCCAGGTGTTCGCCTAATAATACGCCGCCAAATTGATGAATCATTATAAATGAAACTTCTATTGCTTCCTGCCTTGTGGGAGAAGTTGTGTTCACAAATTCTGTTGCCAGCACCGGGATTACAAATACCCAACGCAGAAGACCGATTATTTGCACTACCCCTGAAATAATACCAACCGTGGTAACCCACTTCATTTGCGGCATTCTTTGTTCAAGTTTTTGCCCAATTAAAGAATAGGCTAGCAGTAAGGGTAAGCCTAATAAGGCAAAAGCTAACCAGGTAAAGATAAGCGCCGGACCACCTTGATGAAACTGACTTAATATATTACTACTTTCCTGCCTGAGAATATCAGGATAATTGAATGTGATTGTTAAAATGGTATAGGGTACAAAAACACCAATTGCGCCTATTATCAACAGGTAGCCGATTGTTTTTTCTTTTTTCATCTTATTATTTTAAAAATTAAAAGAATAGCTTATGCCGGGTGTTGGATTAATTTTTACAGATTTATTTTCCGCTGCTAAAGCTGCAACACCTAACCTAAGATTTAGTCCTTTATACAGCATCCAACGAAAACCCAATTCTGCGATGCCCGCATTATGATCTTTATAATCCCTGCTTGTCCCTTTTGCGTAGGAGAGTGATCCGTAAAAGGAAGATGGGTTTTCTTTTTTTCCAACTGGCAGAAACCAATAGGTTAATCCTGTCCGGACAAATTCGGTAGTGACACCGCTTTCAAAATTAGTGGGATAATAACCGGCGTGTAAAGATATATGCCTGTACCTGTATTCTGCACCTATGGATGGATTCCTGAATCCATTGATGCTTATTTCGTGTTTTGAAAATTTGCTTTGTGAAAAAGCACTGCCTGAAGAAATAAAGATCAGGGAAAGAATAATAATTTTTTTCATATCGTCTTTTGTTTTTAAATGTTTGACGATACAAAGGTGGGCACAGCAAAATGCCCCATACAGGACAAATGTCTATTAATTGGCCAACCGGTAATTATTTCTAATTCTGCTTAGATGTCTTGGGGTAACACCTATAATCGAAGCAAGGTATTGCACGGGTATTTGTTGTATCAGATCGGGTTCCTTATACATCATTTTTTCATACCGCTCACCGGCAGAAAGCATAATACCATCAATACGGCTCTCCTCTATACAGCAAATTTGCCATTCCAGAATGCCAATATAATAATCCTTAAATGATGGTATGGTTTGTTGCAACTTTTTGAAGTCATCCTTACTGATTATCCAAATAGAGGAATTGACTGCAGCCCGTATGTTTTCTCTTGAGGGTACTTGTTTTAAAAAACTAACCAGTGAGGCAATAAGGTTATTAGCCCCAAGAGAATAAGTCGTTTTTTCTTCACCATCCAGGGTAATGAAATATTGAAAAAAACCTTTTTCAACAAAGCCCAGGTATTTGCTTGTCTTGCCTTCTTCTACAAAATAATCTCCCTTATTAAGGTTCTTAATAGTAAAGTTGCTTGCGATCTGAGCTGCATCTTCTTTATTGAAGCCTCCTTGCAGGAAGAATGATTTTAATAAGTCCACGTTGATTAAAGTTGTTTGATTGCTGATATATTAGTAATTATCAATATAGCACATAAATGGTGCATTTCATGCTAATTAAATTTGTTCAACTGCCTGAGATGCAAATTGATTTTGAACCGAAAATTTTCGGGATTCGCTTTTTGCGATGTGTAATCGGAAGTTGCATCGAATGACCTGTCTCCTGGAGGTGAATTAAATTTCTTTTTAGGGTTGGGTTTAACGCCATTATTTGCGAATAAAACCGCTTTCAATAATAAGCAGTAAATTGAGAAATAAACTTTACACTTAATAAATCTGAAATGAAAGAAATTAATAAAGAAGACATCAAACAAGAAGTGTTTGACCTTTATGACGATTATGCACACAACCGGCTCGGCAGACGGGAGTTTATGCAAAAACTTTCTATTTATGCCGTGGGCGGAATTACAGTAGCCTCCCTTATGAGTTTTCTTATGCCTGATTATAAAGGGGGCGTACAAATTAAAGAAGACGATCCCCGCATCAAATCAGAATATATCACTTATCAATCAGAAAAAGGAGGCGGCTCAATCAAAGCTTTGTTGTCAACGCCTGATGCTGCAAAAACTAAACTGGGAGGAATTGTAGTGGTGCATGAAAACCGCGGATTAAATCCACATATTGAAGATGTAGCCAGGAGAGCTGCATTGGCAGGATTCATTTCTCTTGCCCCGGATGCGTTAACACCATTGGGCGGCTACCCCGGTACTGACGATGCAGGCCGCGAAATGCAAAGCAAGAGAGACAGAAATGAAATGTTAGAAGATTTCATAGCCGGATTTAGCTATCTCAAAAATCACAAAGATTGTAATGGTAAAGTTGCTGTGGTAGGATTTTGCTTTGGCGGGTGGATAGCCAATATGATGGCTGTACGAATTCCGGACTTGTCAGCATCCGTCCCATTTTATGGTGGCCAGCCCGCTGCTGAAGATGTTCCTAAAATAAAGGCTCCGCTACTCTTACACTATGCAGCCCTGGATACCCGTGTTAATGAAGGCTGGCCGGCATATGAAAAACTATTAAAAGAAAATGGCAAAGAGTACAAGGCCTATATGTATGAAAATACAAACCATGGTTTTCATAACGATACAACTCCCCGTTACGATAAGGCTGCGGCAGAACTCGCATGGAAACGCACTACTGATTTTTTCAAAGAAAAATTGGAATAAAGCTGCGCTATTGTAGCCATAAAGGAATTTAATTTCTATCCCATATTATAAAAGCTCTTTTGATTAAGAGCTTTTATTTTTTATATCATCATGGTAATGAATGGTCCTATTTTAAAGGAGAAAACTGGTAAGTGTAAACATATTGCTGCCCGAAAATATCCGTGTGGTTTTGTTCCACTTCAAAAAGGACTTCCGTTATTGTAAGTATTTTCCAGGTGAAATTATAGAAAGGCAGATTGGAAATTTTCATTTGGGTAAAGCTGGCATCTATTGACCACCTACCACTACCATACGGACCAAAAACGCCAACATGAAAGGGATCCAGCAGTAATGGGTCGCAGGCAACAAGGCTATCACTCCTCACAAATACACTATCAGTTTTGAAGAAATAAATGTCATCCAGTTCACAATCTTTATAGGTAAATGCCCTCGCTTCCGTATTGCCTGAAAGCGGCTCCCCTTTATCTCTTATATAAAGGTTTTTTACTTTCCATTTGTTTGTAGCTAAAATTTCTCCCTTTGGCCTGGAAATGCTGCTTGCATCTTTGTCACAGGAAAATTGTAAAAAACAAATGACTATAAAAACAAACCATATAGTGCTATTAAACTTGCCTGACACCAGTTACTTTTGATATAAAAGTAGGCAAACTTTGTATAAGCTTGCAAACGCATTTTCATCATGATTTATAAAATAACTCTCCCTTGCGTTACGGGTATTCATTTACTTTCTTAGTTGATTTACTTATTGAAAGATTCAAAAAAAAATTCTGAGCTTCTCCCTGTTATTTATTTACCATTTTCATTGCTCCATCACTATAGCGCTGCCCGATATCAGGATAGGTGGATAATAAATTTTCGATGTTCAGTAAATCCTGTGGTGAAAGTTGAATGTCAACGGCGGTGGCGTTTTCCTCCAGGTATTTTCTTTTTTTTGTGCCCGGGATCGGGAAAATATCATCACCCTGTGCAAGTACCCAGGCTAAAGCCAATTGAGCTGCTGTTATTTTTTTCTCGCTGGCGAGGGCGGCAAAATCTTCAACCAATTGCTGATTATTATTCCAATGTGTTTCGTTAAAACGAGGAAGCGTTCTGCGAAAATCATCAGCAGCCAATTGTTCCTTGTCACTAACGGTGGCGGTTACCAAACCTCTTGCCAATGGACTAAAAGGAATAAAAGCGATGCCCAACTCCCGTACCGTATTCAATATTTCTCCTTCAGGATCTCTTGTTAGTAATGAGTATTCGCTTTGCAGTGCAGTAATGGGATACACGGCATGGGCACGGCGGATAGATGCCGGCGATGCTTCGGATAAACCGAGATATTTTACTTTCCCTTCTTTTACTAATTCAGCCATAGCACCTACCATTTCTTCTACGGGTGTATCCGGGTCAACCCGATGGGCATAATACAAGTCGATGGTTTCAATACGCAACCGGCGTAAACTTTTTTCTACTGCTTCCTTTAGGTAGGCCGGCGAACCATCAAAATAGGTGTCTGATGTTCCAGCGAAGTTAGATGTGCTTCCCTCCCGCTGCCGGAAACCGAATTTTGTTGCAATAAAAACTTTATCACGATTGGGTACCAATACTTTTGAAATCAGTTCTTCGTTGTGACCAAAGCCATACATATCCGCCGTATCCCAAAAATTAATGCCGAGTTCCAGCGCCCTGTTCAAAGTAGCTATTGACTCCTCGTCGTTACGTGGTCCATAGGCAAAACTCATACCCATGCATCCCAAACCAATAGCTGATACTTGTTGACCGGTATTTGCAAGTGTTTTGTATTTCATAATTCTTCTTTTAATCCATTACTAAAAATTCTTCTCCGCGTTTTATGAATCAAATGGCTTTCCTATTTTCAACAACAATAAATACCAGAGTTTCATTTTCATGGAAGGTTTTTTTTATGAATCACTTCCAACCACCTCCAAGTGCCCTGTACAATTCTACCATAGCACTCAATTCCTGCCTGCGGATAGCAGCCAGGTTTAATTCTGCCTGCAATGCATTTCCCTGCGCAGTTATTACTTCCAGGTAACCTGCCATATCACTCCTGAATAAAAGTTTTGCATTGAGCACGGCATGCCCCAGGGTATCTACCTGGCCTGTTGCTATTAATTCCTGTTGATTCAATTTATCTAACTGGACTAGTGCATTCGCCACTTCACCGGTAGCTTCCAAAACTAACTGCCTGAATCGTATAACTGACTCCTCTCTTTCCAGTTTCGAAATTTCATATTGAGTTTTTAACTCCCTTCTGCGGAAAACAGGCTGAACAATAGAACCTGCCGCCAATACAAATAATGAATTAGGAATATTAAACCAGTTACTTGCTTTAAAAGATTCTAATCCTGCTCCGGCAGTTATATTCAATGCAGGATACATATTAGCCTGTGCTACGCCTACCCTGGCATTGGTAATCATCAAAGTCATTTCAGCCGAGCGAACATCTGGCCTGCGGCTTACCATAGCAACCGGCAAACCTGCGGAAAGATCGCCATTACCAATAAATTCATTCAAATGAGAACGACGGCTTATCGCACCGCGAAGTTCTCCTGTTAATACCTGCCACGCATTTTCCTGAATAGCACTCTCTTCTTCCAAGTGCGGGAACAACACAGCTGGTGATTGTTTTTGTGCTTCTGCCTGTTGCACAC
>JBPPMM010000122.1:0-2141 GCA_051306075.1 Chitinophagaceae bacterium
AATGAGTTTTTTCATGTATTAGCTTTTCTTCTTGAATACAATTTGTTCTCCCTGTTTTTTTACTACCATGTTGAAAAACTCCCTCAGCATTTCATATTCATCCGGCAAAAAAAAGGCTCTGTTGAGGCGAAGCACCGATCGCAATGAAATAGTACCCCCTGATTCAGATAACCGGTATTCAAAACGGCCATCATCATCTTCATTTAATTTCACAATCATGGACTTGGGCATTTCATCAATAATATACCCGGCAGGAATATCTAATTGCATGATATAGGTTTGATCAATGGTATATGGCATTTCTACCGGGTAAGCTCTCTCTGCTGATTTAAATGGATTTTCTTTCCAGGCTTCGCCAAACATCGGGTTAAAATATATGATATCCTCCTTATCGGTTTTCAAATTGAACTCGTAGTGAATATTAAGTGGCTGCTCAAATTTATCAAGGGAATCTATTTCAGGTTTTATCACGTCTATTTCTGCGGTGAATGCCTTTTTAATGTCACTAAACAACTGGTCCTTTCCTTTTTCCTGGATGCGGTTTCGCAGGCTGTACGACTCATAATACCCCGGCATCTGCCTGAGGCTTCCTGTCAAATTGCCTTTTCCATCATTGATGATGATCACGGACGTTGCCCTGCGTTCCAGTAATGAATCAGCTATCAGCTCAAGCGGCGTAGCAGTTTGATTAATCACCCGGGCATGTCCGTTATATGAATCATACCCCAGCCGGCCAAAACCCATTCGTGGTTTGCTGGCATCCAGGTAATAATATTTTCCATCTGCCTCCATGCGGGAGATCACATAATTGAAACGATCCAATATCGGATACAGTTCATAAGCATAACCATGGGAACGTGTGCTTAGCATAACAGGTTCTGCCTCCAAATCTGCCTTTAGAAGCATCGCTGTTAACAACAAATTTATTTCAGCTTCATTGCCGCTTTTGTCTTTCAACACATTTTTAATTGATTTGTCAAGGCTCGTCCTGTTATAGTTAGTGCAGGTCATATTGTCCCTTACATAAGCAAAAATATTTTTTGCCTTTTCTAATTTGCCGGTAGCGCCACGAGTGGCCTCTTTTACTACATCACTAAGCCAACCATTATCTCTGTTTAATGCAAAACCAAAATCTTCGTCTTTCAGCAATTCAGTACAAACCTGCTGCCATGTGCCCATAATATTTTTGGGGACATAGGGATGTCTCAACTCTGCTAGCTGAAATTGTATTCGGGCCAGGTGATTATTTATAGTAGATGTATAAGATTCTTCTTTTAATGCAGGCACATCCTTCATTACCCAGCGGAAATCGGTAATATTTGCCTGGAAGGATCCGCGTTCGGTCCTGCTGGCAGTATTAACATCAGCTACAGTAAAATTGCCAAGCCTTGCTTTTTGTCCCTTAATATAAAATGGTTGGTATCCCTGCGATAAGGTGACGTAATAATAAAATTCTGGTATTGCCACATTGTATTCGCTCCACAAACAGGGATACTCTCCCTGAAAATCCCATGGCTGAAGGTTGAATGTAAAGTCAGAATGAAGTTTGTACTCATATTCAATAATCGACCCTTCCTTGATATTGGGGAATGTGAATTTTTTTATTAATAGGTTCTTACTGATCTTATCCTTAAAGACGGCTGTTTTTACTTCCAGTTTTGTTTCAACAACTTTTCCATTTTCAAGGTTATAGGTTACAGCTTTCAGGCTTTGCAATTCTTCTTCAGCCCGCCCGTCTGTATAAATTCTTATTTCTACATTGGCAATATCATAACCATTCTTATTCAGGATATGCGCCCTTCTGTAATTTTTAAACTCAAGCGAAAAACTGTTTTTATTGTTGCCAACCATTTCAGTGGAACCCATATCAGCAATAATAACAGCAGAGGCTGAGCTATCAATACTGTAAACTGTTTTTGAAAAATCTTCGGGTGATATTTTACCGAATTTTATTTTGGATTTTTCCTGTGCAAAATTGTGTAATGTACAAATGCAAAACAGGGAAGAAACCAGGAGTTTGAAAATCATAGATAAAGGTTGGTTAGTTTGGTTTGATTAAAGCAACAACAATTTTACATAAAAAAAATCGGATTTTCCAATAGTACCTTTGCATTTAATATGCACATTTTTCTAAATACTTA
>JBPPMM010000478.1:0-3561 GCA_051306075.1 Chitinophagaceae bacterium
ATGTTTTACTGTTGATGCCTTTTGTTTCCCATACCATTTTTCTAAAGCGGATTTTATTTGAGGGCTGATTTTTTCCTTTCTTAACTCTGCCAGCCATTTTAAACGATCGCTTTTATCTTTCGGTACCTTATCAGCATAGTGTCCAATCCATGGCAACCACTCATACATTTGCGATTCATGTGCATCAAGGGCCGCTATTTTTTTATTAAAAACAGACGAGATGTCAACTGCAATATCCGGTCGGAAAGGATTGGGTCGCTGAAAATGATCAGGGAAATAAAGGAAAATCGGATTTTTTTGTAAGGCCGGCGTTTCAGGCGCTATATTCGGTACAGCTACCATGTATGCTGCGTCCTGCACCAATACTCCTGTATAGCGGTGATCGGGATGATAATCATTCGGTCTTGGTGCAAAAACTATATCCGCATTCCATTCCCTTATTTTTCTGATTATTTGCAGCCGTATTTCAAGATTAGGTAGTAACTGGCCGTCATGGTTATCTAATACATCGTATGATACACCCAGTCTTTTGCCAGCTTCCTGTGCTTCGGCCAGCCTTCTTTTGGCCAGTTCTGCGCCTCCCGTTAATTGGTGGCCTGCATCACCATTGGTGACAGAAACAAATTTTACTGCATAACCCAGTTCTGCAAAAAGGGCGGCAGTACCACCACCATCATTATCGCAATCATCCGGATGAGCGCCAATCATAATGACACGAACTTTTTCTTTACTATTCTGACCAATGCCCTGGATACCACATATCAGTCCTAAAAAAAGAAAACATAAAAAGGCAACGCTGGTTTTTTTCATTATTGATTTATTTAGCAATTATTCTGTTATTGATCAAAATTCATAAACCTGTCCTTATGATATAATACTGCAAGAAGAAATTCCGGTTTCTTCAAAATAGCGATTTTCTTATTTTGCTTTCTTATAAACGGGTGGGTGATGCAAAGATCAACCGCCGGGAAAAGAAACACCTGGTGAATTGGATCGAACGGAAACTATTTTATATTTTACTTTAACTCCCCGGGGATTATCAGGTGCTTGTTGCATGATGGTAGCGCCGGGAGCAATGTCTCGGAAAACCAATTTTTCAGTTCTTAATATTTTATCATTTCCTCTCAGGTAGTCTACTTCCACCTCTACCATATCCAACTTGTAGGAAGAATTATTATTTAATGTCAATTCAATACCTGAAACCCCACCAAAAGCACTTTTGGAGTATTTATTATTTTGTAATGAAATCTGGCTCAGGATATTGATCTTGTTTAGTTCTTTGTCCTGATTTATGGCCTCATCTGTATTCTGATCATTGTTATTACCGTTTGTTGCTTGTACTTCTTTAGATGTGACGATTGAAGAATTGGAAGACACAGGAGATTTGATATTTTCTTTACCTGTGTTTTGTTTGGCTATGCTATTGCCGGCAGGTTTTTCAACTGGCAGGGTCACTGTTTGGGGAGACGGAAGAGGTTTGTCCATTTCAATATTGATCTCGTCCAGATTCCCGCCTTCCGGTTCACCGGAAGATTGTTGCGTGTTTAGATTGCCGCTGTTGATGGCTACCCCTGAAGTATCCTTAGAAATACTATCAGAGTTTTTAATGAAATAATAACCTGTCAGTATTCCCATGGCTATTAATGCAATTATGCCTGCCGGCATCCAGAACGGATGTAGCTTGCGGGGGCTTGCCGGAGGGCCTGATTTTTCTATTAAACTTGTTTGGGGTTCTCTTACTACCGTGTCTGCAAATACGTTTTCACGAAGTGAAATCTTTTCCTTTTCAGCTGACCTGATAGTCCGTAATTCATCCAGCAGGGCTTTTTGTGTAGTATCATTAAAATAATATTCCTGTTCATAACAGGTTTTTATCGCCTGGTAAATTGCATCTGAACCAGCAGTTTTTGTAAGATAGGAATTAGCGCCAGTTTCCATCAACTTAGAGATCATGGAGTGATCATCATGCATTGAAAGTATAATTACTTTTACTTCAGGATAAATTTTTCTTATTTCCGGTAAGGCGGTGATGCCATCCATAACCGGCATTTGAATATCAAGTAATATCACATCAGGTTCCGTATGTCTGAGCAGGTTAAGCAATTGCCTCCCATTATCTGCTTCCGCAATTAACGTAACATCATTTTTATAAGCCAGGGCAGCTTTTACACCAGCTCTGAAGATGGCATGATCATCTGCTATAATAACCTTGATCAGACGGTCAACTCTTTGTTTTTTATCCATCGGAGAAAATGTTTTATTCTTCTCACTTCTTTCTTTGTCCGTTCTTATTCCGGAACCCCTTACATCATCTTCAATGAAACTTTCCCTGGTATCATAGTCATTGCCGGCCGAAATATCTTCAGGAAAAGGTTTATTTTTCGTGAGCAAATCTTTTCTTATTCCTTCGATAGAAAGCGGATTTTTAATTCCACCCCTGGCTGCGACAAACAAGGAATTATGTTCCTGCTCATTATACTGTTGTCCTGCAACCGGCTTATAGCCTGAATTAATTTCCAGCTGTTTTCTGTTGCCGATATTATTGGTCTCTCTGGCAACTTGCCTGTCGGAATTAACTGACTGATCTTTTTGAGCTGCCAATAATATTTTTATGTCTTGAATTTCTTCCGGGTAGCGCCATGCTGCACTTTTTCCTTCTATCCATACCAGGTCATAAAGTTGAAGTTTGCAGGCTATCAATTCCTGGGCTGTAAAAGGCCCTGTTTGCTTGTTATTTCGCAACAAAAAATACATTGACATCAGTTTTGGATTTTAAAGTGCAGCTAATTTTATATGATCCTTCGATCTAAACTTTTTAATAAGTTGGAGTTTAATTTTTAAAACATGACATGCAAAAAATCACATGGTAAAAAGGAGGGTACAACTTTACATATAAAATTGATCCGCATTTTTATTGCGGAGCAAAACTTAATATTGCCCGTAATCAATAAAATAGAACAAACTACTCCAGACAAAACCAAAAGTAAAGCCTGATATCAAACCGGATAAGGGAATGGTAGTTATAAGACCTTAAAGCTAATTACAAATTATAACCTTGATTTAGTGCCAAAGAATAAATAATCAACAACTTATAAACAGTTTAGCCCAAATCGCCATTTGGGTTATCCTTCTTAAATGATAAAGATTTGTGCAGTTTGCCAGTTTGCCTGATAGTATTATTTGTAATTAAAAGGAAATTTATTCCGGTAATTTCAAACCCATTTAGTTGCCAGTCACAAGTTGTATTTAATGATTAAACCAGGCTTTGATGAATATTTCTTTTCCTGCTAAGAATATAACTCGAAATATAACCGGTAATATATTTAAAGAGAGGATAATAAAATTCCTGAAGTAAGAAAATGTTAGAATAAAAGTGCCTCTTTATCGTAATAAAACTGTTGTCCCTTTTCTCCTGTATAAATAATTATCTACTCCAAGGCCTACTACCACCCACACCACCACTTGTGCTGATGGAGGAGAACCATTTAAGGTGCCATCCCAACCAGGCAGGTCCGTCTTCGATTCAAATAATAAATGACCCCAGCGGTTGAAGATTTTGAA
>JBPPMM010000359.1:0-3430 GCA_051306075.1 Chitinophagaceae bacterium
AGTGTTATGCTATAAGTGTAAAATTTTATGACCCGGATTTTTACTTGGTAACAAATTCCAAAATGAAATAACAAGAATTTTTTTATCCAAAAAATTCAATTTTAATTTTTAAACGAGAAGAAGATTCGCTACTATCGTAAAAAGTATTCTATGACCGAAAAGAAACTTTTGTCGGAAACTTACTCAAAAATAACAGGTACAAATACTCGCAGAAAATCATAATTGAAATATTACATTTACGACGAAAATCGATACAAGCCAAGTATTTCCGCCTAATTTCCATTTTCTATGAAACCAATATCCCGCTCTATCTTTATTGCATTATTGTGCGTTGTATTCTTCTGTATTCAATCCCGGGGTCAAACATTTGGAACTGTTTCTTCTGCCGTATGGTTGACGGATTGTAATCAAAGTAACTTTTTTAATACATCAGGTAATGCGGCTGATTTATCAGGACCGCCAGCAAATGTATTTAACAATGCCAGCCTTGGAGTGCACACAAGAAATTCGAACAGCCTTATATTGAGCGGCGCAGAAGTGAAGACTTTTAAAAACGCTGTGATCGGAAATGTATGTAATGTTCATTTGTATTATCGCATCTATCCTCAATCAGGTGCACCAGGTGCTTTCAATTCGATGGATATTCCCCTGGTAGATAACTGTGATGTGCCCAGTGGTCAATACGGATCCGGTGGTACTTGCCAGCCTGGTGATCAAAAATGGAATCGTGTAATTCCTAATGGAACAACTACTCCTTATTCTCCTGTAAACCTTACTACATTTCCTCCCGGAAATTATGTGCTTGAAGTATACTATGATGTAACGGGATCTTCAGTTACACCTTTGTTATGCGATGAAACTGTGGTTCTCAATAATAGTGGTAATAATTACAAAGCTTTTTTTTCCATTCAGGAACCTGATCTGGCAAGCTATAATCCGACAACCTGCAATGGAACGGAAGGCTCTGTAACCATAAGCGGATTAGTAGCCAACGCGGCTTACTCCCTTTCTTATACCGATGATGGAGTAGCTGTTGGACCCGTTAACCTGGTTGCAAACGGAACAGGCCAGGTAATCTTAAGTGGCTTGAATGCCGGTGTATATTCCGATTTTGAATTGCTGATTAATGGCTGTACTACCGACCTTTTTACCGGTATCATTTTATCGAACCCGGTGTTTACTCCTACTTTCCCTCGTGTAGCGGCTTTTTGCGCAGGCACTACCCCCCCTGTCCTTCCCGGCACTTCCATCAATGGAATAAGCGGAACATGGAACCCGGCTGTAATTAATAACCAATCTTCAGGTTCATATACATTTACTCCTAATTCGGGGCAGTGCGGATTAACAAGTACAATAAATGTTACAGTAATTCCCAGAACAATACCGACCTTTTTATTTGGCAATGCACTAACCATTTGTGCAGGAGGCACAGTGCCACCACTGTCTAAATTATCAACAAATAACATTAATGGAACGTGGAGCCCTGCAACAGTTGACAATCAGAATCCGGGAACTTATACGTTTACACCTGCTTCCGGTCTTTGTGCAACCACAGCAACTTTTACTGTTTCAGTAAATCCAAATATTCCACCAACATTCAGCTTTGGAAATTCACTAACTGTATGTGCAGGCGCTCCGGTTCCTGCGCTTCCCGGTACTTCAACAAATGGAATTACCGGCACATGGAGCCCATCAACAGTAGATAATCAAAATTCAGCAACTTATACTTTTACGCCTACAACAGGTTTATGTGCTACAACGGTAACCCTTTCAGTCACTGTAGATCCAAACGTACTGCCTACGTTTAGTTTTGGCACCTCGCTCACAATTTGTGCCGGGGAATTAGTTCCCACATTGCCTGGAACTTCTGATAACGGTATTACAGGAAATTGGAGTCCGGCTGTAGTTGATAACCAAAATTCCGGAACCTACATTTTTACACCTACAGCAGGACTATGTGCAACGCCTCTTTCTTTTAGCGTTACAATAAGTCCAAATATTCCACCCAGCTTTAGTTTTGGAACATCTCTCAGTATTTGTGCAGGAGAAAGTGTTCCCCTGTTGCCTTCAACGTCGGATAATGGTATTGCTGGCACATGGAACCCGGCAATTGTTGACGATCAAAATTCAGCAACATATACATTTACTCCTACACCTGGGTTATGTGCAACCACTGCAACTTTTAATGTAACCGTGAGTCCGAATATACCGCCTTCATTCAGCTTTGGAACTACATTGACTATTTGTGCAGGAGAGGCAGTTCCTGCTCTACCGACCACTTCAACCAATGGTATAACTGGCACATGGAGTCCGGCATCAGTTGACAATCAAAATTCAGCTACATACACATTTACCCCAACATCGGGATTATGTGCTACCACAGTTACTTTTTCTGTTACCGTTAACCCGAATATAATTCCTGCATTTAGCTTTGGTACATCACTTACTATTTGTGCAGGAGAATCAGTACCGGCATTGCCTGCAACTTCAGACAATGGAATCAGTGGCACCTGGAGTCCGGCAAATGTAGGAAACCAAAATTCCGGAACCTATATATTTACACCTGTACCTTCTCAATGTGCTTCCCCAATTACATTTAATGTATCGGTAACGAATAATATCAAACCCGTTTTTAGCTTTGGCACATCTATGTCGGTTTGCGCAGGTGGTTCTGTGCCTTCCTTACCGGGCATATCAGTTAATGGTATAAACGGAACATGGAATCCGGCGATTATAGACAATCAGAATTCGGATGTATACACTTTTACTCCTTCATCAGGATGTTTTTTTACCGCCACCCTTGCTGTTACCGTAAATCAGAATATTACACCAACTTTTAGTTTTGGAACTTCGCTGTCAATTTGTGATGGTGGTTCTGTGCCCGCTCTTTCCACTACCACAACAAACGGCATCACAGGCACCTGGAGTCCCACAACCGTAAAAAATTATAGTTCGGGGGTTTATACCTTTACTCCCACACCGGGATTATGTGCACCAACAACTACTTTTTCGGTAACAGTAAATCAAAAAATAACTCCCACTTTTAGTTTTGGAACCTCGCTTACTATTTGCGCGGGAGAAATTGTACCTGCATTACCCGGTACATCAGATAATGCCATTACCGGAACCTGGAACCCAGCAATTGTTGATGACCAAAGTTCCGGCACTTACACATTTACTCCCACTTTAGACATGTGTGCAAACTCTGAAACATTTTCAGTTACCGTAAACCCAACTATAACACCTGCCTTTAGTTTTGGAACTTCCCTGACTATTTGTACAGATGGTAGTGTACCCATACTTCCGGCTACTTCAAATAATGGCATTAACGGATCCTGGAGTCCTTCATCAGTTGACAATCAAAATTCAGGAGTTTACACATTTACTCCTGACCCCGGACTGTGTACTTCAACGACCACATTTAGTGTAA
>JBPPMM010000517.1:0-3377 GCA_051306075.1 Chitinophagaceae bacterium
ATTATAAAGAATATCCAAAAGTGTATGATCATAAAAACCAAATCGCTTTGCAGTGCGTGGCATAGCCAGCAAGGATTTTTCACTGATCAAATACTCCACTATCTGTTGAGATTGTTTTTGAATAAACTGGAAGGTATACCCACTGGATGCCTTGGTTTGTCCTCCGGCCGTACCTATTTGCCATCCATCCGCACCAAAATCAACTGTTTCATTTGTCATGGGTATCACACCGAATTCCTTCTCGTTTATTTCATAATCATCGATCTTTAAAAAGGTTTGGATGTAATTCTTTAGTTCCACATCATATTGCTCTTTCAGAAGCAACTCTTTTGTAAATAAAGTATATTCCACAAGGGCTGATGTGCTATTGAAAGGAAGAACATAGGCAAATGCCATTCCTTGATCCTGGTGAACCCTGAAATCCATAATCGTGGCCTGGCCTGTTTTAAATACAGGCTCTTTAGTTTCAATTACCCATCCTTTAAAATGCTGGAGAAGCCTGATCGATTTCTTTTTTTGCGGAGCAGGCTTGTAGATAGAGTTAAAGAGGTATGTTCCCGTATTGATTAACCTATATTCTTTCTCATCTATGGTAAGAGTCAGCCTTTCTTTGTCCATTTCCCAACTTTGTAGGTGGCCGTAAACAACCTCAACGTTTTTATGCTTTTCTATTTCCCGGAAGCATGAGTTGTAAAAATCAATACCCCTGATCATTTTATAATCGTAGGGACTAATGTCCATAACACGGGAAAAGGAATCACTCAAAAAACTTATACTGCTCCATTTTCTGAACACAATATCTTCAAAAAAGCCACTATCCTTTTCCCAAAAACACCAGGTACGGTCATTCCTTATTTTTTCTTCTTTATCAATTAAGAGAATCCGTTTATCGCGGAAATGTGCACTTTCCAACATCCTCATCAATAAACTAAGGCCGGCACAACCAGCGCCGCAGATAATATAATGGTATGATTGTGATTTAAGCAAAGAAGATAAAAGACAAATTAATGCTGTTTAGAAAAGAAGAGGCAAAACATTATTCGGATTCCGGAGCATACTGAACTTTTTTATTACCCGCCATCAAATGAGTATCCCTGCGAATTTTATCCCAGTATTTTTTTGCCACCAGTAACATCCCAAAGCTTTCCCCGTTGTGGCGGTCCAGGTGTTTGTGATGCATTTTATGTGCCCAGCGGATGGCCCTTACATATTTATTATTGCTGCGGGTAAACCATTTGAATCGTTGATGAATGATCACATCATGAACGATAAAATAAGCAAGGCCATAGGCCATAATACCAAATCCAATCGATTGCATCCACCATATATTGTTATATGTGCCGGATGCAATAAGTAAAATACTGGGCACTGCAAAAATGATAAAGAAAGTGTCATTCTTTTCAAAAAATCCCGGTTCTGCCTGGTGGTGATCTTTGTGTAAGTACCATAGAAATCCATGCATAACATACCGGTGGGTGAGCCAGGTAATTCCTTCCATCAGGATGAAAGTAGTAAGCAATACTATTATGTATAACAAAATGTTCATGGTTTAACCACTATTTTTTTTCGCCCCGGCTTCTCCTTTCTATTTCGGGAAATGCCAGATGAAACCAGGCTGTATAATTTTGAGGTTCCGTTTGTAATTCATCCCTGATTCCTTCCATTGATTTAAAGCAAATATCCTTTACTTCTTCTTTATTAAACGGAACAGGACCTTCATAATTCCCTACAAATACATGATCAAATTCGTATTCTGTTAATCCATTATCAAAAGTTGACTTATAAATAAAATCAAAACTCTTAGTGATAGCAGTTTCAAAACCCATTTCTTCTTTCAATCTCCTTATAGCGGCATTTTTTATTTCCTCTCCTGGTTGCGGATGGCTGCAGCAGGCGTTTGTCCATAAACCGGCACTGTGATATTTATTAAGAGCCCGTTGCTGCAGAAGCATTTCTCCCTTTTTATTAAACACAAAAACACTAAATGCCCTGTGGAGTAGTCCTTTTTGATGGACTTCCAGTTTCCCTGCCGTGCCCGTTATTTCATCTTTTTCATTCACTAAAATGACCTGTTGTTCCATGTATTTTCTTTCCGGGGTTTAAAAAGAATCTTTTTACAAAAATAAAAAAGCCGGCTAACTGAAAAGTTATTCGTTGATAACTATTACAGCCGGCCGGCAAATTTGTTCGGGATTGGAATCAATACCTTGTAAGTCGTTCCTTTAAAAGTTTGCGTGCAAAATGTATCCTGCTTTTTACTGTTCCTAAAGGCTCAATCAGCAAATCAGCTATTTCCTGGTATTTATATCCATCAAAATATAAACGAAAAGGAACTTTAAAGATCTCGGGCAATTGATGAATCGCTTCATTTATTTCCTTCATCCGTAAGCTGCTTTCGGCTGCATTATTAACGGTAGCCTGGTTCAGGTTGATCAGGTAATCATTACCAGAGCTGTCAAAAACTGTTTTTTGTTTGGCTTTGCGCCGGTAATCATTGATAAAAATATTGCGCATGATGGTAAATAACCATGCTTTGATATTTGTACCTGCATTGTATTTATCGTGATTAGCCAGGGCTTTGTACAAGGTCTCCTGGTACAAATCATTGGCAGCTTCTGAGTCTTTCGTCAGGTTTACTGCAAATGGTTTCAGGAAATCAGCGTTATCCACAAGCATGTCATTAAATTCGGTAGTTGCCATATAGATTCCTTTTTTCAAATTTACTAAAGCCGTAATTCACTGCCAATTCAATGTTCTGCCATTAAATAACATTATGAACACTTTAGTATTTAATCAAAAAGCTTACCAGATAGAAATCAGGCCATTTTGCTACAAAGCAAGATTAGTTATCTGACCGGATTCGAGTGCTTTTTTGAGAGGCGCCGTCATTTCGACATGCTGCAGAAATTCCAGGTGACTGGAATGATGGAGGTCAGTTCCTATGAGATCGTAAAACCCGTTTTTGAGAAGATATTCGGCCAGATCCTTTACTGACCGGCCATAGTGCCCGCTTAAAGCCAGGATATTGAGCTGAAACAAGCAACCCATATCTTTCAGTTCCCGGTAAAATTCTTTGTTCTGCTGCAGGTATATATATCGCTCAGGATGAGCAATAATGGGTTGGTAACCCTGCATTTCCATCTCAAAAAGAATATCCTTGGTATTCAGCGAAGGAAATGCCATTGAAAATTCAGTTAATACCTTGTTGCCACTAATCGTTAAAAGAGGTTGTTTTCTTTTTAAAAGTTCCTCCACATGTTCGTCAAGGAAATATTCAGCAGCGGCATAAATTTCTACATTAATTGCTTCTTCTTTTACCGCTTTTCGCAGTTGGTCCAGTTTATCATTGATAATATCCGGCGTATTCCTGTATAAAT
>JBPPMM010000541.1:0-10236 GCA_051306075.1 Chitinophagaceae bacterium
ATATTACTGGCTGATAGCGATATTTCGTTTCCTTCTTTGAAGGAAAAAAAACCAATCGACTTATTAATTATTTCCAAAAATCCGAAACTTTATATTTCACAGCTCTGTAATTCCTTGCAAATAAAAAAAGTAATCTTCGATGGATCAACCCCTCCATGGAAATTAAAATTCTGGAAAAAAGATTGTGATTCGCTTCATATTCCCTACCATGACGTAGCTGAAAAAGGGGCTTTTGTGATGAACATGAATTAAGTTAGATTTGCGGCTCTTTAAACGGACTTGATAAAAAAATTAGCCGGATTTACCGATTGGCCTGCCTTTAATTTTTCAATTATGACCAAGAAGATTCAATCTGCCCTTATTTCTGTTTTTTATAAAGATGGCCTTGAGCCCATCGTAAAAAAATTATCTGCACTGGGTATTACAATATATTCTACGGGAGGAACTCAGAAGTTTATTGAAAAATTAGGCGTCCCGGTGATCCCGGTTGAAAATCTCACAAGCTATCCCTCCATCCTTGGCGGCAGAGTGAAAACATTGCACCCCTCAGTATTTGGAGGAATTTTGGGAAGAAGGGAAAATGAGACGGATGTGTTAGAAATGAAACAGTATCATATTCCTGAGCTTGACCTGGTCATTGTGGATCTTTACCCATTTGAAAAAACGCTTGACGAACAAAAACAGAAAGCATTAGAAACAGGAGAAAGTTTAGATGAAGCGCAGATCATAGAAAAAATTGATATTGGAGGTCCTTCCATGATTCGCGGCGCAGCAAAAAATTTTAATGACGTACTGGTAGTTGCTGCAAAAAAAGATTATGAAGCTTTAGTACAACTTTTGGAAAACCAGGCTGGAGAAACCACACTTGATCAGCGAAAGGATTTTGCAGCCCGGGCATTTGAAACGGTGGCTCATTATGATGTAGCTATTGCCAGGTATTTCAATCCTTCAGGAGAATCATACTTCCTGGAATCCATTCCACATCCAAAGGCGATGAGGTATGGAGAAAATCCACATCAGTCCGGCGTTTTCTTTGGTCAATTGCATCAACTATTTGACCAGCTGAATGGAAAAGAACTTTCATATAATAACCTGGTTGACGTAGATGCCGCCGTACAATTGATAAGGGAATGGCCCAAATATCCTATCGGGGGAAGGGAAAATAAAATCGCCCAGGGTTCACTTAAACGAATTTCAAAAGAAGAAGAGGAAGTTGTTTTTGCCGTCATAAAACATACCAATGTTTGTGGTATTGCTCAAAGAGCAACCGTAAAAGAAGCATGGGATGGGGCACTGGCAGGCGACCCTGAAAGTGCTTTTGGAGGTGTATTAATTACAAATGGTACCATTGACAAAGCAACGGCTTTAGCCATAAATGAAATATTCTTTGAAGTGTTGATAGCACCTGCCTTTGATAATGAGGCCCTAAACCTGTTACAGTCAAAGAAAAACCGAATCGTCTTAATGATGAAAAATTTACCAACATTTAATAAGCAATATAAATCTGTTTTGAATGGTGTATTGATACAGGATACAGATAGTGGAAATTCCAGTGAGTGGAAAGAATCAGGAGGCAGAGAATCAACGAAAGAAGAGAAGGAAAATTTGCAATTTGCTAATTTGGTATGTAAACATCTAAAATCAAATGCTATCGCTTTGGTTAAAAATAAACAATTAATAGGTAAGGGATGCGGCCAAACCAGCCGTATTGATTCATTGCGCCAGGCCATTGAAAAGGCGAAGCAATTCAATTTTGATTTAAAAGACTCGGTAATGGCCAGTGATGCTTTTTTCCCTTTTAGTGATTGTGTTCAGTTGGGAAACGAAGCTGGCATTCGAGCATTTATTCAACCTGGTGGGTCTATACGGGATAAAGACTCTATCGATTATTGCAAGCAACATGACCTGGCCATGGTGATTACGGGAATCAGGCATTTTAAACATTAGAATTTTGCACGGGTTCAATTGATCTTTGAAACGCATGTGCTTTTGCTTTTATCTGGTATTGTTGTGAAAAGTAAAAAAAGAAAAGGGCCAGACTATTTATAAACCACACGTTTCTTCAGTAAGCAGGTTGGATAGTGTAAGGTGCCAGCAAATAATATCATGTCATTTTTCGATATAAATAAAATAATAATCTCACCGGCAGGAAAATCGCTGAAAAAAATATCAGCTTTTAACCCGCTAACAATTCATAGAAAAGGAACACGGGTTAAAGCGATTTTTTCCCTGGCCCTTGTTTGTTTTCTATGGGGCACTACCTGGATTGCTTCCAAAATAGGAGTACAACACATGCCCCCATTGGAGATGGCTGGCATCCGGCAGTTTCTTGGAGGCCTTTGTTATGTTTTGTTTTTTGTTGTAAAAGGAGAACGCTGGCCCAAAGGAAAAGAATGGCAACCAGTCGTTGTACTGAGTTTTTTAAATTTTCTTTTGGCAAATGGGCTAAGCACCTGGGCTCTTAAATATATTTCCTCTGGATTGGCTGCCATTATCGGAGCTATCTTTCCTTTGTGGCTTGTTGTGATTGGGCTTTTTTCTGCCAAAGCTAAAATGCCGGGAAAAGCAATCCTGGGATTATTATTAGGATTCAGCGGTGTCTGTGTTATTTTTTATGATCACCTGGAAGATTTTTTAAACAGCGATTTTCGATTTGGTATTTTATTATCGCTGGTTGCTACCTGGGCCTGGGCCTTTGGCACTATCTATACTAAAAAACATGCCGCCAACTTCAATCCTTATTTTAGTATAGGCCTGCAAATGGTTATTTCAGGGATTGCATTAAGTGTGAATTCGTACGGGGCAGTTGATTCAATTCCGATAGCCGCAATTCCCTGGCAATCCTGGGCTGCCATTGCCTATCTTGTCATTTTTGGATCTGTTATTTCTTTTATTGCCTATTTATACGCCTTGCAAAATCTTTCTACCGGTCAGGCTTCTCTTTATGCATATGTTAATCCCATAGTTGCCGTATTGTTGGGATGGATGATATTTGCCGAAAAGTTAACCGTGTTTATTGCAATAGGTGGTGGTGTTACTTTATTAGGAGTTTACCTGGTCAATAAGGCATATAAAGTTCCCGTAGTCACCATGGCGGAAACAGAGGGAATATAAAATATATAATTAGCCAGTTACTAATTTTTGTCTGCAGCACTTGTTTCAAAAATAAACTGCTCGTATGCTTCTTTCCAACCTTTAAATAATATATCTGTTCCTAAAAAATGATTGTGCCATATCATTATCAAAGTTCCATTTACTGATTTTACAACATTATAATAATGCCGCATCTCATCAAGGGCTTGCTTTGCTGAAAATTTTTGCTCGTAAAATGAATTGGCTTCCATAAAGCAGAAAGGAAAAAGTTTTAAAGAAGTCTGGCTGTCCTTTTCCAGGTCAAACCAAAAAAAAGGGGAAGCCACCGATGCCCTGAATCCATTAATACTGCCATAGCCCATTGAATAGTCAAACTGAATTCCGTTTTCGATTAGACACCGGAAAGTTACCGGTAATGTAAAACGTATGTAATGCTGACGGGATTCCCGAATACTATTTCCGGTAATTTTTTGCAACAAATCAATTTCCCTTTTTAATAAGGATGGATCATCACCACTTTTCCATGATGGATGAATACCTGCCTGGTACTTTGAAGAATGATCCTTTATTAATTCTTTAACAGGTTTTTTTAAAGGCGAAATATTCTTGTCATATTTTCCTTTTTTTTCTGCCACCAGAAAAAAATAGATAGGTTTGAGCTTAAACTTTTCATGCAATTGATTCAGCCAGTCATAACTGTCAAAAGGATCCTTACTCCTTCCAAGCATTACTTTTAATCTATTTTGAAAACCTTGCCAGTTGGCATTTAATAATGGTTGCAATAATCCACCAGCACTACGCATTATGCCTTTATGTTTGGAGGACCAGGCTAAATCAATATCATAGCTGGGAAGAAAGCTGAATGGTTGGTAATGAATGGTTAATTGGGGAAACGTTTGCTTCAAAGCTTTCTTAAACTCCTGCATCCAGGTATTTATTAATGGCTGATCTAAAAATCCTTCCTTGTACGCTAGTGAATTTACATGAGCATATCTTCCATATATATCTTTTTTATGAGGCAAATACTCTTCATAACGGGAAAGCAAATAAAACGAAGCAGCAAACAGATCAAAAGGATATTGACCGGAGGTTTCAAAAAAAGTCTTTTGGCCGTTAAATTCAAATGTGTGTATTAATTGTTCTGATATATTATTTTCAAATAATAAGCTGTGGGGTTTTATCCAAAATTCATTTTCCGAAATGGGACTACTACTGTAGTTAATTTTAGCATGATCCTGCTTCAGATAGAAGTTTATATCTGTTGTTAATTGAAATGGTTTGCCAATGATCTCATTTCCCGAAAAATCAGAGATGTATTGCAAACGGGGAGTTATGGTTTTAGTATAGATGACCACTAATGTAACAAGACTATTTGCTATGTTTTGACTTCCACAACTGGTTGAAAGATTTTTCTGGAAAAACAAGCTTACTGTGCCCATTCGTCCATGATTTGCCAACCAGGTTAACGACTTTACTTTTCATAAACCCATTGGCCATATTCATCCATTTGCGACGCATCATGGCCATCTTCCAAATCTTCCATGCCATTTTTTCTGAGCCCGTTGTTAATTCTTCTGCCGCATGCCTGTTTTCCAGCAAAAGTTCGTGAAGATTTATTTTTACTGCACAAACTTCTGTACAATTGCCACAAAGTGACGAAGCCTGGCTCAGGTGTTTCCAATCTTCTCTTTCCTTCAGGTTTGGAGTTATGACAGCTCCTATAGGCCCGCTATATGTTGACGCATAAGAGTGACCTCCTATATTTTTATAAACAGGGCATGCGTTTAAACAAGCCCCGCACCGTATACAATATAAACTTTCCCGCTGTTTTTCATCGGCAAGAATTTTTGTTCTTCCATTGTCAAGTAATATAACATACATGTCTTTGGGTCCATCTGTTTCCCCAGGCTGCCGCGGACCTGTAATGATGGTATTATAAGAAGTAACCTTTTGCCCTGTTCCAAACGTGGCCAGGAGTGGCCAGAATAATGCAAGGTCCATAATGGACGGAATTACCTTTTCAATCCCCACAATCACAATATGTGTTTGTGGCATGGTGCAACATAACCTTCCATTTCCTTCATTTTCCGTTACAGCTATTCCGCCAATATCTGCAATAATATAATTTGCACCAGTAATCCCTATCTCCGCCTGAACATATTTTGTACGTAATACATCCCTGGCTACCAGTGTAAGTTGTTCGGGTGTAAGGGCGGGATCCGTTCCTAATTTTTCTGAAAATAACCTGGCAATATCTTCTTTACTTTTATGCATGGCCGGGGTAACGATATGATAAGGCGGTTCGCCGGCAAGTTGCTGAATGTATTCTCCCAGATCCGTTTCTACGCTTTCAATCCCCAACTTTTCTAAAAATGCATTCAGGTGAATTTCTTCAGTCACCATGCTTTTGCTTTTTACTACTATCTTACAATTTTTTTCTTCACAAATTTTTTGAATATAATCCAAGGCTTCCCGGGCGTCTTCAGCCCAAAGGACTTTAGTGCCCCGCCTGCTTATTGATGCTTCAAATGATTCCAGTTGATTATCCAGTGTTTCAATCGCTCTCCACTTTATATTTTTGGCCCTTTCCCTGGCCAATTCAAGTTCGCTAAACTGTTGTTTTCCCTGCGGAACTGCCGAATTATATTTGTTGATGTTGAAGTTGATAGTTCGCCTGTGATCCCTGTCGCCGGCTTTTTCTTTGCTTCTGGCAGTAAATTCCGATGCTATTTCATTTGCCATCAAATATTATTTTTCTTTTGCTTCGTAATAATCCTTTGCAATTGTATCCAATGCTTCATAAAAGTCTTCACCATATTTTCTTATCAAAGGTTCTTTAAGAAATTTATATGCAGGTATTTTTAGTTGTTCGCCTAATTTACATGCAGGACTACACATTTTTTCACGGGGAGAATAGTTTACATTTTCATATTCACCGTGTTTGCCGGGCTTTGCTATAACGGGATAAAGATGGCAACTTAAAGGCTTTTTCCAACTGACCAAACCGTCATAATAAGCCTGTTCAAACGAACATTTTATAAGTCCTCCGGGTTCTCGGAAGGCATAAACGCAAATTTCTTTATCAGTAGGCAGGGTAGGTGTTACCCAACCAAACTCTTCATTGTAAACATACTTACCCTTCTTTTCTATTTGTGAAATGGCCGCTTTTGTAAGATAGGGCTTTACCTTATCATATATCTCATCAATGATTTCCAGTTCCTTTTTTTCTAACGGAGCGCCGGCATCACCATCCTCACAACAACCACCTTTACATTTTGCCAGGTCGCATACAAATTGCTTTTCAATTATATCATCACTGATCAGAACATTTTCTATTACTATCACAAACCAAATTTTTGCAAAGGTACAATCCACAGGTCAAGGAAATCAAACAGTAAAATGAAGAAGTATGCCTGAAATGTTATTTCCACCTTAGCGTATTGATAAGATGCAATACATCTTTTTTCAAAAAATCGTTGACAACCTGCAGCGAATCTTCATTGGGAGCTGCATTAAAATACAAGGCACCCCGTAAGAAATGTTTAGTTGAATCCGTAAGAAAAAACTGGTTGGCTGTTGCCGTATTACCTGCCAGGGAAAAATAAATACCTTCCAAACCATTTGGCGTTCTCATCAGGCTATCTTTAATACCGGTAGAAACATCCGTATGTTGCTTGTAGGCCATTTTAAAGCCATCATTAACCAGCGAGTCCAGGTTATTTTTTCCTACCTCTTTATAACTTATATATATGCGTCCCCCAAGCCGGGGAACGTCAATGTTGATCCACCAATCATTTTCAGGCCTGGTATCAAAAAAAGAAGTGTCCTTTATAATATTTGCATATACCGGATATTCGAATGAATAAGGATAGCCAGGTTGATCAAAAATTTGATACTTTTTTTCAGGAAGTTCAATATAGAAATACCCTTTTTTTTTATAGGTGTAATTACTGTTACAGGAGAAAAGGAAGGCGATAAACGCCGAATAAAGGAAGATCGAAAAAAATGTATATTTCATTTTGGATACATGACTATAATTAATTCAAAAACTTAGTTTTCTAACGTTAAACATTTCAAGGCCTTTGTTTAATAACAGGAGGTATTTTTTAATCTCATTTTGAACTTACCCCCGGAAACTCAGCTCACTTTTCTATTTATAGTAGTCTTAATTAATTTCAGGCGATGGTTGTCAGATTCTAAAACGGTAAAATCGAAATCTCCTGAAGTGATAATATCATTTACCCGGGGAAATTCACCGGCAAGTTCCAATAACAATCCACCCACGGACTCACTTTCTCCTTTTACTCCATCAAAAGTATTTAATGGTAATTGCATCATCTTGCACATATCATGAATCATTGTTTTGCCTTCAAAAACATAATTATTATCATCAAGCTTTCTGTTTTGACTTTCTTCCTCATCAAACTCATCACGAATATCTCCAATTACTTCTTCTATTATATCCTCCATAGTTACAATGCCACTTGTGCCACCAAATTCATCTACCACTACGGCAAAATGAACCCGCCTTATCTGAAAATCTCTTAACAGGTCTGTTATTAATTTTGATTCGGGAACAAAATAGGGTTGTCGCATTAAAGGTCGCCAGTCAAAACCATTGCCTTCCTGTAAAAATGGAATCAGGTCTTTCGTATTTAAAATTCCGATTACTTCATCCAGGCTTTCTTTATATACAGGGAGCCTTGAATAATGAAGGCTTTCCACTTTTTGAACCAGATCAGTGAAGGAAGTATTGTAATTGAGGCCATTCACTTCTAACCGGCTGCGCATGATCTGCTTGACCGATATGGTGCCAAACTTCACAATCCCTTTCATAATATTTTTCTCTTCAAGGGAAGCTTCCTCTTCTGTTTTTATATCAATAGCTTCATCCAATTCCTGTAAGTTAACTGCCTCCGATTTGTTAGCTCCCGCTCTTTTTCCAATCCCATCGGCTAAAGAAACTACCCACTTACTGATGCGACGAAACAACAAATGGACAGCCTCTACAACAATTGCTGAACCGTAAGCAAACCGAAGATTATTTTGCGTGGCCCAAACTTTTGGCAATATCTGACCTGCAAAAATTAAGATAGTGCCTATCATACCTACCCTTAGGACAAGTTCTATAAGATAACTCCCGAAACCTTCTCCAAAAAGATTAATGGCCCCAAAAGGCATAAACTGGTTAATCAAAAATCCGGATAATACTATTATACATATATTAATAAAGGTGCTGGCAATCAGCATGGATGCATAAATTTCTTTTGGCTCTTCAAGAAAATTAATGATTCGTTTTGCGGCGGGATGCTGTTTGGTTTTCAGCATATTTATATCTTTTTCATTGAGAGAAAAAATAGCCACCTCCGCACCTGAAATTGTGAATGTAAGCAATAGCAATACCGCTAAAAGAACAACCATTAACGTAATGCCCTGTAAATCGGCTGACAGGAAAATGAAAGAAAGTTTACAGCAAAAAAAGTTGATTAACGAATGACTCTCCAATGGAAGATATTTTAATGATAATTGAACCCGGGAATATCAGGTACGTTAAATAAGATAGGAAAAATGTTTATTTTTTTTAATTGCGGCAAAGTTATTACTAAAATCACTTACCCGCTTAAAAGGGAAGATGTTCTGAGGGATCTCCGGGTGAGGCCTCTGTATTACCCGGGCTTTCCAGGCTATTATCTTCTATATGCTGGCTGGTGCTATCGGCTCTTTTATCAAGCATTATCAAATTATCACCTACTACTTCAGTAGCAAACTTACGGTTGCCTTCTTTATCTTCCCAACTCCGCGTTCTGAGCCGACCCTCTATATATACCAGGCTACTTTTATGTAAGTATTTCTGGGCTAATTCAGCAAGGCCACGCCACAGCACCACCGTATGCCATTCCGTTTGAGACACTAATTTGCCGGTTCTATCTTTAAATGTTTCTGTAGTAGCCAGAGGAAATTTTGCTACTCCAATATTACCCTCCAAAAATTGAACATCGGGGTCTTTGCCCAGGTTGCCTATTAGCATCACCCTGTTTACACCTCTCATAATTTTCTTTTTTTCTGTTTTACAATTCTCTTCGGCTTGTTCCTATTTAAAGTTAATTTTTTTTGCCGGAATGGAAAAGTTTAAAAAGCTAACCTCGACATTCCTAAAGATCTGATTCTAAAACGGGTTTATATTACACGCTATTACAATTTCATTCTTTGCAAAGCTGGCTTTGCTTGCCTTATAAAAATTATTCTTCATTTTCAGACAAAAAGTTTTACAGATTTGGTGGTTAAAAGTCGTTGAAAGAGCTACACCAAAAGTCTGAAAGCAACTTATAAAATTATTGCTTGTCTTTCTCATCCAGATATTGGTTTATGAATTTAGGGAAGGCTAATTTTTTCATTCCTTTTTTTGTTACACAAATCGAATTCTCTATGGGGGCATCTTTTGTTTTTAATCTTATTACAATAAATTTCCCGACAATTAGCTGGTGAGAAAGTTGTTGTTTATAAAGAGGTGAAACCGCAAAGACTTCGTAATTATTAACTGGCAACCATCCTGATTTTTCAGCTTGCCGAAGCATTTTGTTTAAGGGTTCATCCTTTTTAGTTTCAATCAGGGGAAATTCATACAACTGTTGCCAGATATCATTTTCCTTTCTCTGTCTTACTGCAACTTTATTTTCATTTTCAATCAAAAAGTAATAAAACCATCTTTTCCTGATGTTGATCTTTTTTTTCTTAACCGGTAACTCGTCTATTTTTTTATGGAGAAAAGCAAAACAAATTTTATTAAAGGGACATCCTGCACACAATGGGGTTACAGGTTTGCAAAGCACAGCCCCAAAATCCATTATAGCCTGGTTATATTTACCTGGTTCATTTTTATCCAAAACTTCATTCGCCAGTTGAGAAAAATAATTTTTACCTTTTCCTGTGTCAATTGGCAAACTTGATCCAAAAACTCTGGATAAAACCCGGAAAACATTTCCGTCAACAACAGCGAAAGGCAAATTAAAAGCAAATGAGGAGATGGCAGCTGCAGTATAAGGACCAATGCCGTCAAGCTCATTTATTTTCTCATAACTATCCGGAAATATCACTTTCAAATGTTTTGAAATATACCTGGCAGAATTTATCAAATTTTTACAT
>JBPPMM010000549.1:0-4453 GCA_051306075.1 Chitinophagaceae bacterium
GCTTCCCGGAGGTTTAATGTCATGATGGAAGAAGATAGCCCCTGGGGCACCTCGTTTTGGATCGCAATGGCTTCATCGATTGTTTTATACTTCAGCAAATAAAGGATGGGCGCAAAAGTTTCATGGTGAACGATCCTGAAACCTGGCTTTGCCTCAGCAATGCATGGCTTTACGTAGCATTCACTTTCATATCCCTTGCCTTCCAAAACACCACCCTCCACTATAAATCTCCCTCCTTCCGATTTACAGGCTTCAATAGACAGGAGGTATTGAGCTACAGCAACTTTATCTATTAATGGTCCTACATGATTCTTTTCATTAAGCGGATCTCCAATAGAAAGTTGTTGATAAGCATTGATCAATTTTGCTTTTACCTTTTCATATACATCTTCATGTATTATAAGCCGCCTTGTACTGGTACACCGTTGCCCCGCTGTACCCACTGCGCCAAAAACGGATCCTAAAATGGCAATATCCAGATCTGCCTCTTTTGATATGATAATAGCATTATTTCCTCCTAACTCAAGCAATGCTCTTCCCAATCTTGCGCCAACCGCTGCACCAACAGCTTTCCCCATCCGGGTAGAGCCGGTGGCTGATATCAGTGGAATCCGGGTATCATTGCTCATCCATTCGCCTACATCCCGGCCCCCGATTATTAACCCACTTACACCTTCCGGAACATTGTTTTTTGAAAATACTTCGCTAATGATTTGTTGACAGGCAAGTCCGCAAATAGGCGTTTTTTCAGAAGGCTTCCAAATACATACATCACCGCAAACCCATGCAAGCATTGCATTCCAACTCCATACTGCTACCGGGAAATTGAAAGCGGATATAATTCCGACAATACCCAAAGGGTGATATTGTTCGTACATTCGATGCGAGGGTCTTTCACTATGCATGGTTAAGCCATGTAGTTGCCTGGAAAGTCCGACAGCAAAATCGCAGATATCAATCATTTCCTGTACTTCGCCATAACCTTCCTGCAGGCTTTTCCCCATTTCATAGGAAACTAACTTTCCTAATGGTTCTTTATGTTTTCGCAAACTTTCACCTACCTGCCTTACTATTTCACCTCGTTTAGGTGCCGGCCATGTGCGCCACTCCAAAAAAGCTTCTTCTGCTTTAGTTATTATTTTTTCATAGGCTTCTTTATCTGCGGATGTGATAGTGGCAATTAATTTTCCATCAACAGGCGAATAGCTTTCAATTTTATCACCTTTTGTATTCACCGTTTGTGTTCCGGAAGAAACACCTTCATTATTAGTTTTTATTCCAAGAAGCTCCAGGTAATCCTGCATACAATCGATTTTGTTATAAAGTAATATTTAAGAAGCGCAAAGATATTCTATCTGTCTGTTACCAGCTTTTGATTAACTGATTTACCTACTTTTGAACCTTTAAGCACAGCGTATGATCAAAAATAATTGGACAAAAGAAGAGATATCAGGGATATATCAAAAACCTTTGCTTGATCTTATTTATGAAGCAGCTACGGTTCACCGGAATAACAATGACTATAGTGAAGTGCAGATCAGCAGCCTGATCTCTATTAAAACAGGGGGATGCTCTGAAGATTGCTCTTATTGTCCCCAGGCGGCCCGTTATCATACCGGCGTGGAAGTTCATGCATTGATGAAAATAGATGAAGTATTGGACGCGGCTGAAAAAGCCAGGAAAGGGGGTGCTTCCCGGTTGTGCATGGGCGCAGCCTGGAGAGAAGTAAGGGATAACAAAGATTTTGACCGGGTTTTGGAGATGGTGAAAGCTGTAAATGCATTGGATATGGAAGTGTGTTGCACCCTTGGCATGCTAACTTTTGAGCAGGCACAAAAATTAAAAGATGCTGGTTTATATGCATACAATCATAATGTAGATACATCTAAAGAAAATTATAAGAATATTATCACTACCCGGACTTATGATGATCGGCTTCAGACCCTTCACAATGTTAGAAAAGCAAAGCTGACGGTTTGTTCCGGGGGCATTATTGGTTTGGGAGAAACGGTTGATGACAGGATAGGCATGTTGCATACGCTAAGTAACCTGCCTCAGCATCCCGAATCTGTGCCCATCAATGCGTTGGTAGCCGTAAAAGGAACTCCACTTGAAAACCAGGAAAGAGTTTCTGTATGGGAAATGGTAAGAATGATTGCAACCACCAGGATCATTATGCCAGAAACAGTAGTGAGGCTGTCGGCTGGCAGGTTAGAAATGAGTTTGCCCGAGCAGGCTTTATGTTTTATGGCCGGAGCCAATTCGATTTTTGCCGGGGATAAATTATTGACCACACCCAATCAGTCTGTTTCTGACGATATGCAGATGTTTGAGATACTTGGATTGAAAGCAAGAAAAGCTTTTAAAAATGAAGAAAGAAACGCAGCGATAATGAATTCATAAATTCTCCTTTAATTAAAATTATACAGTCATTTGGTAGTTTCTTCCCGCTTGATAAATGAGGTTATGCAGGAGGTTCTTGAAAAAAGAAAGAAGGACTCTCTTTATCGCTACCTGCAGGTAAATGAGAATTTAATAGACTTTTGTTCCAACGACTATTTAAGTTTTGCCAGATCGGAAAAAATAAAACAAAGGGCAAACCGGTATGCTAATGAAATAAATGGATTATCCGGAGCTACAGGTTCCCGATCTATTTCAGGCAATACAGCATATGCCGAAGAACTTGAAAATTTTCTTGCAACATTTCACCAGGCGGAAGCGGGATTGCTTTTCAACTCTGGCTATGATGCTAATGTGGGTTTGTTTTCCTGCATTGCTAAAAAAGATGATACTATTATATGTGATGAATTGATCCATGCAAGTATTATTGATGGATGTCGACTTAGTTATGCCAATAGGTTACGTTTTGCGCACAATGATATGGATGACCTGGAAAAAAAACTCAGGCTGGCCAGGGGAAATGTTTTTGTCGCAGTTGAATCGGTATACTCTATGGATGGCGATATGGCCCCTTTAAAAGAAATTGCAGCTCTATGTAAAAAATATCAAAGTAATCTAATTGTTGATGAAGCACATGCCACTGGTATTTTTGGCAGGCATGGCAGGGGATTAGTATGTCACCATGGATTGGAAAATGATGTGTTTGCCAGGGTATTTACTTTTGGAAAGGCAATAGGTTGCCATGGCGCCATTATTACAGGAAGTAAAACCTTGCGAAATTATTTGATCAATTTTGCCCGGTCTTTCATTTTTACAACGGCACTGCCCCTTCATTCTCTCATTACAATTAAATCGGCTTATGAAGAAATGCTGACAGAGTCCTTCGATAATTTATATCTGCACCAATTGATAAGGCAGTTTAAAACGGACTTTGAAAAGGAAGGGGACATTTTTCTTTTAGAAAGTAACAGTGCTATTCAGAGTCTGATCATTCCGGGCAATGAAAGGGCTAGGAATATTTCAAAACAATTACAAGCGATGGGTTTTGATGTGAGGGCTATTTTAAGCCCTTCCGTACCTGCGGGTAAGGAACGATTGCGTATAAGCCTGCACATGCATAATACAACTGAACAAACTGCTCAACTTAAACAGGCAATCAATCAAATACTTTTTGTATGAAAGGGATAGTGGTGGCTGGCACGGGGACCGGCATCGGTAAAACATTTATATCCTCCATCCTGGTGGAAATGTGGGAAGCAGACTACTGGAAACCTGTGCAGGCCGGAAATCTCAATTTTACTGATACCGATTTTGTAAAAACGAATATCACAAATCATCATTCTTATTTTCATCCCGAGGCGTACCGGTTAACAAAGCCCATGTCTCCGCATGCAGCTGCTAAAATTGATAGGGTTCAAATATTACCAGGTAATCTTAGTCTGCCTGTTTCCGGCAATTTGATTGTAGTAGAACCTCCCGGCGGATTAATGGTTCCGCTAAATGATAAAGAACTTAATATTGATATTATTAAAAAATGGGATTTGCCTGTGATTCTTGTTTCACGAAATTACCTGGGAAGTATTAATCACACTCTTTTATCCCTTCAACTTTTAAAGGATCGCGGCATACAACTGTATGGAATAATTTTCAATGGTGAAGCAAATCAGTTTACCGAGGATTTTATTTTGCAATATTCCGGGGTAAAATGCCTTGCTAAGATTGGTCATGAAGAAAATATTGATAAGACAGTGGTAACAAAATACGCAGATGAATTGAAAGATAAAATGATAATATAAAATGAATCTTTCTACCAGGGACCAACAAGTAATCTGGCATCCATACACACAGGTGCAATTGAATGATCCACCAATCGCCATAACAAAAGGTGAAGGAGCATACCTGTTTGATGACAGCGGAAAAAGGTACATTGATGGTGTTTCATCCTGGTGGGTGAATATTCATGGTCATGCGCATCCTTATATTGCAAAAAAAGTGGCAGAGCAGTTAAATAAACTGGAACATGTAATATTCGCCGGCTTCACTCATCAACCCG
>JBPPMM010000630.1:0-6742 GCA_051306075.1 Chitinophagaceae bacterium
TTCAGAATTTGGGATTATCCTGACCCTACTTATACCATACTTTACTATATTATTGGCGGCACAATGGCCATAATAAAAAAACCATGTATAGACTGCAGAGAGCGGGGTGGCGTGAATGTGAAGCCATCATTTTGGTAACCCCATGCAATTACATAATAATTTCAAAAGAACCACCTGAAAATGTCCAACTTTAAAAAAATAAATTTCACTTTTTTTATTACTTCCATGCTTTTGTTTGGAACGAGGTTTTATACCTATGGACAACAAGAAAAGGTGAATATTCTGGTCAATAGTCTAAATACTTACAGCCGCCAGAATCTGCAGGAAAAAATATTTGCCCATACTGATAAATCCTTTTATGTATGTGGAGAGATTATCTGGTTTAAATTATACAACGTAGATGCTTGTTCTAACAAACCGCTAAGTATAAGCAAAGTCGCCTATGTGGAGCTTTTGAATAGTGAGCAAAAGCCAATATTTCAGGCACATATTGAATTAAAAGAAGGTACGGGAAGTGGGTCATTTATTTTACCTTTCTCACTAAATTCCGGATCGTATACTTTAAGGGCCTATACCAACTGGATGAAAAATTATAGCCCGGATCTTTTCTTTGAAACTTCCCTTACTATTATCAATACATTGAAAAAATTAAATATTGCTGAAAGTGATTCAACTAATGTTGATATCCGGTTTTTTCCGGAAGGAGGCAACCTGGTAACCGGTTTGCAAAGTAAAGTAGCATTTCATTCTGTCGACGAAAGTGGAAACGGTATATTTTGCAAAGGAACAGTGTATAACCAAAACAATGATTCTATAACCTCATTCCAATCATTTCGATTCGGAATGGGGTATTTTAACCTTACGCCTGTGAAAGGAGATCATTATAAAGCCATTGTACAAACAGGAACAGGTAAAACTATTACCCGTGTTATTCCGGCTGCCTATGAAAATGGTTATGTGATGAGGCTTAACCCGATGAGCGATGGAACAATTAAAGTAACTGTTCATTCAGGCAATAACAATGAATTCATTTTTCTTTTGGTACACACACGACGGGTGATAAAGCAGGCGGAAACTAAAGTGATAACAGGTGGAGTGGCTGAATTCAGGATTAACAAAAAAGAATTGGGTGAAGGAATATCTCATTTGACGGTATTTAATTATAAGCATCAGCCTGTATGTGAAAGATTATACTTTACTCCATTGAAGGAAAAACTAAGCCTTGAAATCGCTACGGACCAGCAAGAATATTCTTTGCGTAAAAAAGTTAATGTTCAATTAAGTGCCCGGGATGAAAACATGCTCCAAACGAAAGCAGACCTTTCAATATCGGTTTTCCCTGCTGATTCGTTACAATCGATAGGTGAAACAGATATACAAAGCTATTTATGGCTCAGTTCAGAATTGAAAGGATCAATAGAGTCGCCTTTGTATTATTTCAATTCAATTGATAGTGATATTGAAGAAGCCACCGAAAATCTTATGCTTACCCGGGGATGGAGCCGGTTTAAATGGGAAGATGTGTTAAACAATAAAAAACCTTCGTTCAAATTTCTTCCTGAATATGAGGGTCCTATCATAACGGGTACGATAATTGAAAAATCTTCAGGACTACCCGCCAGGAATATTACAACCTGGCTTACTGTACCGGGAGAAAAATTCGTTTTAAAATCATATACCAGCGATCAAAACGGAAATATAATTTTTAACCTTACTAAGTTTTATGGCAGTAACGAGCTTATTGTTCAGCCTTCTGATAAACTGAAAAGCTCTTACCTCATAAATATAAAAAACGTTTTTTCGGAAAATTTTTCTTCCCGCAAATTTCCTTCTTTTCGTATTTCCAAAAAATGGCAGGATCAATTGCTTTCTTATAGCATTAACACACAAGTAGAAAATACCTATGTACAGGATAAAAAGCAAAAATTTTATCACTATGACTTAGCGGATAGTACTGCTTTTTATGGCAAGCCCGATAATACCTACTTGCTGGATGACTATACCCGCTTCATCACCATGGAAGAAGTAATGCGGGAATTTGTACCCGAAGTCCGCGTAAGAAAACAACAGGATGAATTAACCTTCAAAGTAAAAAACCTGCCATACCAGGTCTTTTTTGAGAATAGCCCGCTGGTATTGCTGGATGGGCTACCCATCTTTGACATGAATAAGCTTATGGAATTTGACCCTTTAAAAGTTAAAAAACTGGAAGTGGTTACAAGGAAATTCTTCTCCGGCAACGATGCTATTGAAGGTATTGTAAGTTATACTACTTATAAAGGAAACCTGGATGGCTTTCAAATAGACCCGAGTGCATTGGTTTTAGAATACGAAGGATTGCAACTTCAACGTGAATTCTATTCACCCATGTATGCAACAAAAGAACAAACTGAAAGTCACCTTCCTGATTTTCGAAATTTGTTATATTGGTCTCCCGACATTAAAACGGATGAAAAAGGAAGCAAACGGGTTAGTTTTTATACCTCTGACAGACCGGGCAAATATGTTGTTGTTGTGCAGGGCATAAATTCCAACGGTATTGCAGGAAGTAAGATTGTTTATTTTTCTGTCAAGAAATAATATCCTCTGCCTTGCTTCGTGTACTTCCCTGTTCGCCGTAGTTTTCTGCTCATCCAGCAAGGAAGAAAAATAATCAGACTCCGCGGTTGATATACTGAGTTTACCTGTCCCGGTGAACCGGTTTACTTTCATTTTTGTAAATTACAATCAGCTAAAAACGTAAATCATGGTTTTAAATATTAATGGTGTAAGGCACGAAGTAACCGTGGATCCTGATGTAGAATTATTGACTGTATTACGTGACTATCTCGGTTTAACCGGCAGCAAATATGGCTGCGGCGAAGGAGCCTGCGGTGCCTGCATGGTGCTGGTAAACGGTAATCCTTCACCATCATGTATTACACCCGTACATTCCGTTATTGGCAAAGAGGTAACCACTATTGAAGGCCTCGAAATAAATGGAAAACTCCATGCAGTGCAGGAAGCTTTTTTGGCTATAGATGGTTTTCAATGTTCCTATTGTGCTTCGGGCATGATTATGTCTGCCGTGGCACTGCTTAAGAATAATCCTTCCCCTTCAGAAGATGCCATTATAAAAGCAATGAACAGGAATATCTGCCGTTGCGGTACCTATCCATATATTGTAAAAGCCATTAAACTGGCTTCAAAATCATAAATAACTTACGATGAAAAATCCCGATTATTCATCACATCCATTTGAGCCGACAAAGGATGAACTGCCACCTGGACCAGGCCTTCATTTTGCATTTGACAGGCGTAAATTTCTTAAACTCACCGGTGGAGGTTTAATCGTTTCGCCGTTATTGGTGTTTTATTCTCACTACTAAGTACTTCCGGCTTCTGCTATTCACTACAGTACTGCGCCGGGTTTCTACACGGGATTTATGTTGCCTGTCTTTTACGGGAACAAATTCCTCAAAGTGGGAACGTTGGAAAAAGGTATTAAGCTGAAGATGATAACATTGTAATCTGGTATTACAATTGTCTAACCTGCAGTAATATCTTGATAGCATATTGAATTTTTACAGTCGATTTCTATCACCCTCTTTTGGGTTGTCTCAATTAATAATTATTTATGTATATATTAGGTTTACTTCTGGTCGGGCTGGCATTTTCTATTTTTATTTATATTATTTTTTTGAAAACTAATGGCTAGATAGGCTTTTTTTACACAGGTTTGTGATGTGCGAATTTTGAAACAAATACAGATTGTTGATGAACACCAGTAAGAATAAAAACTGCACCGATCCTATCAAAATGAGTTGTACAATTAAATTCCCTTTAAAAGAAAAATTATGAAAAATAAAATTTATGTAGTTTGTTTTTTAACGCTATTGTCGACCAGCTTCACTGCCTATACCCAGGTGTATAAAACGGTAGCAGACACTGTTAAGCTAAATAAAGAGTTTACAGAAGTAAGCAATGACATTGCAGACCTGAGCGCTAAGTTAACCATAGCACAAAACAATATGCCGGGCTACCAATCCAAAGCCAATGCTGCAGAATCAAATGCCCTGGACGCAGCAGAAACCAGCAGTGTTCAGGCAGCTAAAGCAACGGAGGGTGGCGTGAAAGAGGCAAGAAAAGCAAAACGAAATTCTAAAAAAGCCTATCGCAAAGCAAAAGGTGCCCGGTCCGCAAACAATGATGTAGGCGATCAGGACGATAAAATAGCTTCTCTGACTGGGCAGTTGGCTAAAAAAGAGGAGCGTCTCAGGCAGTTAACGGCCATGCGTACTTCAATCGATGCTAAGTTACTGGAGCAATAAGTATTTATTAATTTGAAGTCTCTCAGCTTAGGCGTAATGCCAGGTTTGAGTTATAAAACGATAGTTCCAAAGTTTGTAATTTATTTGATGAATCTCCACGCCATGGTAAGTGAAGACATGCATCTCCGCATGCGCTTAAATTAAAAAACCAGCTTCCAGGGTCTAGCTTTTTACGCCGTTGCAGATGTTTTCTTCTCTCCAACCAGATGAAGAGATCGAAACCAGGAATCAAAATAAACTTCGCAAATGCTCAGTAGTGAACAGAACCCTGAAGAGTGCGACGCAACGAAGCTGATAGTAGTGCAAGAGCTGGCTACATGAATATTTCGTCACCGCCATCTGACTACATTACATCATTCACCTATTTGCCTGGGAATGTTTTACTTTCATTTTTTGTAAATTACAACCAGATAAAACTTAAATTATGGTTTTAACTATTAATGGTGTAAGGCACGAAGTAACGGTGGATCCTGATCTGGAATTATTGACCGTATTACGAGACTATATTGATTTAACCGGCAGCAAATATGGCTGCGGCGAAGGAGCCTGCGGCGCCTGCATGGTGCTGGTAAACGGTAATCCTTCACCTTCATGTATTACACCCGTACATTCCGTTTCCGGCAAAGAGGTAACCACTATTGAAGGCCTCGAAAAAAATGGAAAACTCCATGCCGTGCAGGAAGCCTTTTTGGCTATAGATGGTTTTCAATGCTCCTATTGTGCTTCGGGCATGATCCTGTCAGCCGTGGCACTGCTTAAGAATAATCCTTCCCCTTCTGAAGATGCCATTATAAAAGCAATGAACAGGAATATCTGCCGTTGCGGTACCTATCCATATATTGTAAAAGCCATTAAACTGGCTTCAAAATCATAATTAACTAACGATGGAAAATCCAGATCATTTATCACATCCATTCGAGCCGGCAATGGATGAACTGCCGCCTAAAACAGGCTTTCAATTTGCATTGGACCGGCGTAAATTTCTTAAACTCACCAGTGGAGGTTTATTGGTTGCCTTTGTGTTGCAGGATATATTTTCAGTTGCCGGCGAAACTTTATCCCCCGGTTCATCCCCGGTTCCCGTAAGCGGAGTAGGCGCATGGATTCATATTGGCGAAGATGGAAAAGTAACCGTGTACACAGGTAAAGTGGAAGTGGGACAGAACATACGGACATCATTGTCTCAAATAGTTGCGGAAGAACTGATGGTTCCTCTCTCGTCTGTTACCATGATCATGGGCGATACGGATCTTGTACCTTATGACAGGGGTACTTTTGGCAGTCTCACCACTCCGCAAATGGGGACACAATTGCGTAAAGCGGCTGCTACTGCACGTGAAGCATTGCTGGATATGGCGGCAAAAAACTGGAATACTCCGGCTACTAATTTAAAAGCAGAAAAAGGAATGATCCTTCATACTACTGCCAATAAAAAAATAGGTTAGGGCGAACTCACAAAGGGTCAACAACTGCTGATGCCCATTTCAGACAAAGTCCGGTTGATTGAGGCAAAGGATTGGAAAGTCGCCGGGAAAACAGTACCCAGGATAAATGAACGGACATTTATCACCGGTAAACATGTATATGTTTCGGATATGAAATTGCCGGGTATGCTGTATGGAAAAGTGTTGCGGGCACCTTCATACGGTGCAAAATTGCTTGAAGCAGATGTTACAAAAGCCGGCAATATTCCCGGTGTAATTGTAGTTAAGGATGGAAATTTTATTGGCGTGGCAGCGCCGGATATAAGAACTGCCGGAAAAGCTTTGCAGGCAATTGATGCAAAATGGGAGGAAAATATAGAGCACCCAACCAACAAAAACATTTTTGATTATCTCGTTCAGCATGCATCTGGTGCAGGCGGTGGAAGAAATTCGGGCAACACAAAAGGAGATACAGAAAAGGGGTTAACCGAAGCTGACTTCAAACATTCCAATACTTATAACATCCATTATATAGCACATGTTCCGCTGGAACCAAGAGCAGCGGTGGCGGAGTGGGTTGATGGAAAGCTTACTGTCTGGACCGGGACACAACGTCCCTTTGGTGTGCAACAGGAGCTGGTTGATGTTTTTAAATTGAATAAAGAAAAGGTGCGGGTCATCATGCCTGATACAGGATCGGGTTATGGAGGGAAGCACACAGGTGAAGCTGCCATTGAAGCTGCACGGCTTGCACAGGAAGCAAAGAAGCCAGTTAAAATTGTTTGGTCAAGAGAAGAGGAGATTGTCTGGGCCTATTTCAGGCCGGGTGGCGTTATTGAAGTGAGTGCCGGCGTTAATAAAGATGGCAGCATTACCGCCTGGAAATTTATTAACTACAATTCCGGTGGCGCTGGAATGGAAACTCAATATAAAATCAGTAACCAGCAAATAGCTCATCATCCTTCCAACACACCATTAAGACAGGGCTCATACCGTGGACTGGCTGCA
>JBPPMM010000673.1:0-3573 GCA_051306075.1 Chitinophagaceae bacterium
CAGTTGCGAAGCTACCGGCTGGCTGTTGCATGCACCGGGGAGTATGCTCGGGCCGCCACAGGAAATGGGGCATCTACTACTGTTGCCCAGGCGCTTTCTGCAATTGTTACCAGCATCAACAGGGTAGATGGTGTTTATGAAAAGGAATTAGCTATCAGCCTTAATTTAGTGGGTAATAATAATACCATAGTTTTTGTAGATCCTGCCACGGATCCTTTTACTGCAAACGACGATGGTTCGGCTCTTCTTGAGGAAAGCCAGACAGTAATTACAAACAATATAGGAGCGGCTAATTATGATATGGGCCATACGTTTAGTACCGGTGCCGGGGGCATTGCTCAATTGGGCACAGTATGCGGTTCTTCCAAAGCAAGAGGAGTAACCGGTTTACCTAATCCTGTTGGAGATCCGTATGATATTGATTATGTCGCTCATGAAATGGGTCACCAGTTTGATGCCAGGCATAGTTTTAATTCTGCGACAGGTTCCTGCGGCGATGGAAACCGAAATTCAAGTACTGCCGTAGAACCAGGAGGAGGAATCACTATTATGAGTTACGCCGGTATTTGCGGATCAGTTAATGATCTGGGACAAAACAGTATTCCCTATTTTCATGGTATCAGTAAGGATGAGATAACCGAATATGTAATTAATGGAAGCGGAAATACCTGCGGTACCATTAGTTCTACCGGAAATTTGATCCCTGTTGTAAATGCCGGTAGCGATTTTACCATTCCAAAATCAACTCCTTTTGTACTTGCAGGAAGTGCTACAGATGCAAACGGAGACGCTCTGACTTATTCCTGGGAGGAAATAGATACGGGTCCTGCAGGTGATTGGAATAAGCCAACCGGAAATGCCCCTTTGTTCAGGTCATTTGTACCAGTTTCAAACCCTGAGCGATATTTTCCAAAAATTTCAGATCAAATCAATAACATAACTACCGTAGGGGAATTATTACCTTTTTATGGGCGAACAATGAAATTCAGGCTGACAGCCCGGGATAACAGGGCGGGTGGTGGCGGCGTTTGCCACGATGAATCGGTGATTACCATTAATAGCAACAGCGGGCCTTTTGTAGTTACTATTCCTTCAGCAACAGGAATTACATGGTCTGGCAGCAGTACCCATGCGGTGACATGGGACATCACCAATACTAATATCGCCCCGGTAAATTGCGCTAATGTAAGTATACAATTATCCACAGATGGGGGACTAACCTTTCCTGTTACCATACTTGCTAGCACGCCGAATGACGGAACGCAGGATATTATGGTTCCCAACCTGGTTACCAACCAGGCCCGGATACGGGTAAAGGGAGTAGGCAATGTCTTTTATGATATGTCCAATAACAATTTTTCAATTACTCTGTCCCAGGCAGGATTTGACTTTAATATCCCTGTAGCAGCTAAAGTAGCTTGTGCTAACCCTGCTTCAACCTCCATTACATTAGGTACTCAATCCGTTTTGGGATATAATGAACCGATAACGCTTTCTGCCTCCGGAAATCCTGCTGGCACCACGGTCACTTTTTCAGAAACCACCATTACACCCGGATCTTCAGTGCAGGTTACACTAAGCAATACAGAATTGCTTCCTTTTGATAGTACTTATATTATAACTGTTAAAGGAGTTTCCGGTTCGATAGTACGAACACAGGAACTTGCTTTCACTATTCAAACAGGTGCAAGTCCTGCTATTAATCAGCAACCAGAAGCAAAACAAGTTTGCGCCGGCAGCCCGGTAACTTTTAGTGTTGTTGCAGGAAGTTCTGTGAAAAGTTATCAATGGCAGTTCAGTAATGATAACGGACAAACGTTTAACAATATAGCCGGAGCTACATCTCCGGGCTACACCATTTCAAGTGCAGAGGTTACACAAAATAATTACCTGTTTCGTGTTTTGGTAAGAGGGCAATGTAATATTACTGTGTCTAATGTAGTAAAGCTGACGGTATTCTCTTCGCCTAATGCAGATTTATCAGCAGATGTTGAAGAGATATTGCCAGGTGAATCCAGCTTTCTTATTGCTACCATCACACCGGGCTCCGGCTCTTCATTAACAACTACCTGGCTTTATAACAATGATACAATTATTATTGCCGGAAATACACTTTCGGTTCCTGTTAATGGACTGGGTACTTACCAGGTGCTTGTTTCAGATAACCTGGGATGCAGGGGTGAATCCGGTATTGTTACCATCAGGGGTAAAGCAAGCAGCCGTTTATTTATTTATCCCAGCCCTAACGATGGGCGGTTTACTGTCGGTTATTATAATTTAACTTCCGGAAATTCAAAACAAAGTATCACAGTATATGATGCAAAAGGATCGAGGATTTATTTCAGGCAGTTTACGTTTACTGGTACTTATGGTCTTCACGATATTGACCTGCGGGGCAGGCCAAAGGGAATATATTTTATAGTATTGGGTGATGGGAATGGGAAAAAAATAACAGATGGAAAAGTGCTGATAAATCAATAGATAAGAAGTCCAAATTGATCTGGTTCAATTCCTGGTTTCTTTCTGGCTTATGGAAAAAATAATCACGATTTGAATTTCATTATTCAATTGTAGATTTAAAGGAAAAAGTTTGATGAAATATTCTACAATCAAATCTGGCTTAGTCCTCGTGAAAAAAATCCGGTGCTGGTAAATCTTGTGGAGTATGCGAACATATCGTGATTCCAGGAGGCAAAATACCCGGTTCTTCCCTAACTTTTGTCCATAATCAGCCGGATAGCCTCTCAAGTTTCCTTACCTTTGCGCCTCCAAAAACAATGGTATAATGATAAGTGTAAAAGACCTTAAACTGGCCTACGGTAAAAGAGTATTATTTGAGGAAGTGAATCTCAATTTCATAAAAGGAAATTGTTATGGCGTTATCGGGGCTAATGGAGCAGGTAAGTCTACTTTTTTGAAAATTCTTAGTGGTGAAATCGAACCCAATAAGGGTTCGGTTGAAATTACGCCCGGTGAGCGGATGGCCATATTGAAGCAAAATCAATTTGAATTTGATGAAAACACCGTGCTGGATACGGTTATGATGGGGCATACCAAGCTTTGGAAAATTGCAAAAGAGAGAGAAAATATTTATGCCCTGGCCGACTTTACCGAAGAAGATGGCATGAGGGCCGGGGAACTGGAAGGGGAGTTTGGTGAAATGGGCGGGTACACTGCCGAAAGCGATGCGGCTATGCTATTGGGTGAATTGGGGGTGAATGAAGAATACCATGCTGCTTTGATGAAAGACATTCCTTCCAATTTAAAAGTGCGGGTATTGCTGGCCCAGGCTCTTTTTGGTAATCCTGATATATTGTTATTAGATGAGCCTACCAACGGTTTGGATATCGAAACGATCAGCTGGCTAGAAAACTTCCTGGCTGATTATGAAAATATTGTGCTGGTAGTTAGCCACGACCGTCACTTCCTGGATGCTGTATGCACCCACGTGGCGGATGTGGACAGGCAGAAAGTAAAAATATTTACAGGTAACTATACTTTTTGGTATGAGAGTTCCCAGTTGATGGCCCGGCAGTTGGGCGACAAAAATAAAAAGGTTGAAGAGAAGAGGCA
>JBPPMM010000692.1:0-2035 GCA_051306075.1 Chitinophagaceae bacterium
TTTGTCTGTTTTGGGTGAAGAAAACAAACCAGTTTATTATCTGCTCCGGCTTTGGGTTTTTCATTCAGCAATACAAACCCTTCTTTTTTCCTGTCTTCCTCACTGGGTCACCCAAGTGTTGAGATCAAATAATTTGAGTAAAACCCTCTGTTCATCTTTGTCAATATAAAGCCTTGAGTGTAACGTATTTGAGAGGTTTGTTTGGATGGTTATACGATAAATGGTTTTGGCGGTATCGATTGCTTTTTCAGGACTTATGGTGGCTTTTTTTACTTTCAACTGCCTGTCTAACTCTTTGTAAACTTTGTAGGCGCAAAATGCTATACAGATATGAGCCTCTATTCTTCTTTTGATTCTATGATAAATGGGTCTTATCCTTAAATCGGTTTTTGATATCCGGAATGCTTTTTCTATTTGCCAGAGATGACTGTAGTTTTCAATTATTTCATCAGTAGTTAATTTGGTATTTGTGGCATAGCCCTTCAATCCATCCCATTTTGCATCGGCTTTGTATTTTTGTTTATCAATGCTAATAACGATATCGCCTTCTAATTTTAAATATTTATTGTAGCCCCGGTTGTTAATATGCTGTTTGGTGAGTTTGCCTTTAGCCAGATTTTTTTCCAGTTTTTCTAACCCTCGTTTTCGGTTGGCAGCATCTTTTTTCGCTCTGGCATCGGAATAACTGATGATAATCTTGCTGTGTTCATCTTTAACAATAACAATGCTTTCGCCATTTTTTAAATGAGCAGATAATATTTGTTTTTTAATAGAATGTGTCTCATTCTTTATTCTGGCTCCTATAATGTACTGATAGTTCTTGTTTTGCAGATCTGCAATATTGTCGTTAGACATAAGCCCTGCATCAGCTATTACTACCAATTCTTTTAATTTGTATTTGGTTTTAAAGGTTTCAATAACGGGTAGCATGGTATGCCCCTCAAAAGTATTGCCTTCAAATATTTCATAAGCTAATGGATAACCACCTGTACTCACTAATAAGCCTAAGACGATTTGTGGCTGCTGATGTTTCCCTTCTTTACTAAATCCGGTTTTGCGTAACTCATCTTCCTGTTCTATTTCAAAATACAAGGTGGTTACATCGTAAAATACAAGGCTCATCTCGTGATGTAATACCTGAAGTGTATGCTGGTAACTTATCTGTTGAACCTGCTGTTTTTGTTTGTTGTTGAGCTTATCCAGATAACGATACACAGCTTCTACATCGATCGACAGGCCTTTATGCTTAAATAAATAATCCACCGTTTTTAACTTACTTACAGGATAGCACAGCCTGGTTAAAACAAGGTGGCGGAACAGTTCGTCTTTGATCGCATTAAATCCAATCTCATCAAATAATTTACCCAGCAGCAGTTCCGGCCCCACTAAACTTAATTCTCTTATCCCTGAATAGAATAAGTCCACCAACTGCTCTTCCTTATGTTTATCAAAGTGTAAACTGGTTTGACCTTTTATTTCTTGTATTAAGCGTTTACCCTTTTTAAATAATTCATCAATCTGTTTTGGTTCAGAAGAACTGCCAACCGTTTTAATCAAAGTGGATTTACCAGAACGCTTTTCTAATATCTGTATACTTACAACTCCACTCTTATTAATTTTTTTTCTGACGAACATACCCCAAATCTAAGACTGGGTCACCCAAATTAAAAAATCACCCCTTGCCAGCAAAGGGTTTCAGGCGATTATTAAAGAAATTTGGAAAAACCGAGGAAAACAGGAGTGGCGTTAGGTTAAAATAATTAAATATAAAATTAAAAGGAGCATATTGATGATGCTCCTTTTTTATTTGGTTGTGGTTATTGATATTTGTTTCAGGAAACAGTCTTGACCATAACAGTAAACTTTCTTTCTGTTACACCCTTAGGAGCAGAAACACCTATAATGATATTAAACTCTTTTTCTGTTGGATTCCGGAATTCCATTTCTCTTTCATACGTAGTAGCCCGGAATTTCATTTTTCGATCTCTTTTGTAATCTGCTTCGCAGGTAATACAGGAACTTAAATTAGGAACCA
>JBPPMM010000379.1:0-2063 GCA_051306075.1 Chitinophagaceae bacterium
ACCAGGAAGATAGATACAAAAATTCTTCTTTTACGGCAACAGAAATTGAGCAATGTTATAAAAATTTGGAGAAGCTAATGGAAATGAGCATGCCATATAAGGATGTTAAGCTTTCGTTACCCAATCTTGCAAAACAATTGAAGGTTTCCCCAAATTTGCTTTCTCAGACCATCAATCAAAGAACAAAGATGAATTTCCCTGATTTTATAAACAGCTATCGGATCCGGTTCGCCCGGGAGTTGCTGAATTCTCCAGCCTATAGCACACATAAAATTTCAGCCATTGCATTTGAAACGGGTTTCAACACCCTGTCAGCATTCAATACAGCCTTCAGGAAGTTTACGCTAATGACTCCATCCGGGTTCAGGAAAAAATCAGTTTACGCAAAACCTGGAGAAAACAATACCTGATTCATACAACAGTCAGATATAAGGATACATAAAATAGGATTTGGCATCCTGCATGATATATATTTGAAAATGATATTAGTCAGTTAAATTTTTCAATAAGGAATAAATGGGTTTAGTTCCTTCCTGTCGGGTCGGCAAAAACCAAATTGTTTTTTAATGCGAAAACAAAAATATCATGAGCCATAGATTAAAAATGAACAGGCGATCAATGCTGCAGCTGGCAGCTATGGCATCCTTAGGAAGCTTTATTAAATCAAATGAAATGATGAAGGATAATTCCAAATTAGAATGGGATTTTACAGGAGAAATGGCAAAGCGGGCTATTCCGTCAAGTGGTGAAAAAATTCCGGTCATCGGCCTTGGTACCTGGCAAACTTTTGATGCCGGCAATTCTGAAGAAAAGAGAAAAGTCCTCGGGGAAGTTTTAAAAACCCTGGTGGCTAGCGGGGCTTCAGTTATTGATTCTTCGCCTATGTACGGAACTTCAGAAACGGTAGTAGGAGATTTATCTGAGAAATTAAAAATCCGCGATAAACTTTTTTTAGCAACCAAAGTTTGGACAAGCGGACAAGAGAACGGAATAAGACAGATGAATGAATCATTCCATAAAATGAAAACCAGGAAAATGGACCTGATGCAGGTGCATAACCTTTTGGATGTAGCTGCTCATATAAAATCATTGCGGAGCTGGAAGGAGGAGGGTAAGATCCGGTACTTTGGTTTTACACATTATAACAGGAGTGCTTATCCTGAATTGATGCGACTGATAAAGGATGAGCAGCCTGATTTTGTTCAATTTAATTATAATATCTCCGCTCGTGATGCGGAAAGGGAATTATTACCACTTGCAAAGGATAAGGGTGTTGCCGTAATTATAAACCGGCCATTTGAGGAGGGCGACCTGTTTCAAGCGGTAAAAGGAAAGTCGTTACCTGTATGGGCCAATGAATATAATATCGATAGCTGGGGGAAATTTTTTCTGAAATTTATTATTAGTCATCCTGCCGTTACTTGTACAATCCCCGGAACAGGCAACGTAAAACACATGATAGATAATCAGGGAGCCGGATTTGGTAATTTACCGGACCCAGCGGGAAGAAAAAAAATGATTGATTATTTCAGTTCAATTTAATGGTTCGAAAAGTAGGCGAGTAAAAAAAATGAATTCCGCTGGTTGCTTCTTCACAATTCTTTCCAGAGATTTCATATTTATCCGACAGATTCCCTGATGTGCTCAAGGGAATGCCGGCTTCAATGAAAATTTATAATGAAATACAATAGCATTTTGAATATTCACATTAAAATTACAGGCATTATCATGTTATTAATGATATTCAGTTGTAAGAGTAAAGAACCAGTATTTTTCACTGCAGCCAGTGAAGAATATAGTCTGAAGATTGAAGTAGTAGCGGACAGTTCCAAAATCACGATGCCATTTGCTATGGATTTTTTGCCTAATGGAAAAATGCTTGTAACCAATCGCAAGAATGGAAAGATTTTTCAACTTGATGTTCAATCCCGAGAAATAATAGAAATAAAAAATCTCCCTGCCACTTTGGAACTGGGTGGCGCCGGCATGCAGGATATCATTGTTCATCCTGATTACAACAAAAATGGTTGGATATATTTTTCTTATGTAGAAATGATAAAAGA
>JBPPMM010000722.1:0-7047 GCA_051306075.1 Chitinophagaceae bacterium
CGGTTATCAATTAGTGCAATCAGCTGTAGAATATGCCAGAACTCACCATATCAAAATTATTGCGCTTTGCCCCTTTGCCAATGCTGTTTTTAAAAAGAAACCGGAATACGCTGACGTTCTCGCCTGATCAGACTTTGAATTAATAAAATTATATTCCCGAAACAGTGCAATATTAAACCATAGTACTTTTTATTTTTCAAACTAATCATCCAGCTGAGTAAGCCCTGCATTCATTTTCTCCTGCTGCTGTTGTTTTATTATTTCTATCGGTGCAGCGGCTCTTTCTTTACAATCCATAATTCCGCATCGTTCGCAGGTGGTATGAACTGTTCTTACCGGGATAGCTTCATCATTAACGAAAGGCATGGCCTGCAATAGTTTTTGATCAATGGACAGGCCAATGGTAACACTCACCATTTCGCTGCTCCCTTTATATGAAGGTTTACCGAAGGAGATACATAAGTAGCGGTTATGTGTTTGCCAGTATTGCGAGATCTGCGCCTCGGCCACAGGTTGCTTGTACTTTTTCTTTGCCACCAATTCCCCAACATGCCTGATGCTGTTAATAGATATCCAGCGGCGGCAATAATGTTCGTGTAATGAATTGGCATAGGGATTATGCAACTGTGAAAGATGCAGTTCTTTTGTCATTTCAAATTCGTTCTTCTCGGGGTCGCCTGCCATCCGTAAAAAAAATAAATGATCAATACCGAAATGTTTGGGTAATACATTCGTTAACCGCTCCATCATCATCTCGGGTGTTACATCATATTTTGCAGACAGATCCAGCCAGGCTTTGTCATTCCATTTGGGTTGCATCACGATCCGCTTAACGTCCTCAACAAAATTTTCTTCCGGCATCAGCAGGGCAACTGCAAAATAAGACGCTTTAAAATTATTCAGCAGCATATCAAAAGAATCGCTGTGGCGACTTACGGTTTCATAAGGACGTAACAGGATCTCCATATATTGAAAACCGATCTCCCGGGCTAATAGAAATTTTTCCTGGGCAGGGCTTAATCCTTTATTGATATAGAATGTTTTTTTTGAAGAGGAATAATAGGACCGCAATTCTTTCAATGAATCAAGACCTGCCATCCGCTTGCGGTTGACGCTGATTCCCATTTTGGTCAACACGGTTTCTAAAACAGATATGTCAACCGGCAAGTTGTTTTTTAATTTATATGCATCCCTGAATTTCTTTACCGCTTCTTCTATATCCTCAAAATAATTATCCTGCAGGTCCTGGTAAGAGCGAAGGGCCGAATTATAAAAACTTTCTCTTGATAACTGGTAGCTGCGAAATATTTTTATTAACGTACTGATAAAGGCGGTTATCTTATCCGGTGTATTGGAAAACAGGTCAAGCAGGGAAGCCGGTGTCAATCCAAAATGATCCCAGGGTACGGCATTAACAAAATCAGAATTGATCAGGTCAATGATTGGTTGCAACTTTTTACTGGCCCGCAGGGATACCAGGTAATCATAATCAACACCCAGGGATTTAGCCAAAGAAAGTATTTTATCGGCCTTGGGAAACTTCTTGCCGGTTTCTATGTCATGCACATAAGAAAGAGACATGCCGGTTTTTTCTGCCAGTTGCTGGTAGGACAATCCTTTTTCCTGGCGGAGCGCCTTTACTTTCAGTCCAAATATGAGGCGTACACTATCATTATCTGTCATCATAGGCCTAAAATAAGAAAAAGAGCCTGTTCACGAAAAAATAAATGTTAGCGAAATTTTCGCTTTTAAAGAATTTTATTACTTTAGAGGAAACATTTAAAAATGGCAACCATCATCAAACACCCCGACACCCGGTTCACCACACCAGAAGACATCATGATCAAAGCCCCGTTCCATGCAGATCACAGCTCTATCTTAACCATAGATGCTTTGTATTTCATCCGGGCATTACATATGCGGTTCAACCCTCATCGCCGGAAACTTTTGCAGGTAAGAGTCGATCTGCAGCAAAAAATAGATACCGGCTGGCGACCTGGTTTTTTGCCGGAAACAAAAGTGATCCGCAACAGTAACTGGAGAATTCCCGAAACTCCACAGGATATTGATGACCGCCGCGTAGAGATTACAGGACCGGTGGACCGCAAAATGATCATCAATGCCATGAACTCTGGTGCTAATGTTTTTATGGCCGACTTTGAAGACAGCAACGCTCCCACCTGGGAAAATGTAATAGGCGGACAGATCAATCTCCGTGATGCGATCAATGGAACGATTAGTTATACAAACCCGGAAAACGGAAAAGAATATTCGCTGAATGAAAAAACCGCTACCCTGTTTGTTCGTCCGCGTGGATGGCACCTGGAAGAGAAACATATATTGATTGACGGGGAGCCTGTAAGCGGCAGCTTATTTGATTTTGGTTTATACTTTTTTCATAATGCAAAAGCATTATTGCAAAAAGGTTCAGGCCCCTACTTTTATTTACCTAAGATTGAAAACTATAATGAAGCAAGACTATGGAATGATGTATTTATCTTCTCACAGAATTATTGCGGCGTACCCTATGGAAGCACCAAAGCCACTGTATTGGTAGAAACCATACTGGCCAGCTTTCAGCTTCATGAAATTTTGTGGGAACTTAAAGATCATTCGGCCGGTTTGAATTGTGGCCGTTGGGATTACATTTTTTCCTTCATTAAAAAATTCAGGAATACTGGGGGAGCGGTTTTTCCTGATCGCTCACAGGTAACGATGACCTCACCATTTATGCGTGCCTACACACAACTGGTGATACAAACCTGTCACCAGAGAGGAGCCCATGCTATTGGTGGTATGGCCGCACAGATACCCGTTAAGGGAAATGCAAAAGCCAATGAGGAAGCTATGGAAAAAGTAAAGGCTGATAAAATTCGTGAAGTGACCGATGGACATGACGGCACCTGGGTAGCTCACCCGGGATTAGTAACACTGGCCAGGGAAGTTTTTGATGAGCACATGCCCACCCCCAATCAAAAGCATATAAAAAGAGATGAATTCAGATGCACCGAAGAAGATTTATTAAGCGTACCGGTTGGAACGATCACAGAAAAAGGATTGCGGCATAATATCAATGTGGGTATTCTTTACCTGGAAAGCTGGCTGAGAGGAAATGGAGCTGCAGCCATTTACAACCTGATGGAAGATGCAGCCACCGCGGAGATCTGCCGCACTCAAACATGGCAATGGATACACGGCAAAGCAAAACTGGATGACGAACGAGAGATCAACCTTTGCCTTTATGAAGATCTGAGAGACGATGAGATTGAAGAAATCAGGCAATCCGTCGGCAGCAAAGCCTACCAGGACGGGATGTATGTACAAGCCATTTGCCTGTTCAACAAATTAGTGGTGCAGGATAAATGGGAAGATTTCCTTACCCTTTCAGCATATGAACTCATTCTCGCCAACGATGATAAAAAAACCTGCATTACGATTACTGATCATTCCGATGAACATAATATTTCCGCATCCTCCATCCTTGTTCAACTTGAAAAAGAAAAAGCCGGATAGAGAATAAACGCACTTCTTTATTTATTACTGTACCTATAATCCAATATCTATTTTATTTCGATCCTCCTTCTTAACCAATACCTGGAACAAATTCATTTTCCTTTTCAATTTTCACTCCTGTCTTAAACTGCTTTTCAATTCCCTTATCATTTCAGTTTTTCACTATTAATCATTCATCAATCAAAACGTACTACCATGATCAAGCACCCGAAATCAACGCGGTTATTTATCGAGTGGCAAACATCTGCCCGATGGAAAAATATTAAAAGGCCTTATAGTCCTGAAGACGTATTCCGCCTGCGCAGCAAAGTGGAAATTGAATACAGCCTGGCAAGAAGAGGTGCTGAAAAATTGTGGAAGAAACTGATGAGTCAATCCTGCGTGGGTGCACTCGGCGCTCTTACAGGTAACCAGGCCGTTCAGGAAATCGCAGCAGGCCTTGAAGCGATCTATCTCAGCGGATGGCAGGTGGCAGCTGATGCCAATCTCAGTGGTACCATGTATCCGGATCAGTCCCTGTACCCTGTCAACTCGGTACCGGAAGTAGTCAAGCGTATCAACAATGCTTTGCTGCGCAGCGAGCAAATAGATTCTGTAAATGGAGATAATACAAAGGACTGGATGGCGCCCATCATTGCCGATGCGGAAGCTGGATTTGGCGGTAATCTCAATGCTTTTGAATTGATGAAAGCCATGATAGAAGCTGGTGCAGCTGCTGTTCATTTTGAAGATCAATTATCTTCTGCAAAAAAATGCGGTCACCTGGGAGGAAAAGTATTGGTGCCAACACAGGAAGCAGTCAATAAGTTAATCGCCGCAAGGTTAGCAGCTGATGTAATGAACGTACCCACTCTTATCATTGCACGAACTGATGCCGAGGCTGCCAACCTCATTACATCAGATATTGATGAAAGAGACCAATGTTTTATTACCGGTGAAAGAACACCTGAAGGATTTTATGGTGTAAGAAATGGCCTTGAACAATGCATCTCCCGTGGACTTTCCTATGCACCATATGCTGATATCATCTGGATGGAAACCTCTCACCCTGATCTCGGCGTGGCGAAACAATTTGCGAAAGCCATTCATGCAAAATATCCAGGCAAATTGCTGGCCTATAATTGTTCCCCGTCCTTTAACTGGAGCAAACACCTAAGCGAAATGGAAATGGAAACCTTCCGTGAAGAACTGGCCGACCTGGGCTATAAATTCCAGTTCATCACACTTGCCGGTTTTCATGCACTCAATACTTCGATGTTTGAATTGTCAAAAGCCTATAAAGAAAGAGGCATGGCCGGTTTTTCCCAATTGCAGCAAAAAGAATTCGCCTTACAGGAGCATGGTTTTAAAGCCGTGAAGCATCAAAGCTTTGTGGGCACGGGTTATTTTGATTATGTACAGAATACCGTGCAGCAGGGAATGGCTTCTACTATGGCGATGAAAAATAGTACAGAAGCAGCACAATTTCATTAACCGCTTCAATCATGCTGTCCTTATGGCTATCGGGATTTTCGATGCATGACTCTTCGAAGCTTTAAAAATATTATGTCCCGATAAATCGGGATAGGACGGTTAGGTTTCAAGGCTCTGGTTGTAGCACCTATTAAAAAATTTTGCACCAGAAATAAAAAGCGAAACCCAACTATGTGATATTGATAAAAAATAATATCTGAATTTGATAATCCCTATGCAAGTCCTGGAAAAAAGTTTTATTCCCATTTTTTCCAGGACTTTTTCATTTCAAATAAATAAAGGACACTCCCCGCACCTCTTTTTCGCCTACTGTAAAACGCTTTCAATTATAAAAAAGCAAGCGAAAAAGCAGTGCCTCCGGTGTAGTCGCATATCACGAAGCAGTGTCTTCAACTTTCAATTCAATAGCAGTCAACCTTTCTCAAATCATCGGAATCTCTGTCTTGTATATAGTTACCCGTCAAGGCAAAAAAGTAAAATAATAAAGAAAATTACTTGCCATACACGCATCATGGGAAAGTTTTTTTCCCACTCTAAACAAAGAACGTTCCCAGCACCTCATTTTCGCCTACAGTAAAACTCTTTAAAATATAAAAAGACAAGCGAAAAAGCAGTGCCTCCGGTGTCGCTTTTTTGGCTCTGTCGTTATTTATGAGGCCTCATCCTCTTATCCTTCTCTGAAGAGAGAAGGACGGTGCTTGATTGCAAATCCAAGCTTTATACCTACCATATCATCTTTATCTCTTTACTCAACATTTTCGGAAACACTGATTGTTGTAAGCATTTTCAAAAAGCAAAGGCTGCTTAGGTGACAGATCTGCCTTGATGCGGGAATAGAATCGATTCACATTTCTTCCAATCAGAATGAATCTTCCATCACCTCTTTTTCGCCAATAAAAAAACACTTTCTTCTATTAAAGGGCAAGCGAAAAAGTAGTGCCTCCAGTGTAGTCGGATATCACGAAGCAGTGTCTTCATTTATCAGTCCGATGAAGTAATCAATTTTCAACTCTTCGGAGTCACTGTGCGTGGGCCTTGAAAAAAGGCGGAGCATTCTTTTTTCATTGACTTTTTTTGTTACTTTTTTGCGTCAAGGCAAAAAAGTAAATAAAGTGTAACAAACCTATTAATGAAATTTCAATAAAAAACTAAACCTTTTATATTAAAATTACTGCCCTGAAGGCCGCACTAATTTCCTTATCTTGAAAATCCAAAATAACAACGCATGAACATTTTCCGTCTTCTTTTTATTTTCTCATTTTTAATTATCAGCATCGGTACCTATTCCCAGGATGATGGATATAAAACCCCACCCAACGACATTACCAATATGTTGCTCGCCAAGCCAACCCCCACTGTCAGCATCGATGGAAGCGGTGAATGGATGTTATTAACAGAAACCAATAGCTACCCTTCGGTAGCCGAATTAGCCAAACCCGAATTGCGCATCGCAGGTCTCCGTATCAATCCTAATAATTATTCACCCAGCCGTCAAAATTTCATAAATAATATTTACCTGAAAAATATCAGCAATAAGAATGAGTATAAGATCACCGGCCTGCCTTCTCCCCTCTTTGCTGCCAATATAAAATGGAGCCCTGTTCAAAAAAAGATCGCATTCACACATTCTACCAGCAACCGCGTTGATCTTTATGTTATCGACATTGCCACTCAAAAAGCAACACGTATTAATAAGACGGCATTAAATGTACTTGGCGGTGATTATCTGTGGTACGACGATAACACAGTATTATATCGCAGCACATTAAAGCCAGCAGGCGCAGCTCCCCAGAAACCTGCTGCACCAAAAGGCCCCAGCATCCAGGAGAATGCCGGCAAAGCCTCTCCAAGGCCCACTTACCAGGATATGATCAAAACCCCCTTCGATGAACAGCTGGTTGAATTTTATTTAACCTCCCAACTGGTAAAAAATACAAAGGGCATGGAAACGAAAATCGGGAAGCCTTCTATGTATACGCTTATCGATCCGTCGCCCGATAAAAAATATATTTTGATCCGCACATTGCAAAAACCTTTTTCTTATTTGGTTCCCTACTCCGG
>JBPPMM010000035.1:0-3365 GCA_051306075.1 Chitinophagaceae bacterium
ATGTTTATCATAATACGTTTATAAGTGAAAACAGGAATACAGAAATATTTTCCAATGCACATTTCAGGAATAATTTATTCCTGGGTGGGGATGCGGATAACCGGCCTGTTACGGCATTCCCGGTTGCGACTACTTATTCCACCTATGATTACAATGGATACCGACCAAACAAAACAGGTGGAAATCAGTATCTCTGGAGTTCACCTGCAAACGGACAAATAAGTGATTATTCAATAAAAGAGAAAGATGTAAAAGGATACACGACACTGAAAAATTTATCTGAAGCAAGTGGTTTGGAAAAGCATGGTATAGAAATAGACTACGATATATTTACGTCCATGCAGGCTCCTGATCCTGCAACTCCTCACCGTATTTACCATGCGGCCGATATCAATTTTTCATTAAATCAAAAAGGAAAAGCAGTGGACATGGGAATGATTTTGCCAAATGTAAATGATGGATATAGAGGGAAAGCACCTGACCTGGGCGCTATAGAAGTGGGAGAGCCGATTCCTGTTTACGGTGTAAGAGGAATTAGTCTTCCGTCTTTTTACCGGTAATTAATAATGTGAATTGTATTTAATGATTTTAATTCAGTACTCTTTTTAATTATCATAGCAATTCAATCACTTAACTTTAAACCGGACTTAATAATAATCTTAAAGCAACCATATATGAAAAAACAATTGCACTATTTAATTACTGCTTTTTTATGTCTGCCGGTTTTTTGTTTTTCGCAGGGTGGGAAAGTAATGGACAATCTTTCTATGAAAAGTAACATACTTAAAATGGACCGGAAGTATGCCGTGTACCTGCCCCCCGATTATGAACAGTCCGAGCGCAGTTACCCGGTTCTTTACCTGTTGCATGGTGGGGGCGATGATCAAACCGGCTGGGTGCAATTTGGTGAAGTAAAACATTACGCAGATAAAGCGATCAAAGAAGGAAAAGCTACTCCGATGGTGATCATTATGCCGGATGCCAACACCGGACAGCGGGGTTATTCCAACAATGCTACAGGCAGCTGGCGGTATGAAGATTTTTTCTTTGAAGAACTGATGCCTTTTGTTGAAAAAAAATACCGCATCAAATCAGAAAAAAGATTCAGAGCCGTGAGTGGTTTATCTATGGGCGGCGACGGATCCTTTACCTATGCATTGCATCATCCTGAATTATTTTCATCCGCCTGCCCGCTGAGTGCCGGAACGGGACCACTCACTATGGAAGATGCAAAAACAAGGGTAACGAGAGACAATCCGAATATCGCCGATTCATTGATCGTAAAATATTTTAATCGCCAGAGTGTACAGGCTTTGGTTAATGCCATGCCGGACAGTTTAAAAAAATCCGTTCGCTGGTATATTGATTGCGGCGATGATGATTTTTTATTTGAAGGAAATTCACTGGTGCATATTGCCATGCGAAAAAAAGAAATACCCCATGAGTTTCGGATCCGCGACGGAAGACATAGCTGGGTGTACTGGCGTGAGGCCTTACCTGAAGTGCTGGAATTTGTGTCTCAGGCCTTTCATCAAAATTGACGGAGGAATAGACAGGGGCGAATAAATAATTTTGTTACGGGAAAAAATAGAATGCAGGTAGTAGTTCCTATTTAGATTTTATAATTTCGGTATAATGAAAAGAAGTTTCATTACATTTTTCTCATTTATCCCGCATCGACATCACTGCAAACATCATGGCCCGTGCAAAGCCAACATTAAAACATTCCGCGGCATATCCGCCGCCGCCGCCGCCACCTGCCATACCGCCGCTTCTTTTTTCACCACCCGGATGTTCCCGGTCATAGTCGAGAATATGCGGATGTTCGGCATACAGGCCTCTTGTATACCCGTGGTTAAAAAGTTCCTGCATGATGGCAAACATATTCACTTCACCTTCATCAATAAAAACCTCGGTATACTTATCGTAGGGAATTTCTGAGATCACATTCCGATAGTGCACATGATTGATGCGATCACGGGAACCAAAGTATTTACAAACCTCCACCGGGTCTTCACCCAGTTCGCGGGTAACACCACAATCAAAAGTGATTCCATTGGCCGGGCTGTCAACGATCGTTATCAATCTTTTCCATGCCGTAAGATTGGCCATGATCTGATCTGATTGATGGCTTTTTTGTGATACCGGATCGTTGGGATGCAAGGCCATGCGTACACCTGCTTTTTCAGCAACCGGAATTACTGCTTTGAGAAAATAGCCGAGGTTCGCCCAAATTTTATCAGCTTTATGTATACCTATTTCCGGTTTGGCAGGCAGGTCTTTTACTTTGCTGTAATCAAAACCGGTTACTCCTGAACCACCTCTTCCTTCCACCTCAAAATATCCTTCGATCAAACGGTCAACATAAAAATTATATTCAACCGTTGGTAATCCACATATTCCCGCTACACGAAGTGATTCTTTAAATATTTCAATTTCTGCATCCCGGCCATCACGTCCCAAAACAATGTTTGTTCCAACTGGGTGCATCAGGTTTATTAATGTTAACCCATTTTCTTTAAACTTATTCATGTAGCCTTTTAATTCACTAACCTTCCAGCCTGGGGGATTGCTCAACGCTTCCTGGTTGGTCCAGCCTCCCGTACTTATATGATTAACCCCGATCTGTTTTAAACGCCTCATTTGTTTTACACCGGCATTGAGCGGACAGCCCATTACCAGTTTGGGTGTATGCGGGCCTTCTGAAAGCGGCCATTGAATTTTTTTAAAGGATTGGCTTGATGTTGTATGCTCTTCATTTAAAAGTCCGGATGCAGCAGCTGTTCCGGTAAAAGCCAGTGCTGCCACTGCTGATGAATTTCTGATAAAGTCCCTTCTGTTTCTTTTCATAAATAATTGCTTTGAATAATGTTTATGTACTGCAAACCAGATTTTTTTTCTTCGTTGACCCAGGGAAGTGTCATTAATTTTTTACCAGAGCTTATTGAAATAAATAATGCTCCCGCAGCAACAAATATCTTTATTTCTTATTCTGATTTTTTGTTGCCGGTAATATAGAACTCGTAATTAATGGTCCAGTTAAATGTTTCACCGGGTTTGATCTTTATGTTTATATAGGGTTCGGGACATATTGTTTTTTGCGCCGACCAGAAAACCAATTTTGAAATGGGCTGATCGCTTGTTATTCTGACGGCGGCTCCAGTCTTTTTATTTTCAATTTTAATATCGTAGTCTTTTGAACTGTCCCCAAAACCTTGCAAGGATTGAAAAAAGAGGTGTTCATTTTTTGCCAGTTCTTTCTGAAACAGGATCTGATTATCCCGTATCATTCCCAACTCAGCTTTGCCCTCCACTGCTGACGACAGTTTAAAAGGAAAGGTGACCGTGTAGTCAGGTCCAATAAA
>JBPPMM010000045.1:0-17873 GCA_051306075.1 Chitinophagaceae bacterium
AACAATGTTCTTTCCATTACCGCAGGTGAAAGATCCGCAGCGGCGCCGGCGTTTTGGTAAAAGGTAGCTTCATATGCCAGGATCTTTAAATCTTTATTCAACCCGATTTTAAAATCAGATGAATAAGGATGACGCTTGCCTGTCATTCGCATATCCTCCATCCGGTGCAATGAATATTTTACTGGCTTTTTTAAATAAAAAGTTGCGAGTGCACAAAGAACAGCCCAGGTAGTGGCCTGGTCTTCCTTTCCTCCAAATCCACCGCCAAGCCTTGTTACATCTACTTCTATATTATTCATGGACAAACCAAGTACCCTGGCCGCAGTGCGTTGCACGGCTGTCGGACCCTGGGTGGACGAATAAATCTTAATGGCGCCATTTTCAGCCGGTATGGAAAAAGCACCCTGTGTTTCGATATATAAATGTTCCTGCCCGTTTGTTTTTGTTTCGCCTTCAAAAACGTGGTCACATTGTTGCCATGCATCATCTGTATTGCCAATAGAAAATGTCCGTGGAGGAATGATTAATTCGCCTTTTTCCTTTGCTTCCCTGGGATCTGTAATAACAGGTAAAGGCTCAATTTCTAATATTATTTTTTTTATTGCCGCCTTTGCTAATTCCTCAGTTTCGGCTACTACCAGCGCAACTGGCATTCCGCAAAAATGGACATGATCAGATGCCAGTAGTTCCTCATCGGGAACAATACCGCCAATCTGGTTTTCTCCGGGAATATCCTGCGCAGTAAAAATTCTTATAATCCCTGGCAGCGCCACAGCTTCTGTGGTATTCAATAAACTTATTTTTCCATGGGCAACAGGTGAGTCCAATACTGCAGCAAACAAAGTTCCGGCCTGTAATGGTATATCATCCAGATATACGGATTCCCCTCGTACATGAGCGTACGAATCCATGTTGCCTCCACCATTTTGGAGTTCATTCCTGTCTGGTTCTATTGCTTTATCTGGTTTCAATGCAATTAAACTTTTTCATGAATCAATTTCACTTTCCTGTAATGATATAAAATGCGCTTTAATTAGCTGACCCAGTAATATTCGTTTATATTCTTTCGTTCCCCTTGCATCGCTGATAGGTGAAATTTCTGATTGTGCTAACTCAACCACTTCCCGGATGAATGAATCTGAATTTGTTTTATCTCTTATAAATTCAGATGTCTTTTGTAAATACAAAGGCACCGGGCCCACTCCACCCGCGGAAATCCTTCCACTTTCTATTATATTTCCTTTCATTGCTAAACTAATTGCTGAATTTACAGTGGCAATATCCAGGTGCGTACGTTTGCTTACTTTTTCAAAATGAAAGAAATTATTTTCGCCCGGCACAAGAAACCAAAGCTGTTCTATAAACTCTTCGGGTTTTTTATTCAGAGTTTTATATCCTTTATACAATTTCCTTAATGGTAATTCTCTTTTTGTTTGTCCATCACTTAATAGTAGCTGGGCGTCCAGTGCTAAAAAAAAGATAGTAAAATCTCCTATCGGTGAGGCATTAACAAAATTTCCTCCAAGGGTAGCCATATTGCGTATGGGTGTTGAAGAAATCAACCTGGCATAATGCTGAAAGGAAGGAAATATTTTATTTATTATAGGAGAATCTTTCAGATCGGTAACGGTTGCAGAAGCTCCTATAATTACTTTATCACCCTCTCTTGAAATGCCTTTTAGGCCGGGGTTGTCAAAAAGAAATCGCATGTCAGCATGCTTTAATTCATCTGGCTGTTGTACAAATATATCAGTACCACCGGCTGCCATACGGGTTGTTAGGGGTGAATGATGAAATGGAAGCTGTCCATTTTCCATAGCGATCATTTTATTTTTTATAGTAGCGAAATAGTCTGGCAAGATTTTTTTCTTAGCTACAAATTGAGTTGATTCCTGTCCAATTCTTTCTTTCATTATTTCAGCCACTTTTCCCGCTGCCCGTTCAATCGATTTATATCCGGTGCAGCGACAGATATTCCCATCAACAGCTGCAATTGCATTTTCTTTTGTAGCTTCTTTATTACTTAAACAAAATCCCGCAAGGGAAATAACAAATCCCGGTGTACAAAACCCGCATTGTGTGCCACCTTCATCAGATATTGCCTGTTGTATTGGATTTAAAATAATTTCATTTTTTTTATTAGGCGGCAGATTAATTCCCTCAATGGTGACAATATGCTTTTTCCTCACATTACCTAATGGTACCAGGCAGCTTGTCATGGATAAATAATGCAACTCTCCATTCTTTAATTCACCAATTAAAACGGTACAAGCTCCGCAATCTCCTTCGCGGCACCCGATCTTAGTACCCATCAAATGCTGATGATAGCGAATAAAATCTAGCAATACCATGCCGGGAGGCAGGTCAGTGCTGATCATTTTTTCATTTAGTATAAACCGGATCAAAATAGAATTATTAATGACATTAAAGTTAACTAAATAAACACCGTATTAATTGAGAGTATGAAAGCTGTTAAATCAATGGAAGTTTTTGTTACAGTAAACTATTTGTTAGTAGCTCCCTGCTCAATCCAACACCTGATAATATCCCTTTCTTCCAATGTCATATTTGTTTTGTTGTTCTGAGGCATCGTGTGAGTGACGACTACCCGCTGCATTATAAGGTCTTTCCTTTTTATGATATCATCCGGTGTGTCATAAATGACCCCATTGGGTGGTGAAATGTTTACATCATCAGTTGGACGGGAGGAATGACAACTTATACAACGTTGAGTAATTATAGAGTTAACCTGCGCAAAACTTATTTCTTTGCACTCATTTGAAGATGAGTTTGGAGCAGTTACATAAGCTGCTGAGAGTAGCAATAAAACTGAAGCGGGCAAGATCCATACGGATAATTGCCCTCTTTCTCTCAGGTTGAGCCAATGCTTGATACCGGCGCTTCCAATGGATATTGCTGCCAGAACGATCCACTGATATTTATTTCCAAACGTGCCGGGAAAATGATTGCTGACCATGACAAACAAAACCGGTAGAGTAAAGTAGTTATTATGAATGGAGCGGAAAAGTGCATTTTTCCCCTTAGCGGGATCGGGCAACATTCCTTTTTTGGCTGCGTTCACCATCGCCTTTTGAGAAGGAATAATGACAAAAAATACATTGGCCACCATGATGCTGCCTATCATGGCTCCGAAGTGTATAAAGGCTGCCCGGCCGCTGAAAACATGACTGTAAAAAAAGGAAAAGCCAATTAATAACACAATACCGGTAATGGTGAAAACCCATTTGCTTTTTACCAATGCTGATTTACACATCCAATCGTATAAAAGCCAGGCTACAATAAAAGAGCCAAGGCTGATACTAATTGCAGCTGCCACAGTTAGTTTCATCACGCCGGGATCTATAAGTGTGGCGGAGGCATTGAAATAATAAATGATGAAAAGTAAACCTAAACCGGAAATCCAGGTAAAATAGGCTTCGTACTTAAACCAGTGAAGATCTTTTGGAATTTCTTTTGGTGCTACCTTATATTTTTCCAGGTAATAAAAACCTCCACCATGTACAGCCCAAAGATCACCTGCTATTTCATCTCGGATGTTTTCCTTCCGGTTCAATGCATTTTCAAGAAAAACAAAGTAAAAAGATGCACCTATCCATGCTATTCCAAAAGTGACATGCATTACCCGCACTACAATATTCATCCATTCCATTAAATGGCCTTCCCAAAGAGTTCCTCTGACAACAAAGTATATACATGTAATTATACCTAAAACCGATAATACCATAGCAGTATAAATCCATCCCTGGATGTGACCTGCTTTCTCAATTATTTGTTCAGGTGTTTCTGAATTATTATTTGTTTTTCCAATGGCATATATCCTGTATGTGAGTATTGTGAACAGGATAAGAATAATTGAAAATAATATCAGAAATAGAATTGCCATTTATTTGTTTGCTCATATGAAATATGTCCGGATGATCATCCGGGTATACCGGGATGAATCAATGTTTACCAGGAAAAATTTGAATGATCCCTAATTCAGCAGGGGCAAAGTAAAAAAATGTTTTCTATTTATAATGTTTACCTGTTTTTTAATGCAAAAGAATATAAGCAAAGTCGGTTTGACATATTCGATTATACAGGCAGAACGGTTCAATGTTTTTTACAATAAACAATTCAATAATTCGGGGGTTGGAGCGCAATTAATATTGACATGGTGTTTGTTCTGAACCCAAAATTCGACGCACAGATTTAATTAACCCCAGGGGAAGGGAATCTTTACAAATGAAATCATCAGCCCCGGCTTTTAATATGCGGGTTGCATATTGATCCGCAGGATGAGTACTGAGTATTATGACAGGTAATAATTTTTTTGCGGATTTAATTTTTTGGAGTGCTAAAAAACCACCTCCACCCGGCATAGCCAGATCAGAGATCACGAGGTGCCAGCTATCGCCTGCAACCTTTTCAAGAAGAGTTGGAGTATCTGTTGCTTCATCAACAAAAACTCCAGGGAACTCTTCCCATAGCATTTTTTTTAGTGCTTGCATAACAACCGGGTGATCGTCTGCGATTAATATCCTTAGCATATATATAAAAGGCACAGGAAAGCTGGAATTCACTATGACGCCGGTTTGCAAAATAGCGCTTCATCCCGGGGATATGTGTAGCCTGGGTTTTTGAAATAATGTAGACTTTATACTACAAATAATCCTAATATATATTATTAAATAAGTTTATTTTCAAGTGCATACCGGGTTAATTCTGCATTTGATTTTATACTCATTTTTTCTAATACTCTTGACCGGTAGGTACTTACGGTGGTAGTGCTGAGTGATAACCGGGTGGCGATATCCGTTACGGTTTTGCCCGCTGCAATTAATTTAAAGACATCAAATTCCCGGTCAGAAAGTAAATCGTGGGGTTGTTTATTGTTATTATTTTGGTAGGCATCAGCCAGCTTTTCAGCGATACTGGGAGTAATAAATTTTTTACCAAGTTTTACTGTTTGTATGGCTTTTATGATATCGTCATGAATACTTTCTTTTTGAAGATATCCTGAAGCGCCGGCCTTTAAAACTCTCAGCGCATACTGATCCTCCGGGTACATACTCATTATTAAAACCGGTAACTCAGGCGAAATTTGCTTTATATGCGTCAGACCATCCAGGCCGCTGCGGCCCGGCATGTTCATATCACAAATAACAATATCCCAGCCATTATTCATTACCTGGCTTATCAATTCTTCTGTATCAGAAACTTCACCGATACTGGCTGAGGGATATTCTTCAAGGAGCAATTGTTTTAACCCTTTGCGGACAATTGCATGGTCATCGGCAATAAGAATTTTTAGCATATCAGTTTAGTTTTTCAGGTCGGTTTCTGGTAGTGGATCTTTAGTTCGCACATTACCTTCATCTTTGATGCCAGAAACTGCTTTCTCATGATCTGGCAGTCAAAAAATTACCGAATTACTATTTATTCTTGTTATTGGCATCCGGCATGCGCCAGGAAATGTGGCCGGATGGGTTAAATGGTTCTGAAAAATACGGAAATTCTCAATTTTGTTATACCCGAATTTCTATCTTTCTATAAGCAGAATTAATTTTTTTTATACCAGTTAGATATTCCAGGCCATAATTAGCCAGCATTTATTACCGGATAAACTGGAAATGTATGCATTATTTAAATAACCAGCAGCTAAAGTTTATTAATCATAAAAAAATATAACCTGCAAAAGAGAAAAAGAAAGATTAGTTCCTGGCATGTATAATTTCAATGGATTCCTTTTTCCATCGGTGATGGTCCATCCATAAAGTTCCAAATGGTAATATAGAGGCAATGAATGATTTAGCCAGCCAGCCCGCATCTTTATTAAATTTCATTTTTACTATGCAGGCCATTAAAACAAACGCTACAAACAAAAATCCATGCAATCCGCCGGTGATGGTAACGGCTACAGGTAAGTCACCAAAATATTTCAAAGGCATAGCGATCATCAATAAAATAAGAAAAGAAATCCCTTCTGCAAATGCGATCTTCCTGAACCAATAAAATGTAGTTGAAGAGTTTGTTTGATTTTTTGAAATCATATACTTATACTGAAAATTTATTCCGTGTTTTTATTATTAATAGTTTACCACCTGCTCCACTATATTTTCCGGAATTTTTCTCCATTCATATTGTTGATTGCGAAGTTGCGGTTCGAAGCCGGCTTCAAGAATAGCATCCTGTATAGTTTTATAAGTAAAACGGTGAGGGGCACCTGCCGCACTCACCACATTTTCTTCAATCATGATACTTCCAAAATCATTCGCCCCGGCATGCAAACAGATCTGTGCGACATGCTTCCCTACTGTAAGCCACGAAGCCTGTATATTCTTAATATTCGGAAGCATAATGCGGCTAAGTGCAATCATCCGAATATACTCATCTGCGGTTGTAAGATTTTGCACCCCACGAATTTTTGCCAGCAGTGTATCTACATCCTGGAAGGTCCACGGTATAAAAGCCAGGAAACCTTTTGCCTCTGCAGGTTTACGGTTTTGCACTTCTCTGATCTTTACAAGGTGTTCAAAGCGTTCTTCAATTGTTTCTACATGTCCAAACATCATGGTAGCGGATGTAGTGATATGTAATTGATGGGCTTCATACATTATATCCAACCATTCCTGGGCGCCACATTTCCCTTTTGATATCAACCGGCGTACACGGTCAACCAGTATCTCCGCACCGGCGCCTGGCAATGAATCCATACCAGCCTCCTTTAAAGACGTCAACACTTCGCGATGCGTACTTTTTTCTAGTTTGGTAATATGCGCTACTTCAGGTGGTCCCAGTGTATGCAATTTAATTGAGGGAAATTCCTCCTTTATCCGGCGAAACGTATTGACATAAAATTGTAAGCCCAGTTCGGGATGGTGTCCTCCCTGTAACAATAACTGGTCGCCACCGTATTTTAATGTTTCTTCAATTTTTTGCCTGTAAACAGGCATATCTGTAACATATGCTTCTGCGTGGCCGGGTATGCGGAAAAAATTACAAAACTTGCAATTGGCAACACATACATTGGTTGTATTTACATTACGGTCTATTTGCCAGGTAACCTTACCATGCGGAACTTGTTTTTTTCGAAGTTCATCGGCTACAAACATAAGATCGGTTAGGTATGCATGATGATAAAGAAAAACACCCTCCTCTGCAGATAAGAACTCAAACTTTAATGCTCGCTCTAATAAATCGGGTGATAACATACAGGGGTTTTTAAATTACCGGGCATACCGGGGAGCAAAAATACAATGGTATAACAAGAAAAGGGTTGTGCGGTTTTGTTTATGTGGTGTATTGGCCTAAATTTAATAGAATATGGATCAGGCTGTCAAGTGTGTACCATAGTTTTTGAATTAATAATTAAATATTGAACTGCTAACCTATGAAGAGTTTTAAGCTACGATTGGTTGTAGTGTTGCTGTATGGAGTATTACAGGCACGGGCGCAGGAAGAATTTATTGAACCCGTTTCCAGGCTATTGACCAGAATTTCTTTTACCCAGCTCACCGGGGGTGTCGTGCTACTAAATGCACAATTGGATGATTTTCCGGATACCCTTCACTTTATTCTGGATACCGGCAGCAGTGGCATTTCTCTTGATTCATCCACGGTAGCTTATCTGAAATTAGAACCGGAAGCTTCCGATAGAACTATAAGAGGCATTGCGGGAATAAAAAAAGTAGGATTTCTATATAACCGGAAGCTCCGGTTTCCAAATCTCACCGTTGATAGCCTTAATTTCCATGTCAATGATTATTCTGTGCTGACCAGCGTTTATGGAGAGCAAATAGACGGAATTATCGGTTACTCATTGCTGAGCCGGTATATTGTTAAAATAGACTACGATAGTCTCAAATTAGATATTTGCAGCAAAGGCACTATCCGTTATCCCAAAGGTGGATATTTGTTTAAGCCGATCATAAGTACTTTGCCTGTTCAGTATGCCCGCATTAAAGATGAAAATACTTATAACATGAGATTCCTTCATGATATAGGTGCAGGTGTTTGCCTGATGCTATCACAAGATTTTGCAGAGGACAGTGCATTGATTAAAAAAAAACGGAAATATTGGCCAAAAGATGGTGAGGGTATAGGGGGCAAGATCAGCATGAATTTAACCATTGTAACAGAACTAAAAATAGGACCCTATCGGTTTAGAAAGATTCCTACTTATATTTTTGAAGACACATACAATGTTACTTCTTATCCATACCTGGGCGGGCTAATCGGAAATGACATTTTAAGACGCTTTAACGTTATATTCAATTATCCCCGGCGGGATATTCATCTTATACCGAATTCCCATTTTAGAGATCCTTTTGATTATTCTTATTCAGGAATCGATTTATACCTGATTAACGGACAAATTGAATTGGGCAGTGTAGTGAAAGGTTCACCAGCTGATGTTGCGGGAATAATGGAAGGAGATGTTCTGGTGGCAGTAAATAACGATTTTTCCCAAAACTTTAATAAATACAAAATAGCTCTACTTGCCCCCAATACAAAAGTTAAACTTATTCTGCGCCGGGGTGGAGAGTTAATTGAAATAGAAATGAGGGTAAAAAGCATTTTGTAAAAAAATAAGAATTTTTTTAATTATTCAGCTTAGGGTTAGTCATGCTAAAGACCTGGTTCCCGCACTTTATAAATTTTGCACATGATCGTTTTAGGCAGGGCTCACTATTATTTTATTAACATCTTTCACTAAGAATAATTGTTTTTTTATTTTCATCTCTATTTCCGGTGTTTAAATTAGCAATAAAGAACTGGCAATAAATAAATAGAATTACGGTATTATTCTTTCACCCCGGTTTCTCCATTTACTTCAATATTTTTGCGAACCATTTTAAAATGATGGCCTGAACTTTATTAATTAACCGCTGTTAACACACTATGATACAATTTGAAAGATTTACACTGCCCAATGGCCTTCGTGTTATTGTGCACCAGGATGAATCAACGCCTATGGCGGTAATGAATATCATGTACGATGTAGGTGCAAGAGATGAGGATCCGGAACGTACAGGCTTTGCACATTTGTTTGAACACCTGATGTTTGGGGGATCGGTAAATATTCCGAATTACGATGAACCCCTGCAAATGGCTGGCGGCGAAAATAATGCCTACACTACTAATGACCTGACCAATTATTATTTACAGGTTCCGGCTGAAAACCTGGAAACAGCTTTCTGGTTAGAAAGTGATCGCATGCTATCACTCGCCTTTGGTGAAAAAAGCCTGGAGGTACAAAGAAAAGTGGTGGTAGAAGAATTTAAGGAACACTATCTTAATAAGCCCTATGGCGATGCATGGCATAAGATGAGAGAGCTGGCTTACAGGCAACATCCTTATCGGTGGATGACGATTGGCAAAGAATTATCGCATATTGAGAATGCAAGTTTAGACGAAGTAAAAAAATTCTTCTTTAAATATTACCGGCCTGTAAATGCCATTATGGTGTTAGCCGGCAATATAAAAGTGGATAAAGTAAAGGAGCTTGCTGACAAATGGTTTGGTGATATTCCTGCGGGTGAAAAATATAACCGGATGCTGCCGCAAGAGCCACCACAAGCAGAAGCCCGCAGCCTTGAGCTCAGAGCTGATGTGCCTTTGGATGCAATTTATAAATGCTGGCATATGTCTTCCCGGTTGGAAAATAGATATTATACAACCGACCTTCTTTCAGAAATATTAGGAGGAGGAGGTTCGTCACGATTATATCAATCACTGGTGAAAGAAAAACAATTATTCAGCCATATTGAATGTCATCATTCTGGCAGCACGGATGCAGGACTACTGGCCATTGAAGGAAAGCTGGTAAAAGGAATAAAACCGGAAGACGCAGAAAGGGGAGTGGATGAAGTATTGCAGGGTTTGAAAGCAGAGCCCGTAATGGAAATTGAACTGCAAAAAGTAAAAAATAAAACGGAAAGTATGATTGCCTTTGAAGATATGAGTGTGATGAACAGGGCCAGTAGCCTGGCCCAATATGAATTGTTGGGCGATGCAGCTTTAATGAATACCGAATTGGAAAAGTATGCGGCCATTACAACACAGGATGTGCTGGAAGAAAGCAGGAATATTTTCAGAAGTGAAAACAGCAATACAATCTGGTACTTAGCAAATAATTAAATCGTTGACCAACCGAAAAGAATAAAATGATGGACAGGAAAATGGCTCCGCCGATTGTTGATGCTGTGAATTTTAATCTGCACCTCAAGCCGTACAATAAAATAATATTAAAAAACGGAGTTGAGGTGTACACCATAGAAGCAGGCGCTGATGAAGTGATATCACTCGAATGGGTTTTTTATGCCGGAAACTGGTACGAAGAAAAAAACCTGGTGGCCGCTATCACCAACATGATGCTGAAAAATGGCACATCCACTAAAACGGCGTTCCAGGTTAATGAACATTTCGAATATTACGGTTCTTATCTTAACCGGAGTTCTCAAAGTGAAACAGCCAGCGTTACATTGCATTGCCTGACAAAGCACGTCAAAGAATTGTTACCCGTAGTGAGAGAGTTATTGACAGATTGTATTTTCCCTGAGGAGGAGCTGGCTATTGCTACTCAAAACCTGAAACAGCGGCTACAAGTGAACCTGAAGAAAAGTGAATTTGTAGCTGGCCGCTTGATAGATGTTTATTTATACGGTGATCAGCACCCTTATGGAAGATATAGCCGCGAAGAAGATTTTGACAGTTTGACTAAAGAGCAATTGCTTGAATTCTATAAAAATTATTACCAGCAGGGCAAGTTCATCATGTTTGTTGCCGGCCGTTTACCGGAAAATTTGGAGCAATTGCTGAATGAAAACTTTGGAGACCTTTCCAACAAATCAGTGGCAGAAAATAAATATATTATAAATAGCGAAACAGAAAAGAAGTACCGCATCGCAAATGATCCAAACGGAGTGCAGGGTTCTATCCGGATAGCAAGACCTTTTATTACCCGCCACCACCCTGATTATATGCAGGCACAGGTATTGAATACCCTGTTTGGTGGCTTTTTCGGGTCGCGGTTAATGGATAATATTCGTGAAGACAAAGGTTATACATATGGCATTCATAGTTATTTCCAAAATCACCTGCATGAAGCCGCCTGGATGATAAGTACAGAAGCGGGGAAAGATGTTTGTGAGCCAGCCATTTCCGAAACATATAAAGAAATGAAAATATTGCGGGAGGAATTAGTGAAAGACAATGAATTATTACTGGTAAAAAATTTCTTAATGGGTACAGTTTTAGGAGATTTGGATGGCCCCTTTCATATCATTAACCGGTGGAAGAATATTATCTTGAATAACCTGGATGAAAATTATTTTTATCAATCTATCGACATCATTAAAAATATTAAGCCAAAGGAATTGCAGGAGCTGGCCAACAAATATTTATTACCCGAAGATTTTTATGAACTTGTTGTAGTATAAAACAGTATCCCGGTTTTTTTTGTTTCCACTTAAAAAAATAATTCCCATCAGGATTTTATCCTCAGGTTACTTGCGGTTATTTTGTTTATGGCAGTTTTTCAACAACCGTGTCCAATTTCCTTTTAAGATTTTTGCCGGGGGTAAAACGTTTGGCCAGTGTAATTCTGAACTCTCCTGTTTTTATTCCATATTCGTAATTGGATGACTGGCCTTTGGCATTGGTAGTATTGTGTAACCAGGAAATAGTAGCTGCCCATTCCTCGCTGTTGTAACCGGCTACTGCACGTAAAGTAGCATTGGGACTAATTGAAACCCGGTTTGCAGATCCTTCAGCGGATGTTTCTTTTACCATACTGATATCACCATTAATGGTAGCACTGCCGGTGAGGAAAAAATTTTCTTCCCACACGGCTGTATAAGCATAACCGGCTCCGGGCCCCAGCTCCAGTAGTCTGACTCTTTCAATTCCCCGTTGCGGATAATAAACACTGATATTACCAGGAACCAGTGCACTATCACCTTTCATTGTACCGTAATATATTTCTGCTCCAAGCAATACCGAACCGGCTGATTTTTTTTGCCATTCACTTTGAGAAAAACCAGCACGATAAGAAAATTTATCTCCATTCAACAATCGGTAAACAGATGTACCCAGCAACATAACTTTTGCATCCGGTCTTACATAATAATTTTTATCCGTGGTTCCGGAGGGTCCGCCTAAGGACAGATAATATCCTTTATAAAATTGTGCATAGATATCAGTAACCCAATCATGCGAATAAATATGGGTTTGAAAATCAAATGAACGGGTTTTCCCTTTTTCGATTTTATTGGGGTTTAAAAATCCAAATCCTGAACCAAAGCTCAGTGAAAGAGATTTATAAGTTCCGTTTATTCCCATTGTGGTCAGGCTGTTGGGCCTGTACCTGAGAGATTGAACGGGTGGCGGAGCCTTCATGATCAAAGAAGTATATTTTTTTGCCAGGTACAAGCGCAGTGTTAACTGATCATCAAATGTTGTATAATAATTATCCGGGGAAGAGGGGATTTGAGCAATTAAGGTTTGAGTTATTATTACCAGTGAACAAACAGACAGAGCCAGGATTTTAAACATGGTGTAAATAACCGAAAAATAATGCCGGATTCACCCGTTGTATTTTTATTTTCATAATTATTTAGCAATTCATCTTTCTTTCTTCAATCATCCTGCAGCGAAATCACAGGTCTTGGTAGTTATCCTTTAATCCATGAAATTCGCAATATGGTCTTCGATAAAAAAGATTTATCCAACGAACAGCTTATCAATTTTTACCGGCATATTCTTTATCCCCGCATGATAGAAGAAAAGATGCTCATTCTTTTGCGGCAGGGAAAAATATCAAAATGGTTCAGTGGCATAGGACAGGAAGCCATAGCAGTTGGCGCCACTCTCGCTTTACAAAATGACGAATGGATCATGCCATTGCACCGCAATTTAGGTGTGTTTACCAGCCGAGGGATGCCATTGAGTAAACTTTTTATGCAATGGCAGGGTGCGCAGGAGGGATATAGTAAGGGCAGAGAAAGAAGTTTTCATTTTGGAAGCCGTGATCATTATATCTGCGGTATGATCTCTCACCTGGGCCCGCAATTAGCAATTGCAGATGGTGTATCGCTGGCTTATAAATTAAAAAAAGAAAATAAGGTTTCACTCGCTTTCACAGGCGAAGGTGGTACCAGTGAAGGTGATTTTCATGAAGCTCTGAATGTGGCCGCGGTATGGGACCTTCCCGTTATTTTTTTAATTGAAAATAATGGATATGGATTAAGTACTCCTGCCAGTGAGCAATATCGCTGCATCAGTTTGGTGGACAAAGCAAAGGGTTATGGAATGGAGGGAGTGCAGATAGATGGTAATAACCTGCTGCAGGTTTATGATACCATAAAAGGTGTTAGGGAATATTGTATCAAAAACCAGAAGCCTTATTTGATAGAAGCAATAACGTTTCGCATGCGGGGCCACGAGGAAGCAAGTGGTACGAAATATGTTCCAAATAATCTTTTTGAACTCTGGGAGAAAAAGGATCCGGTAAAAATTTACGAGCTATTCCTTGTGCATCAAAATATTTTATCTGCAGCTGATGTAGAAAACATAAAAAAAGAATTTAAAGATAAAATTGACCATGAACTTGCTGCCGGCAACAATACAAAACCTATCATGGCAGACCCGGAAAAAGAGTTAAGTGATGTTTATGCTGAAAGAAAAAATCCGGGACAACATGGAAGTCCCCGTATTATTGATAATTCAAAGACCTATTCTGATTCTTCATTTCCCTCCTCAGAGCATCGTTTTATTGATGCTATAAAAGCAGGCCTTCATCAAAGTATGCAGCAGCATGCCAACCTGGTATTGATGGGACAGGATATTGCGGAATATGGAGGGGCATTTAAGATAACGGAAGGGTTTGTAGCGGAATTTGGCAAAGAGCGAGTGAGAAATACACCCATATGCGAAAGTGTAATTGTAGGAGCTGCATTGGGATTAAGCCTGGAAGGGTACAAGAGTATGATGGAAATGCAGTTTGCCGATTTTGTAACCGTGGGCTTTAACCAGATCATCAACAACCTGGCAAAAATTCATTACCGCTGGGGTCAGAATGCGGATGTGGTAATAAGAATGCCGACAGGTGCCGGTGTAGGTGCCGGTCCTTTTCATAGCCAGAGTAACGAAGCCTGGTTTGTACATACACCGGGATTAAAAGTAGTATATCCGTCTACACCCGCCGATGCTAAAGGATTATTGATAGCAGCAATCAACGACCCCAACCCTGTATTGTTTTTTGAACACAAAGCATTATACAGAAAGATAAGCGGATCTGTGCCTACAGAATATTATGAAATAGAAATTGGGAAAGCCAGGCATGTAAGAGAAGGAGAGGACCTAAGCATCATTACCTATGGTGCTGGCGTACACTGGGCCGAAGATTATGCAGCAGAGCATGCGGATGTTTCTATTGATATACTTGATTTACGAACCCTGTTGCCATTGGACTATATGGCCATCCGCGATGCCGTGCAACGAACGGGCAGAGTATTGATATTGCATGAAGACACGTTGACCGGTGGTATTGGTGGTGAAATTGCAGCCTGGATTGCGGAGCACTGTTTTGGATTTTTAGATGCACCGGTGATACGTTGTGCAAGTTTGGATACGCCGATACCGTTCAGTATAGAATTGGAAAATAATTTCCTGGCGAAAGCGGGGTTGGATGAGAGTGTTCAGAGATTATTAAGTTATTGATCTTGGGTTTTTGCCTATTGCCTATCATAACTTATTCAATCAACCCAAAACCGGTAGCAAACTTATAAAGCTCCGCAAAGTTTTTTGTTTCCAGTTTGGCAATGATATTCCTGCGGTGCGTATTTACTGTTAGCCTGGAGATAAGCAATTTTTCAGAAATTTCGGTACCGCTTTTACCATTGGCCAGTAACGAGATAATATCCTTTTCTCTTCGGGTTAGTGTACAAAATTTTCTAAAATTTTTTTTCATCCATTCGCTTTCATCCAAAACATGACTGATTTTTTTTGCCATGTCACCTGCTGATTTCACTTCATTGACGATCACCAAAAGTTTGTCCGACTTCTTTTTACCAGGCATCTGCTGCAATTTGGCCGAAGCGAAATACCATTTATAATATCGGTCCCGGATGGGCTTTGCCCGATGTACAAAATTATAAACAGCAGTGGTATCCTGTTTTTTGTATATCTCCAGGTATCGGGGCAGTATCACCTCCATTTCTTCTTTTACGAAAAACCTGCTGAAATATTCCGGGCCTTGTGCCGCTAATTCCGCTACACTATGCATCAGGATATTGCATCCGCTCTTGTTCATATATTCTGTTGTTAAACTGGAAAGATCAGTGACCAGCACATGACCTGGCAAATAATCTCCTATTTCATCGATAGAGAACGCTAAGGATCTGATTTTACTTTCCAGCGTAAATACCTGCTGATTGCTGATTTGAAACGCTTCGTTGTCTGTCAATTTGGTTCTCATGCCGGTAATGGGTTTGTAAAATCAAAAACATCAGCAAACCTTAAAAGGCCGGCCAGGTTTTGAATTCCAAGTTTTTGATTGATATTTTTTCGGTGTGTATTAACCGTATGTTCTGAGGTATTACTTTTCAAAGCAATTTGCCTGTTACTCCATCCACCCGAAAGTAAGCCTGCTATTTCGGTTTCCCGTTTAGTCAACGAGGCTATTTTATTCAGGTGTTCTTTAAAAAACAGATCGTTATCCAGTACTTTATAAAGTCTTTTTTTTTCTTCACTCAGCACAGACAAATCGTAAGTAAAAGTGATAATCCCAGTCAGTAAATCTTTTTCATTTGAAAGCCTGGCTGAACAGAATTTCCATTCCCTGATTGCCTTATTGGTATTAACTCGATAAAAATAGGTGTAAGTCTGCCCCGGATTTTTACCTCTCAAATAAATGGCCATTTGCTCCGCCAGTTCCATTTCGGTTTGCGTATTTAGCGGCTGACTGAAGTTTTTATGCAGAAGAGAATTTGAAATGCCTGTAACGCATTTTTCTTGTAGAGCAATTGGGAACACTTTGATCTTTCCGGGAAAAAGTTCGGTAATTGAATGAATTAATTCTGTAAGTGCAGTGTTTTTCATGTGAATCCAGGTTCCGGATTTAATATATAGGATATATTTTAAAGGGATTAAAAATACGTAATAGAAATGTATAAACTGAAATTTGAAAAATGTATATCTATATATTATTAATCGTAATACGTGGTTTGATTTTATTATTATTTGATAAAAAGAAAACTGGTATTCTTTTCATGCCCAATATAAAGTAAGTGACCGGTTGCCGCCATACACATATCTGCATGCTTATAAGAACTCTGTGTTTTCTGAAATAAGTACAATAAAATACCTACAAGCAGGTATTGCAGGCAGACTGTTTAGGTTTTACTTTTAGCTTTTAAGTATCCGGATGAGCAGATATTATACATTAAGTTTTTTAATTGCTGACTCATCACACCATTATTACTACTAACCAAAATTCGGAACTATGAAACACTTTCCTGATTATTGTCTTCCAGACTTTTTATATCAAAACCCGATTCGGGGTAAATGGAATTATGATTATTTATTGGCATTTGCAGTTAATCATAATTTTTTATTCTATTTAATATTCAACTATCGCCATCTCCAAACTCTGGAGGAAAAATCTAATGGCAGAAATTTTCAACATACGCATTGAAATAGAATAACAGGTAGTGATAATTTAACAGTGAAGTGCGGGAAGCCTGAAGATTTTTTGAAATAAACCCAATAATAAATATGAAACAATTATTCCTGCCCTTTATCCTGCTTTTTATAATCTTAGCGGGATGTTCCAAAGAGAATCAAAAAAAAGAAGATGTGTCTGATCTTATCTCGCTTTCATTAAGTGCCGACAATGCATTACCCGGAGATGCTATAATGATAAAATACAACAAAAAGATAACTTCCGCAGAAACGAATATCGTTCTTAACGCCAGCACGGTTAAAGGATATGCCTCCGGCGATTCTGCGTATGTTTTTATTGTTCCCGTTATCGCGTCCGGCAAAGTTTCCGTTTCTATCCCCGGTATAAGCCAGGCTAATGGTTTGGAATTAACGATAAAGTATTATACCCGGATTTCAAACCCTATGGCAGTAATAGATGAGTATGTCGATAAAAGAAACAAGAGCATTGACTCGGTTTCAAAAGTGGTAGCGGGAAGTAATTTTCAACCCTCTGCTCAAAGTATGATCCTGCTTAATCAAATAAAAGAAGAATGGACTCTACAAATGAATTCTCTTTCTCCCGGCGATAAGGAACTGCTTGCCTATGTGCTTCAAAGAAATATGCCGGATCCTTCTCAATACTCTTTTACTGAATTACCTGCAGGGTATTATGCAAGGCCAGGAGGAATACAAACTGATGTTGGAGATAAGTTAGTTGCCATTGCCAAAAACTATGTAACTGCCAAAGTGATATGCCTGGGTTCAATTCCTTTTTTAGTGGGAAGCGGTTATGCATTTATTCTGGCACCTAACCCCATATCCGGGCTTGTTTTTCTGGGTGTATTTACCACGTTTGTAATTTCCAGGGAGGTGGCTATCAGGCGGGCCCAGGAAGTAGGCCGGTTAAAAGGTGTAGCGGAGGCCGTAACCGATGCGGATGCTCAGCGCCTTACCGCAATTGAGTTTCTTAATAACACTGAAAAATCACTGGCCATGTCTGTAGGTTTCAGAAACCTTTCATCTGGCGATGTGAATATCCATCCTGATATTAATACAGCATTTACTACCGAACAGACTTTTGTAAATAAAGACAAAGAGGTGGAAGCCATGTATGTAAAGGCGACAGCGAAGACTTCAAAATTAAAAACAGCTTATCCTTCTTATAC
>JBPPMM010000046.1:0-7860 GCA_051306075.1 Chitinophagaceae bacterium
GGAGGTTTAACGGGTATCTTTTTAGGCAACTCTACAATCGATATTCATTTGCATGATACCATGTTTGTGGTAGCGCATTTCCATATTGTAATGGGGGTGGCCTCTATGTTTGGTATGTTTGCCGGTATCTATCATTGGTTTCCAAAAATGTATGGCAGGCATATGAACAGTACCCTGGCCTATATCCATTTCTGGGTAACAATAGTTGGAGCTTACCTGATCTTTTGGCCCATGCATTACCAGGGCCTGGCAGGTATCCCCCGCCGGTATCTTGATAAAAGCACCTGGCTTTCCTTTAATGGATTTGCCGACCTTGATAAAATGATCACAGTAGTTTCTATCATCGTTTTTGCTGTTCAATTGATGTTCGTGTTTAATTTCTTTTATTCCATTTTAAAAGGAAGAAAAGTAACATCAACAAATCCCTGGGGTGCTAATACCCTCGAATGGACAACGCCTATCAATCCGGGGCATGGAAACTGGGAGGGAGAAATTCCAGAAGTGCATCGCTGGCCTTATGATTATGGCAAAGATGGAAGAGATTTCATACCCCAAACGGAGCCTGTGGGTGCGAATGAGAGTAAGCATTAAAGTTTCGAAACGGACTTGTAATAGGTCCTAAGAATTGAATGAATTTGTGAACAAGAATGAAATATGAATAATAGCTGTTTGAAATATTATAGGATTAAGAAAATAAGCAGGCCTTGGGAAATGGTTGCCTCCTATTGCGGAGAAGGCGGGGAGGATACCTGGTGATGCAAAGCATTAAAGATTATTTTCAACTGGTAAAGCTTTCGCTGAGTATAATGGTAGTGTTCAGCAGTGTGATAAGCTTTATGCTGACAAGTGGTTTTGAAGCGTACGAGGATAAGTGGTTCAGGATATTTTTGCTCTTTGCAGGTGGGATGCTGGTAACAGGAAGTGCTAATGCAATCAACCAGGTGGTTGAAAAGGATACCGATGCATTGATGATGCGCACCGGGAAACGTCCGGTTGCAGCGGGCAGAATGAGTGAAACTCATGGATGGCTGTTTTCTTTGATAACCGGCGCTATCGGAGTTTTCATCCTGGGTCATTATTTGAACTGGTTATCGGCAGGCCTGGCGGCGTTTAGTTTATTTCTATATGCATTTATTTATACGCCGCTGAAAAAAGTAAGTTCAATCGCTGTTTTGGTTGGCGCAGTGCCCGGGGCATTGCCCTGCCTGATAGGTTGGACGGCTGGCGAGGGTGAATTATCATTGGGTGGTTGGGTTCTTTTTGCAATTCAATTTTTGTGGCAATTTCCCCATTTCTGGGCAATAGCCTGGGTGGCGCATAAGGATTATTCGATTGCAGGCTTTAAATTGTTACCAGCAGAAAAAGGGCCTACAAAATTTACAGCACTACAGACAGTGATCTATTCATTGTTGTTATTGCCTGTAACATTGCTACCTTTTTTAACCGGCATGTGCAGTTATGATGATGTAAAAGGTATTATAAGTGTAGGATTAGTGCTGGGGGCAAATATTTTTATGATCATGCGATGCGTTAATCTTTATAAAAATATGGATGTAAGCCGGGCAAGAAAAGTAATGTTTGGAAGTTATATGTATTTGCCGGTGGTATTACTGGCTTTATTAATGAGTAAAATTTAAATATCTATAAAAGTGCAGGATGGAAGCAGTGATGAGTAAACAAAGAAACAAAATACATCCTCACAAATTTATTTTGTGGGTAGCAATTGCAAGTATCCTGATGATGTTTGCAGGATTGACAAGTGCCTTTATTGTAAAAAGTAACCTGGTAGGCTGGCGGGATATCCATATTCCTAAAGTTTTTTGGGTGTCCACGGTTGTTATTCTTTTGAGCAGCCTGCTGATTCAAATGGCGCTGAGATCATTTCGCCAGCGTGAAATGAAGAAATACAGGTTACTGATGGGCATTACAGTTTTAGCGGGGATTCTTTTTGTTGTTTTGCAATGGATGGGGTTTAAGGAATTATGGGAGCAGCAAAACATAACGTTTAAAGGAGTATCCGGAGCAGGACAGTTCTTATATGTTATTTTTGGTTTGCATGCGTTGCATGTAATTGGAGGTGTTGTGGCTCTATTGGTATTATTTACCAAATCTTTTATTGGGAGAATAAAAGTGTACAGTTCTATCCCAATAGAAGTAATGGCTACTTACTGGCATTTTGTTGATATACTCTGGATTTACCTGCTGATATTTTTTATTGTTATCGGGTAAAAAGACAAATAGAGGATGAGGTTTTTTTAATTTGGAATTTTATAAATATGGAGACAACAGCTACAGCACATCAGACCAAATGGTGGAGCGGCGGTAAAAGCCCCTTCAACCTGGAATACGGAAAGTTGATGATGTGGTACTTTTTGATGAGTGATGCTTTTACGTTTGGGGCATTCCTGATTTCTTATGGAACTATTCGTTTCAGTCAGAATTTCTGGCCCGATCCCAACGTAGTTTTTAACGCCTTTCCGGGAGCGGGGCATGCTAATTTGCCTTTGGCATTTGTGAGTGTAATGACGTTTATCCTGATCATCAGTTCGGTTACTATGGTTCTTGCTGTACATGCCGGGCATGGCGGAGATAAAAAGGGAGTAATAAAATGGCTTGCGTGGACAATAGTAGGAGGAGTTGCTTTCCTGGGATGCCAGGCATGGGAATGGCATCACCTGATCACAGGCGAACATGCTACACTTATTGATGGACAGATACAATGGGTGGGCCAGACAACAAGAGTAAACCCATGGGGCGATCCAGCTGGCCTGGATGAAATATCAAATGCGCTTAAGAATTCCTCTCAGCATTCACTTGCTTTACTTGCCCATGAGCAAAATCATTCACTGGCTCATGAGCAATTGATGGGCATGCCCAAAGACCAATTGCTGGGTATGATCAATACAGCCGATCTGCATATCCGCAGCAACGGACCTGTTGCTTTTGGTGGTTACTTTTATGGCATTACCGGCTTCCATGGCTTCCACGTTTTCTCCGGGGTTATCATCAATATTATTATGCTGATCATGACTCAGAAGGATGTTTTTCAAAAAAGAGGACATTACCTGATGATAGAAAAAGCCGGCTTATACTGGCACTTTGTAGATTTGGTTTGGGTATTCGTGTTCTTGTGTTTTTACCTGATTTAAATCTTCAATTTCACATTTGGAATTCGACCGGTATATTAAATTGAATTAATAGTTCTTTAAATAATTTGAAAAAATAGTTTCTAAAATCCTTTTCATCGCAAAAGGGAAATTTAAACTTTACTGATCATTCAATAAGCTCTGCAGTGGCCGGGCTTGGGGTTAAACTTTTTAGATATGCAGCATCCACAATCTTCGGCAATGCCAAACGAAATTACTTTCCATCATCCTCATCAATCAGATGAAGAGTTTAGAAAGAAAGTAAAAAAAACAACGATTTTACTCTCGGTCATAACGGTTATTGAGCTGGCTATCGGTCTGTCTATTTATACTATTCATAAAGGAGATAATCCCAGTCATTTATTGGTATTGATGTTTAAAGGGGTTGTTTGCATATTAACCCTGGCGAAGGCTTATTATATTGTTTCTGTTTTTATGCACCTGGGTGATGAAATCAGAAACATGATCATGACCATTGTGGTGCCGCTTATGCTTTTTATCTGGTTTATTATTGCGTTTATTGTAGACGGTAATTCGTACAAGAACCTGAGAAATACCTATGACCCTCATTTCAAAGAATCCACGATGCCCAAACAACATCAGGCAGAAAAAAAGGAGCCAGAAGAATTGAAGCCGGGCAAGCAATAAAATTATTTAAATATTTGGGATCGCTTCGGGAAAAACCGGAGCGATTTTGTTATATGAGTATATTAAAGGTTTCTGCCTGTATGAATAAATTCACCTGAAAATTGATCTTGCTGTGAACAGGAAAGCTATATATGCACTTTTACTTGCGCTTGTGGTGCCATTGCTCTGTTACTTTATTGTAAAAACATATAGTGATTCAGCGATTATAATGCCCCGCCATTACCTGGCTGATTCCATCATTACAAAAACAGAAAAAGGCAAAAAAATTTTGGACACTGTATGGCATCAAATTCCGGATTTTTCTCTTACTAATCAACAGGGAGAGCAGGTTTCATGGGAAGGTTTGAAAGGGAAGGTAGTGGTTGCTGATTTTTTCTTTACTCATTGTCCTACTATTTGCCCGGGCCTTACCCGAAACATGAGGCAGCTGCAACAATCAATTAATAATTCACAAAGAGTGGGAGATAAAACGCCGGACTTCCTGCATTTCCTTTCCTTCAGTATAGATCCTGAGCGGGATTCAGTCCCACGATTGAAACAATGGGCTGACCGTTTCCAGGTAAATCCTGAACAGTGGTGGCTGTTGACCGGTAATAAAAAAGAGATATATGACCTGGCCATAAACGAAATGAAGATTGGCCTGGTGGATGGACAGGGGGTTGACACAAATTTTATTCATACCGATCATTTTGTATTGATTGATACCAACAGGCATGTGCGGGGTTATTATCATGGGCTTGATTCTGCCTCCCTGCGAAAACTATCCAGTGATATTATTTATCTGACCATGGAAAAAGACCCAGGCAGAAAATTTTTTCTGTCTGGAAAACTTGAGTTGATAGGAATTGTTTTCATGGTAGCTATTGCCGCTGTGGCGATTTTAATTTACTTCATTCGAAAAAAAGATAAAAATGCTGACGCCCGCCTGGAAAAAAAATGATGGCAAAGCTTCTGTGCTCATCATCACATTCTCAATTATCGTATTTGCCATAATCATTTTGTTAAGCCGGATAAAATTGAATGTTGACACAGAATTTGATGTACATCTTTTTGCCAAAGCCAATGCCATTATTAATTCCGTAGTAGCCTTATTATTGATAATAGCTTTAATTGCGGTGAAAAATAATAAATATGTTTTGCATAAAAAGATTATGATATCAGCTATGCTGCTATCAATTCTTTTTCTCGTAAGTTATATATGTCATCACCTGTTGGCCGGGGAAACAAAATTTGGGGGTGAGGGAACAATAAAAATGATTTACTATATTATCCTGTTTACTCATATTCCTTTAGCAGGTATTATTCTCCCCTTCATCTTGTTCACGGCCTACCGGGGCCTGATAGGAGAATACTCCCGCCATAAAAGACTGGCCCGCATCACCTGGCCTGTCTGGTTATATGTAGCGGTAACCGGTGTTATCGTTTATTTTTTGATCAGTCCTTATTATATTTAAAAGTCCTTTTTAAATTTATCGAAAAAGAACTCATCGGAACCTGGAATGGAGGCTTTTTTGAATTACATAATAGCCTGTCCGTTTTACATCTTCTTAATTTACCTTTAATAAAATGAAGTTCATTATGCGATTCCTGCTAAAATCCCCAATTGCCCTCTTGTTATTATTTTCCTTTGCGGGGGCTGCTCAAAAACATTCTGTTGCAAAAAAGGAGGTGACTAAAGAACGATTACAGATGGCTGCATCAATGGAAAGGTCTATACGTAAAGAGTTACTGAATAAATGGTATCCAAAAAGTGTGGACAGTTTATACGGGGGCTTTCTCAGCACATTCACATATGATTTCCGTCCAACAGGAACCCAGGATAAAATGATAGTAACCCAGGCCAGACATGTGTGGTCCAATGCAATTGCTTCAGAGCTATACCCACAGGATATTTATTATAAAGAATGCGCAAAGCATGGATTTTCCTTTTTGCAAGATGTAATGTGGGATAAGACTAATGGGGGATTTTATACTTTGGTTGACCGCCAGGGAAAAGTAAAAGACAGTACTGAAAAAGTAACTTATGGAAATGCTTTCGGTATATATTCTTCTGCAGCCTGGTATCGTGCATCCGGCGATACTAATGCTCTCAACCTGGCAAGAAATGGCTTTTGGTGGCTAGATAAACATGCGTATGATCCAATCTATAAAGGGTATTACCAAAACTTGCATACTGATGGCACACCAATTAAAAGAACCTCAGAAGTTCCTTCTACTTCCACAATAGGCTATAAGGATCAAAATACTTCCATTCACTTGCTGGAAGCTTTTACAGAGCTATATGCAGTATGGCCTGATCCGCATCTCAGAAAACGATTGGAAGAAATGCTTCTATTGGTTCGGGATGTTATTACAAATGAAAAAGGAAACCTGGTGCTTTTTTTACAACCCGACTGGACACCTGTTTCATTCAGGGATTCTTCTGAAGCCATAATATTGAAACACCGGAACATAGATCACGTTTCTTTCGGTCACGATGTTGAAACTGCTTACCTGATGCTGGAAGCTTCCCACACCCTGGGTTTGAAGAACGATACAACCACCATGAGAATTTCAAAACTTATGGTTGACCAGGCAATTGTAAACGGTTGGGATAATAAGAAAGGTGGATTTTATGATGAGGGATATTATTTCAAAAATAAAAAGGGGATTACCATAATACGAAATAGCAAGAACTGGTGGACACAGGCAGAAGGTTTAAATACGTTATTGCTCATGGCTGATCATTTTCCCAATGACCCGATGCGTTATTATGAAAAATTTAAATTAATGTGGAAATACATTGATACGTACCTGATTGACCATGAACATGGCGATTGGTACGATGAGGGGCTGGACACCAGGCCGGACCGGAAAACAGCTTTAAAGGGACATATATGGAAAGGTACCTACCATCATCTCCGGTCTTTAGCTAATAGTATTAAAATGTTACGCAACCCGGAGTAAAATGGAATCTTTTTCATGATGTTTACATCATTACAAATCTGTTTTCCATTGCGCTATTAAAAATGGCTTCAATTGCTTTCATATTGTTCACCGCATCTTCCAGCGGGGTAGGAACCGCTTCATTGTTTATAATCGCTTTTGAGAACAGATCAAACTGGATTGTATATTGATTAGCCGGCTCAAAAATGATTTCCTCTTTTTCCCCGTTTGTTTGCAGCCATAATCTGGTAGGTTCAGCCAATGGCGCATTGAATGGAATTTCTATTTCAATCCTGCCATGGGTACCAAGAATATTTACACGTTGGTAAGGTGATAACTGGGTAGAGCAGGTAAATGTTGCCTCGCCTGTTGAAAAATCAAGGATGCCGGATGCCGTCCGGTCTGTTTGAAAAACGGGATCATATTCAACTATTCCGAAAACCCGCACAGGCTCTCTGTCAAATATGAATCTTGATTGTGAAATGCAATAACATCCTATATCCATAAGCCCACCGCCGCCGGTCTTTTTTTGATTACGGATATTATTGGGATCGGCGTTGAAATAGGAAAAAAAGGATTGAATAGTTTTTAATTCACCGATCTTTTTTTCTTTCACCATCTTTTTTGCAAACACCCATTGCGGATGAAAGCAATACATAAAGGCTTCCATAATTTTCAAATGAGGATGTTGCTCCGAGACGTCCAGCAATTTTTTTGCTTCAGCAGACGAAAGCCCTATCGGTTTTTCACACAATACATGTTTCCCGGATTGCAATGATTTAATAGCCCATTCCACATGCAAATGATTTGGCAGCGGAATATAAACTGCATCTATCTCTGGGTCGGTTAATAATTTTTCATATGAGTCGTAAACAACAGGAATATGAAGCCGCTTAGCTATCTGTTGAGCTACTTCCCTATTGGCTGAAGCAATGGCTGCCACTTCACAAAATTGGCTTGTTTGTATAGCAGGTATTACTTTTTCCCGCCCTATCCTGGCAGTGCTGAATATTCCCCATCTAACTTTTTTCATAATGAAAATTTTGTAAAAATTAAAGTAGCAATTGTTCTCCTGATAGCCAATTATATTATCCGGAAAGGGTTTTATTAAATGATTAATGGAAGGATGAATATTCTTATA
>JBPPMM010000101.1:0-9923 GCA_051306075.1 Chitinophagaceae bacterium
GCATCAAATAATATAATCTTTCCATTGTAATTAACTAAAGAAGAAAGCCCCCAGCCTTTCTGAAGCGAACTGCCTTTACTGAAGGCATCAAATAAATTTAGCGCTGAATTTTCCTGTACTCCTATTTTGGAAGGCTGGCTGATGCTGAATAAATGTGAAAAAATCAGAAACAGCAATGAAATTGTTTTTCACATAGAGGCGTTTTTCAAATATACAGATTGCCAAGGTTTTTTATTCCTTGCCAGGATTCTATGTTTTTCTTTCTAAAAATCCTCTTCAATAAAATTGTTTTCACTGAGCAACCGCATGCGGTAGGCATTCATTGCTGTTTTACCCAGCTTTTTTATCAACCGAAAATTTACCAGCACGCCAACAGGTGCGCCGATAACAGGAATCAATTGCGCCATTTTTGCCAGGTCAATGTAATCCCTGTACTCCTGTTGAAACCGGCGCCAGTCAAATTGATGTATATCCGGGGGAAACTCCTTGCATTTCATTTCCCAGTTCTCCATTTTCAGATAAATCGATTTACGGTGTGAATGGCTTGAAAAGGCCAGCTCAAATATATGCAGCAGGTAAATCCGCTCCCGGTAATCCCTGGTATCAAATCCATACAGGGCCGCTATATCAAAAAGTAGTTTGATCTTTATCGCTATCAATATAGGGAAATCTGCAAAGCCCAATAAGATGCCGCCTGCTCCTGTTATACCACCTTCCACAGCGGCGGTGGTCCGGTACCGTTTTATTTTTTCTTCTACCTTAATTTCCCTGATTTGAAAACTGATGTTATCGGTGGGATCGGCTGTAGTATACTTTGATCCGAATAATACGCCCCGGATCATTTGTTTTATAACCGTGGTAACTGCCTTATGAATTTTTTCAGGTATCCATGAGTTGATTTTATCCTGTGCCTTTTTGGAAAGCTTGTTGACTAAAGATGGCCGGCGTTGCATTTGTTTTTGCCATGTCTTTAATTCGGTAATTGCCTGCTGACGGTAAACATCCATATTCGGTTTAATTGCTGTTCCGGTAAAGTTAGTAATACACAATACATTTGCTGACATGTATTATCAAATTCCGGAAAGATGTCAAAGTGAATAAAAACTTTTTATGAGTTTTAAATAAAAATAAAATGAAAAATAATTTGGAGTTAATGTTGATACTGGTTTTTTTATCCGGCTGTTTCAATAAAACAGTGGTTTCAAAAACTGAAACTGATCATTACCGGCTCCGCGTTTTGGGTTACCTGCCAGGTGCCGGTAACTGGAAAAATAATATAGACAGCATTGATTTAAATAAGATCACTGATCTTAATCTTGCTTTTATTAATCCCGATTCTTCAGGAAATTTCCCTTCTAATGAAGCTTATCAAAAGGTTGTTCAAAAAGCACATAGCCACAAGGTAAGAGTATTCATTTCCATAGGTGGTGGCGGACCGCCTGCCTACCTTGAAAAGTTATTGGAAAAAAACAAAAGGACCGCTCTTATTGAAGAACTGGTGAACTTAACTAAAATCTATGAATTTGATGGCGTTGATGTTGATCTTGAAAACGCCCTGATCAACCATAATTATGCGCCTTTTGTAAGTGAACTTTCCTCTGCCCTTAAACAAAGAAAAAAATTGATGACTGCGGCACTGGCCAGCTGGAACGCAAATACAATACATGATTCTACCATGCAGCTGTATGATTTCATCAACATCATGTCCTACGATAAAACAGGGCCCTGGAATCGTTCCAACCCTGGTCCTCATTCTCCATATCAAATGGCTGAGAATGATTTTATTTATTTTAATAATACGAGGGGGATTGCGGCAGAAAAATTATTTATAGGTCTTCCCTTTTATGGCTATGGGTTTGGGAATGGAGCTCCTGTAAGCATGAGTTATAAAAACATAATCATTAACTATCCCGGAGCTGAACATGCAGATAGCATAAACCCCGATTCCGGAGGCACCCTTTATTACAATGGAATAGCAACCATCAGGCAAAAGGTTTTATTCGCAAAGAAAAATAAAGCCGGAGGAGTAATGATCTGGCAATTGCTTGGCGACAGCAAGGATTCTAAATCATTGTTAACAGCTATAAATGAAATTAAAGACAAGGATTAAATTTTTACTGTAAGGAAATCAATAAAAAAGAGCTTCGCCTTTTTTATATACAAACAATATGTTGCTTCAGGTGTTATAAAAAACACTTGCGGCCGAATGCAGGCAAGTTTAGATTTCAATCATCTAATATGGAAATAGGCATTTATACATTTGCAGAAATGACACCCGATCCTTTATCGGGCAAGATCATCAGTACACATCAGCGCATCAGTAACCTGATGGAGGAAATAGAACTGGCTGACCAGCTAGGCTTAGATGTCTTTGCAGTGGGAGAACATCATCGACCTGATTTTGCCGTTTCCTCTCCCGCTATAATATTGGCAGCCGCTGCTGTAAAAACGAAACAGATCAAATTGTCAAGTGCGGTTACCGTTTTGAGTTCGGATGACCCGGTACGTGTATTCCAGGATTTCGCAACGGTGGATCACCTGTCAGATGGCAGGGCTGAGATCATGGCCGGACGTGGTTCTTTTATTGAATCGTTTCCCCTGTTTGGCTTCAACCTGAAGGATTATGATGATTTATTTGCTGAAAAATTAGATCTCCTTATTCAGCTTAATAAAAATGAAAAAATAAACTGGAGAGGTAAACACAGGTCAGCGATAACAAATCTCGGAATTTATCCACGGCCGTTCCGCGATCAATTGCCCATATGGGTTGCTGTAGGAGGTACACCTGATTCTGTTATTCGTGCAGCAACTTATGGTTTACCCATGGCGCTTGCTATCATTGGTGGCATGCCGGCCCGCTTTGCACCGCTCACACAATTATACAAAACTGCGGCAACGAAGGCAGGTCATTCAGTTGATCACCTGCAATTAGGAATCAATTCGCATGCCTTTATTGCTGATACCTCACAACAGGCAGCTGATGAATATTATCCTCCATACGCTGATGTAATGACCCGGCTCGGGAAAGAACGTGGATGGTCGCCAATGGACCGGCAACAATTTGAAATGATGAGAAGTAATGATGGAGCTTTATTAGTAGGAAGCCCGCAGCAAGTCATTGATAAAATTTTATACGAACATGAATTATTCGGGCATACCCGTTTCCTGGCACAAATGAGCGTAGGCACTATGCCTCATAAAAAACTCATGCATTCTATAGAATTATTAGGAACGAAAGTAGTACCGGAAGTAAGGAAGTATTTACAGGGAGCAATAGTGAAAAATTAAGCAGGTCGTTCTTATCTTGTTGTCTTACTGTTTTCGGCCTGATTGTTTTTGGTTCAAAAACATTTCGCAGTACTATTTAGAAAATCAGGCGGTTTTTTGTACTTTTAAAATCAACCTTAACTATGGCTATCCTTTCTACTTTTAGAAACTTTTACTTAATTATTCTTCCTTGTCTTTTTTTTATAGCCGATATTCAGGCACAAACTATTGGAACTTTTTCTTCAGTTTCTCCAGGACCGCAAACAGAAAATTTTGTTATACCCACTACGCATACCTTTCAACGATTAATAAAAACCGGCGACCCTCTTACACTTGGTGGCATGTTAGGCAGTAATCTTGATTTTACCGGGTATGTTCCCATTAGCGGAAGCAGCAGAAATGGCTACTTATCTATCAGCAGCGAGACCACTCCTGCGCAATGCGCCATCCTGAATATTTCTTATGACTACCCTACACATACATGGAGTACCGGAACCAGCGGCAAAGTGCCCTTTTCTATTGGTAGTACCACATCGGATTTGGGAAATGTAAGTAGATTTTGCTCAGGAACGGTTACTCCCCGTAATACAATTATGGTTTGTGAAGAATCAACATCGGGTGGAAACATAAATAGTTCTGTGGACAGTTACGAGGATATAGGTTGGGTTATTGAAATCGATCCCGCTACCCGTACAGTCATAGATCACAATGGAGATGGACGATCTGATAAATTATGGGCATTGGGAAGACAGGCTCATGAAAACGTGGCCATAAAACAAGATGAGTCTGTTTTATATTGGGGAGCTGATGCAAATCCAACCGGTTATTTATACAAGTTTGTTCCCACTATCGCTGGTAATTATACCAGCGGAACTTTATATGTATTGCATACGACTGCTGCACTGGGAACAGGTAGCTGGGTAGAAGTGCTTAATCCCTCATCAACAATAGCAAACAGGAACAACACGGTAGGGTTAAGTGCCGGAGCATATAATTTTAATGGAATTGAAGATGCTGAAATAGGACCCGACGGGAAAATATATTTTGCTGCCAAAGGGCCAGGTGTGGTATACCGTCTTTCCGATGATGGTACCACCGTAAGCAACCTGGAAGTTTTTGTTGCATCGGTTAATTATGATGTAGATGGCCCGGGCCCACTAGGAACTGAACCCTGGGGTACGGGTAATGACAATCTTGCCTTTGATATGGAAGGAAACCTGTGGGTTTTACAGGATGGCAGCCGTAACCATATATGGGTAGTAGCTCCAACGCATACCGCAGCAGCACCGCAAATAAGACTGTTTGGCAAAACTCCGGATGGCAGTGAACCCACCGGGATCACATTCACGCCGGATAACAAATTCATGTTTATATCATTTCAGCATCCCAGTTCTGGCAACACCGCTGTGCAAACAGATGCCGCCGGCAATAGCGTTATTTTTAATACCAGCACAACAGTGGTGGTTGCCCGCACCGAGGCTTTAGGGCCACTGGCCACTTTGCCTGTTACCTTCACTAATTTTTCACTAAAACCAATAAGCAACGGAATTGTCATTGAGTGGAGTGTAGCCCAGGCTTTCAATCATTCACATTTTGCAATAGAACGCTCTGCCGACGGAAGCCACTTTGAAGAAATTTACAGGAACAATGAAATAGTAACTGATTATGAAAGCCGATCCTTTAAGTATACCGATTACTCCTTGCGTATCGGGAAAGTTTTTTACCGGATAAAACAATCTGACAAAAATGGCTCCATTCGTTTTACGGAAATAAGATCTTTAACATGGAAGGATATAGACCTGCCGGTTATTTTTCCGGTTCCGGCTACAAACTATGTCAACATTAGATATACTTCCAGTGATGAAACCAAAATCTATATTTCCATAGTTGACCAATCAGGACGCGGCATGCAAAAAGAAAAAAGAAAAGTAATAAAGGGAATAAATAATTTAGTGATGAACATACAAAAATTAAGCAAAGGAAATTATTCGCTGATTATTTGGGATGGGGAACGTAAGTCACATTATTCGTTTGTGAAGTTTTAGGAGATTTTCTTTTACTTAATTATAGAAAACTTACAAATTCAATACAGAACCTCAATCAGGTTATCATCATAGGTGAAATTTGTAACAGTCCATCCTGACTCACTGTTATAAATTGTAAAATCAAATTTCAAAAAGTATTTTTGAAACTTTAAAAGATAAAATCTTTTGGTTATAAAGTTCTTTATATTTCTCTCGCCTATAAATTCATAGTTCATGATTTTTCCATAAGAAGGAAATACATTGTTCATTTGATCTGTCACCGTTTCCAATAAGCCATCAAGCGTTGAATCCTCAATTGCAGAAATATGTTTTAATAAATCAAATGCCTCAGTAAAATGGCTTATCTGAAAAAGATGCATGAATTTGTCACATTCTGAATTAATTTTTTCCTTTTCTTTATCAGCCTTTGTCTGTCCAAAGGATAACAATACACAAAAAGAAAAAAGAATTGCCAGGATAAACTTTGGCATATAATTAAATTAAAGGTTGAGTAGACGAAATCTTATAGTCAAAATAAAAATAGTGAAATTCCTTTCATCATTAACCTGATCGGTTAAATTACCAAATCTCTCCTTCGTAAAATCACAAGTAGTTTTCCGTTTTCAAAGCTGTATTATTTTCTATTACTTTACACCAGTAAGAGTTAAAATCCACTATCGTGAAAAAAGCCGCCACCCTGTTTATACTTTGTATAAGCATCTTCATTGCAACAGGCCAGCCCTCCCCTGATACTTCGGGTACATTGAAAGCACAAAAAGAAAATATCATAAAAGCAGAAACGGTTATTAAAGTAGAAAATTTAGGGCCCAATATCAATACGGAATTGCCGGAGCTAAGGCCTACCGTATCTGCCGATGGAAACTTATTATTCTTTATCTGTGAAAATGATCCCCACAATACAAAATACAGATCCGTCAGCAATTCCCAGGATATCTGGTATGCCGAAAGAGATAGTTCGGGAAAATGGGGAGGCGCCATTCACCTGGGTTATCCCCTGAATACTTACCATTATAATGCAGTCTTTTGGATTTCCCCGGATAATAATAAAATATTAATACGAAATGCCTTTATTGATGGGGACTATGTGGGTAATGGCGTAAGCATGAGTTACCGCACCATTAATGGAGGCTGGAGCAAACCCAATGCTTTGAAAATAAAAAATTTCCAGAAGTATGATAACGGAAGGCAGAATGGAGCCACCATGAGTCATGATGGAAATACTCTTTTGCTTTACATGGCCCCGGTAAAAGGCAGTTATGATAATGATATCTATGCATGTTTTTTACAAAAGGACAACTCATGGTCTGAGCCAAGAACCCTGGGCAAAACCATTAACCTGCCGAACTATGATGAAATGACGCCCTACCTGGCTCCCGACGGTGTTACCTTATATTTCAGCAGCAACCGGCCGGGTGGTTTGGGAGATAATGATATCTGGATGACCAAACGACTGGACAGTACCTGGCAAAAATGGAGCAACCCGGTAAACCTGGGCGCACCGATCAATACACCAGAATGGGATGCATTTTTTACCCTGGATGCCGGAGGCGAATATGCTTATCTCACCAATAGTACCGATACCTATGGTGAAAGTGATATTGTAAGGGTAAAATTATTAGAAAGGGAAAGACCTGATCCCGTGGTACTGGTTAAGGGAAATGTTTATAACAAGAAGACGAATGAACCACTCAGTGCTTCGCTGGTATATGAAACACTGCCAGACGGAATAGAGGCAGGAAATGGAATTTCTAATCCTGATGACGGTGCGTTTAAAATTGTGTTGCCATACGATAAAAACTACTCCATAAAAGCTACAGCTGATAAATTTTTCGCCCAGTCAGAAAATCTGAATCTGGATTCATTGGTAAAGGCCGGCTATAGGGAAATACACAAAGACCTTTACCTGGTACCTATCGAGATCGGCCAGGTAGTAAGATTAAACAATGTCTTCTTTGATTTTGACAAATGGGACCTGCGTGCAGAGTCTCACCTGGAATTAAACAGGGTAGTAAAATTATTAAATGAAAACCCGGCCATAGAAATTGAAATGAGTGCACACACCGATAGTTACGGCACGGACGAGTATAATTTTAAACTAAGCGATAACAGGGCCCGGTCCGTAATGGAATATATCCTGGCAAAAGGGATAGCTCCCAACAGGATCATTTCAAAAGGTTATGGCGAAACAAAACCGGTAGTGCTGAATGATACTCCTGAAAACAGGCAATTAAACCGCCGCGTAGAATTTACAATTTTAAAGAATTGAACAATCCAATATTTTAATTAACACCTATTACAAAAATCAACACCAATGAAAACCTTCCTCCTTGTTTCTTTAGTCGCCCTCTCTGTTGCATTCACTTCCTGCATGAAAGAAGCTTTTGACTATGAACCTGCCTTTGGAACCAAATTAAATACCTGGACATTTAACGACGGTGTTAAAATTCAAAACGGGCATTTCCTCCAGGACCCCATTTTGCATACAACAATACAAAATAACAACACGTATACACTTGAACTGAATGGCATGCAAAGCGGCACGGGCTTAACATTTAATACGGTTATTTCACTGTCCGACCTTGATTTTGCAGTAAAATCCTATCAATCGGGAATCCCGGGATCCGATCATTTCACCTCCTTTCATTTTTCCGGTACAGCCGGCAGCAGGGATCCAATCTTTTTTTCATCAAATAATGATCCCGGCGCTATCATGAATTTTACCATTGAAAATTACAATGCCGGTGAGAATACGGTAACAATCACATTCAGTGGTGAAGCCTTTGATGTAAACGGGCATATGGTAAGTATATCCAATGGTAGAATGACTGCGCATATTGTTAGAAAGTAAGCTGTGGTTTTAATCACTCAATAATTTTTCAGCCCGGCCAATTTAAATCTCTGTTGAGTATTTGAAATTCCGGGCTTTTTTATTCATTCTCCATGTTCCCTGCTGATTCCAGAAGATACCGGGGATTGATTTCTTGTTAATTAGCATATGGCCGGTAGTGTCGGAAGTTACCGAAACGGAATAATTTTATTTAGCCGGAATTTTTCCAAACAGGTCGTTTTTTTTAGAACAACGAAAGTCAAAAAAATCGGACATTATCTTATAAAAAAAATTGGCCCTTACCCTAAATTATTACCTTTAAGCTGGCTTAATCCACAACAGATGTCACTGTTCAAAGATTTTGGGATGGTTTGCATTAAAAGTGAAAGGACACGAAAAGTTGGTCCTTCATTAATTGCATTTCAAATTTTATCCCCGGGCATATGTACTTTCCTGCCTTTATTGATCAATGATGAAAAATATAGCCATTTATCAAAGCCAGGTTTTAGCCGATGCGCTAATTATCAAAATACATTTCGGAATATTTCCTTATTTACAAGCTCCATATTGCTGAACTTTTATCACAACAGGCATTAGACTCTCAGACAGGCAGTGCGATAATTTTCTTTTTTACAAGTTGATCCGTTCTCTCTGATAATTCTCAGAACTATTTAATTTTTTAATAACCAAAAACAAAATTTTATGGACACTTCAACTTTGGAAAAACTCCCGGGAACATACCAAATTAATGAACTGGCAATACAAAATTTCAAAAGCATCATCCACGGAAAAGTGATTATGAAAGGCGATAGCAATTATGATGAAGTTCGCAAGGTATATAACGGGATGATAGATAAGCGACCCGCAATAATAGTAAAATGTATTAATACCGAAGATGTAGTTAGCTGTGTAAACTTTGCCAGGAATAATAACATACTCCTGGCCATCAGGGGCGGCGGACACAATGCCGGTGGCCTTGGTATTTGTGATGATGGTTTAGTTATCGACTTTTCGTTGATGAAAGAAATTAAAATTGATGCTGCGAACAAAAAAGTTTCAGTGCAAGCTGGTTGCCTGCTAAAAGAATTAGACGCCGCAACGCATGAAGTTGGAATGGCGGTACCTGCAGGAATTTTTGGAACTACCGGTGTTGCAGGACTTACACTCGGTGGAGGCCTTGGGCATTTAACAAGGCAATATGGCCTATCTATTGATAACCTTTTAGAAGCAGAAGTGGTACTGGCAAATGGAAGTTTAGTAAAAGCCTCCGCTACAGAAAATCCTGATCTGTTTTGGGCCTTACGGGGTGGTGGAGGGAATTTTGGCGTAGTGGTTACATTCCTGTTTAAATTAAATCCAGCTCATACAATATATGGAGGACCCATGCTCTGGAATATTGATGATTCTGCAGAAATGATGCAGTGGTATCACAATTTTTTAACTAATGCGCCGGAAACTTTAAATGGCTTTTTTGCATTCCTTACCGTGCCTGCGGTAGCACCGTTCCCTGAAGACCTGCACATGAAAAAAATGTGTGGCATAGTATGGTGTTATAACGGCGATATGGAGAAGGCTGAATCAGTATTTAAACCCATCCGCACTTTTAAAACACCAGCTCTTGATTTTGTTGGGCCAATGCCATTTCCTGCATTGCAAACTATGTTTGATGGCTTGTATCCCCCGGGATTACAATGGTACTGGAAAGCTGATTTTGCAAAAGATCTGAATAAGGAAGCGATAGATTTACATGCGAAGTATGGTAGTAATATGCCTACACCTCTTTC
>JBPPMM010000117.1:0-8986 GCA_051306075.1 Chitinophagaceae bacterium
TATTGCGTATGAAAAAGTTATTAAATTTTGTTTTTGTGTTTTCATCTGTTATCATTTTATCGTGTAATAACACAACTAACTTAACCGAACAAAAAACTGAAGAACCAGGTATGAGTGCGGGTACCGGTCAAGCCTCAGTGCAGGATGACGTATCTGCAAAGGATGTTGTAAAAATAGCTGCAGGTTCCAAAGACCATACAACCCTGGTAGCAGCAATAAAACAGGCTGAATTGGTGAACTCTCTTTCCAATGCTGGACCGTTTACCGTTTTTGCACCAACAAACGCCGCTTTTGACAAGCTTCCTAAGGAGACTTTGGATAAGCTGATGAAAGATGAGAACAAAGAAAACCTACAGGACATTTTGCAATACCACGTATATGTGGGGACTTTAAAAACGGAAATGATGGAAGATGGGCAAACCTTAAACCAGGTTAACGGCGGCAATATCACTGTCGCTAAAAAAGAAGGGAAGATAATTATCAATAATTCGGCAACGATTATGGCTTCTATACCTGCGTCAAACGGAATCATTCATGTAATAGACGGTGTATTGCTGCCCCCCTCAAAGTAAAAACCTGGAAGTGTTTAATGTGTAAATACACTTTCGGGATTTCAACGTTCCCGAAGTTTTTTTTTAAAGAATATAAGTTTTATGAAAAAGATGGGCACTGTATCCAGGATTATTATTGCTATCGGTTCGTTAGCTATGTGCATTATGTTCTTTGTGCCTGCCTGGGCTATTTACCTGGTAGCCCCACAATATCCCGAAGGTTTATCCATGCAAATCTGGTTATATAAAATTACCGGCCAGGTAGCAATTATCAATGGTCTGAATCATTATATTGGTATGAAGCCTATTAATGTGGATATGTTCCCTGAATTTACGTTTCTTGTTTATATTCTAGGATTCCTGGTTCTGTTTGGTTTGGCTGTTGCTATCTCCGGCAGTCGAAAATTACTTTTTACTTATCTTATGCTTTCTATAATTGGGGGAGTAGCGGCTTTAGTTGATTTTTACATGTGGGGCTACGATTATGGTCACAACCTCGATCCTTCTGCTGCCATACAAGTGGCGGGTTTGTCTTATCAACCTCCATTGATCGGGCATAAAAAGTTACTAAATTTTGATGCCTATTCTTATCCCGATACCGGCGGCTGGGTTATCGTAGTTGTAACCGGTCTCTTTTTTATTATATGGTTTCTTGAATGGCGAAAACATAGAAAACAAAAACCAATGGTACAATATAAACCAATAACTGCTGTTGCCGTAGCAAGTATCGTTTCTTTTTTTATGGCAGGCTGTAATCCAACACCTGAGAAAATCGCTTTGGGAAAAGACAACTGTGCTGAATGCAAAATGACAATTATGGATCCAAAATTTGGCGCTGAAATCGTAACAAAAAAAGGCAAAGTATATAAGTTTGATGATACGCATTGTGTGGCTGTTTTTTTAGAACGCCGCGGTGTGGAACTAACAGACATTCATCAAACCTTATTTGTTGATTATAACAATAATAATGAATTTGTGAAAGTAAAGTCTGTTGAATTTGTAGTGAGCAGCCAGTTTAAAAGCCCGATGGGTGGCAATGCAGCGGCATTTAAAAACACAACAGAAGCTCAAAAAAAATCTGCAGAGATTGAAGGAAGTAAAGTTACCAACTGGGCCACTCTTTATAATATCCTGGTTAAGTGAGAAACCTGCTAACCATATTATTCCTGTTTACAATTAGCAACTCTTTTGCCCATACGATCATAGTTGGAAAAAATAAAGTCATCAGTACCTTACGGCAGGGGATTAAAGAAGCAAAGGATGGCGATACAGTTTTACTCAACAAAGGGGTTTACAAGGAAGGTAATATTATAATTGATAAGGGTATATACCTGCTAGGAATTGATCAGCCGGTCCTGGATGGAGAAAACAAGAATGAAATTCTTACGCTTACAGGTAAAAATATTTTGATCAAAGGCATTTATTTCGCTAATGCGGGTTATTCATCCATGAACGATTATGCGGCCATTAAAATAATTGATGCAACCAATATTATTATTGAAAATAACATCATTAACAAAGCCTCTTTTGCTATTCATATAGCCAATACTACTCACTCCACCATCCGCAATAATGCCATTAAAGGCAACAATAGATCAGAACATTCATCTGGCAACGGCATTCATCTTTGGAAATGTTCGGACATGGTCATTGAGAATAACTCAATACAGGGACACCGGGATGGTATCTACTTTGAATTTGTTACTCAATCAACGATTAAAAAAAATGTAAGTGAAAAAAATATCCGTTATGGATTACACTTTATGTTCTCTCCCGGCAATTCGTACCTCAGTAATACTTTTCGAAATAATGGCGCTGGCGTTGCTGTGATGTACACCAAAAACGTAAGGATGGAAAACAATGTGTTTGAGAAAAACTGGGGAGCCAGCTCTTATGGCATTTTGCTGAAAGACATTTCAGATAGTCACATTAAAAACAATCAATTCATTCAAAACACGGTGGCCATACATATGGAAGGGAGCAGCCGTATTGAAATTGAGAATAATATCTTTAAAGAAAATGGCTGGGCCCTGAAAGTACAGGCCAGTTGCGATGACAATACTTTTCACCATAACAATTTTTATGGCAATTCATTTGACATAGCCACCAACGGCTCGGCAACGCTGAATAAATTTTACAATAACTATTGGGATAAATATGAGGGCTATGATATGAACAGGGATGGCGTTGGCGATGTTCCTTATCACCCGGTAAGTATGTACGCCATGGTGGTAGAACAAAATCCCACAACGCTTATCCTGATGCGTAGTTTTATCGTATCGCTTTTGGATAAAGCAGAGAAAGCTATTCCGAGCCTTACTCCCGAAAACCTGGTAGATAATAAGCCTATGATAAAGGCAAACAAATTATGATACGCATTGAGAACTTAGGAAAACGGTTTAGAAAGTTACAGGCATTAGATGATATCAATGTTCTGTTCAATAGTGGGCAGGTGGTGTCATTGATTGGTCCAAATGGTTCAGGTAAAACCACGCTGATCAAGAGTATCCTGGGTATGGTAAGGGCTGACAGCGGTTGCATTTATGTAAATGGTAAACAAATAAACGGAGATCCTTCATACAGGAGCGGGATTGGTTACATGCCACAGATTGGCCGTTATCCTGACAATATGAAAGTGAGGCAGTTGTTCCGGATGATGAAAAATATAAGAAAAGTTCCGGAAGCGGAATTGGATACTGATCTGCTGATAAAATTCAACCTGGTTTCTATTTTCGAAAAGCCGATGCGTACACTCAGTGGTGGTACCCGCCAGAAAGTAAGTGCTGCTTTTGCTTTCTATTTCAATCCTGGTATTTTGATACTTGATGAGCCGACGGCCGGTCTTGACCCGCTTTCATCAGAGATCCTGAAAGAAAAAATAATGCAGGAAAAGAAAAAGAATAAACTCATACTTATTACATCTCATGTCCTCAGCGACCTGGATGAACTGGCTACCCATGTAATGTACCTGCAGGAAGGAAAAATGATTTTTTTGAAAGATATAGAAAGCCTGCGGCAGGAAACTGGTGAAGATAAGCTGGGTAAAGCCATTGCCGGCATTATGCGTGGCGGGAAAAGAGAAACGCTATGGATTGATGAAGTACTGGCTTTAAAAGAAACAGAAAGAGCTGAATAAAATCATCTCAAATGTATCCAACACGAATGACTCATGGGGCATTCCAAATTTTCGCGGAGGCTGGCCTCAAAAACATTACAACGGTCAGACTCTTCGTCCCCTCCAGCGGAGGGGTGGCGGAATATGTGAATAGAATAATTTCGAAAGGGGTGGGTCTTGGTATGTGAGAATTTAGAATGACCCATGACACAAAGAATAATAAAAGAAAAAGCTTAGTGATCATTGTGCCTTTCTGGGAAATATAATTTAAAAAATATTATGCTGAAACTATCCCGTTATGTATTGTACGATATACTGCGCAGCAAGGTTGTTATTGCCTACACCTTGTTCCTGTTTGTTGTTTCTTTTAGTCTTTTTCAGCTCGAAGAAAATCACAGTAAGGCTATACTCAGTTTGCTGACCATTGTCCTGATAGTGGTGCCTTTGATCAGCATGATATTTTCCACTATCCATTATTATAATTCGTATGAATTTATAGAGCTGATGCTGTCGCAACCGCTGAGCCGTACAAGGATATTGCTGAGCGAATATGGTGGTGTTGCTTTATCGTTGTTAAGTGCTTTTTTCATTGGGGTTGGCATTCCTGTTTTACTATTTGCCTTTGATGCCACCGGCCTTGCCCTGTTGTTTACCGGCTGCGCCCTGACGCTTGTTTTCACTTCAATTGCTTTCCTGGCATCGGTGAAAGCAAGGGATAAGGCCAGGGGTATTGGCAGCGCCTTACTTCTCTGGTTTTATTTTGCATTGATATATGACGGGCTTGTTTTGATGATTTTATTCAGTTTCAGCGATTACCCGATGGAAAAATTTACCCTCTTTCTCTCAGCACTCAACCCGGTTGATCTAGGCCGCATTTTCATCATGCTGAAAATGGATGTGAGTGCCCTGATGGGATATACCGGCGCTTTATATAAAGATTTCTTTGGTAGTGGAACAGGCATTCTCTTCACTTTTGGCATTATGATTTTATGGATCATTCTACCGCTCTGGTGGGCATTAAGGCTTTTTAAAAAGAAAGATTTGTGAACGAGTGTCAGTTAATAAATTAGTTTATAATAATCTTTAACTGTTTTATTAACACCCGGCAGATATGCAATATTGCAAGCACCAACCGTGAAAAAGAAGCTGAACAATAATAGCAATTGCGGCTGTGAAATTTTTTTAAACAAGGCTTTAAAAAGAATAGACATATCATTTTGTCATATTTCCATTAGTTCTGCCAATTAGTATATATATGGACGATACTTTTTTTGCTTACCTGCAACGGCTGGAATCAATGGTCTTTTTTTCCGGGTATCCTTTAATTTATACTTTGGTTCTTTTTATCGCAGGGAATCTGACTGCAAATAGCAGATTGAAACCTATAATTGTTTTTCTTTTGCCTTCCGCTTATGCACTTGTTGGTACTTTGTACCTGGGTTTACAATTGAAAAACCTGTACCCGGATTATTCGATTGAAAATATAAACCAATCAATTCTGCTACCCTATTTAATCGCATGGGGAATACTTGCTAATGTTTTCTGGATACCTTTTTTTTCAAAAAAAAAGGTTTTAAGTCTGCTGCACAGTTTGGCTTTTTTCTATTTTATAATAAAGGATGTGTTTTTTCAATTATCTGCTTCTGGAACCGATAAAAATATTGTGAGAAACGATATGAAATTATTTATTGATAGTCTTCTCCTAAATAGTGTGGCCCTTATTACCGTAATAGTAATTTATTTATTTTTTATGCGATTCAAAAGCTTTAAAGATCGTCCCGGTGTTTAATAAAAAACAACTTTGACTTATCAGTAATCGATCTTATCAATATTACCTGTGCCCTTGCTGATTTCTACAATTATTACTTGACGAAAATTAACATTTTTTGACGAAACTCAGTTGGGATACTGACAACGCTCATAAGTAGGATTTTAAGTAGTTGTTAGTTTTATGAAGTCAATATAATGGCTTCTCTCACTAAAAATATTTTATATGAAACTGCTTAGTAACAAAATGCTGATGATTCTGGTGGTTCTTGTCAGTGGCTATGGGTGGATATAAAGACTGATTCCATCAATGGCATTACAGTTGCTGAATTGTTCGGTAAAGGTTTTCTCCCAGCAATTTTTATCCAGTTCATTATTCCAGAAAGGTATGGTAGGGTAACTGGTGTACCGGGGTACGGGCTGATTGTACTTTCTTATCAGCAAGGGGTTTGCAATTATATTTTTCATGAATAACAAATATCTGGGCCATGCCTCGATAAATTGATGATTTAAATTAAGGCAGGGCAGGATATTCGTCAGGTCCATCAAAATTCCAGTCCCATTCAACCGGGGATTTTATACTATGATCCTGCTCATGTTTATACCTGACAAAGATCATCCTGCCTTGATAGGTAATATCAGCATCTGCGGGATACTGGCATAATACATTTGCCTGCGAAATAATAAAATATTGCTTATGGAATCGCAGCACGAAAAGAAATTCATCCCCAAAGGAGCCATGGCTTTTTTCATCCTCCTGGTTATACTTTCCCTGGTTTTCTGGTTTGGTATTTATTTCCTAATGATCAGCAGGGTCTAAATTAAACAACTATGACAATGGATAAATTTGAGAAAAAAGTAATAGTAATGTCCCTGGCATTGATGGGTCTTTTTGTTTTTTCCCTGCTCTATGCAAAAGGAAAATACAAAAGTGACGTGCCGGAATGTTTGCCTTATGATAAAGCCTATACAGAACCCAAAGTGACTAAGCTGGATGAGAAAACCTACCAGGTTTTTTCGGTGGCCTCTATGTGGCAGTTTCAGCCATCTGAAATATACATACCAGTAGGGAGTGAAGTGGACTTTTATCTTACCTCCAAAGATGTGGTGCATGGCTTCAACATTGCGCAGAAGAATGTCAATATGATGGCGGTGTATGGAGCTATCAATAAAACCACGGTAAAATTTGACAAACCCGGTGTGTATGATATTATATGCCATGAATACTGCGGTGTAGGTCACCAGAATATGCGGGCACAGGTAATCGTAAATCACCCTGAAGCGAGGTAAAAAAACGAACTAACATGCAAGTAACAAAATCGTTCAAACAGGTTATCTTTCTTGAACTGGCTATCCCGGTGGCCTTACTCACTATTGGTATTTATCACGGCCTGATGCAGACAATTTATCGTGCCGGTGTATTAAAACAAACTTCCTTTGCCAAATTAGATTATTATCAGGGCCTCACTTTACACGGTGTTATCAATGCACTGGTGCTGACTACTTTTTTTGCCGTGGCTTTTGGGCATGTTACGATGGCTTTTTATTTAAAAAAGGAACCCAATAAAAAATTAATGTGGCTCAGTTTCTGGTTAATGCTCTGCGGTGTATTGATGGCGGCCTGGGCCATGCTTGCCGGCAAAGCATCCGTACTCTATACTTTTTATCCGCCGTTGAAAGCACATCCGTTGTTTTATCTCGGCGCTGCTTTATTGATTGTCGGTTCCTGGGTTCCGTTTTTCGATTGGGCAAGGATGTATAACCAATGGAAAAAAGAAAACCCCCAAACAAAAACTCCATTGGCTGTTTTAGGTACACTAATCAATTTTATCATCTGGTTTGTATGTACCCTGGCGGTTGCCTACGAAGTACTGGTATTACTGATACCCTGGTCAATGGGATGGACAGATACCATAAATGTAAACCTGGCAAGAACACTTTTCTGGTTCTTTGGGCATGCCCTGGTTTATTTCTGGCTGCTGCCTGCTTATATTATGTTTTATACAGTGCTTCCCAAAGTGGCCGGCGGCAAACTGTATTCTGATCTGGCGGGCAGGATTGCTTTATTTCTTTTTTTATTGTTCTCCATTCCTGTTGGAGTGCATCACCAGTATAGCGACCCAACTATTACGCAGGGGGTGAAATTTTTTCATGGTATGTTAACCTACGGTGTGGCGATACCGAGTTTTATCACTGCTTTTACCATTGCCGCATCATTAGAATACGCAGGCAAACTAAGAGGCTCCAAAGGTTTGTTTGGCTGGATGGTCAGACTGCCCTGGTTTGATGAAAGCAAGTTTCTTTTTGCTTATTTCATCGGCGGCCTGATCTTATTCATTTTCGGAGGCGTAACAGGAATTATCAATGCTTCTTATTCGCTGAACGCAGTGGTTCATAATACAGCCTGGATGCCGGGCCATTTTCATATGACGGTAGCGGGCCCCGTATTTCTGAGTATAGTAGGAATGAGTTTATATATCTATTCCCGGTTGAGCGGAAAAAAAATATTTATGCCAAAACTAAATACGATCATTCCTTATCTATGGGTGATTGGGATGCTAATATTTTCATTTGGTATGAGCTGGGGTGGACTGAGAGGCGAACCAAGAAGAACCAACCTGGGTACTACTTATCTTAACCCGGATAGTGAACTCTTCCGCAGTGATTGGGTGCCTACCACCCTGCTTGCTTTGCTGGGAGGTATTATCATGTTTATTGCCGGTATGCTTTTCATCATTATTTTCTTCGGAACCATATTCGGTAAGAAAAAGGAAGAAGGAATTCTGGAAATACCGGTTAGTGAAGCTTATCACGATGAAAAAAGAGTGCCGTTGTTTGATAAATTCCAACCCTGGTTAGTGACCATGGTAATAATTATTTTATTAGCCTATATACCGGCTTTACTGAATGTAAACAAGAACAGTGGCCCCGGTGCACCTGGTTTTAGTGTTGACAATCCCGTACCTCAAACCTCGTTGAAAAAATAATATGCAAAGTAGATATTCTATGAGTTTTTTTGTGGCGCTGGTGTTTATCCTGCCGGTTATAGCATGGTCGTTATTGAATTTTTATGAAAGAAAATTTGAGTTGTTGCCAGTATTGGGAAAAACTAAAGAACACCGTGTGGGTAATTTTAAAATGATCAACCAGGATGGCCATATAAAAAGTACGAATGATTGGAATGGCAGGATTGTAGTAGCCAATTTCTTTTTTACGAATTGTCCTACTGTATGTCCAAAAATGACCAATAGTTTGAAAAAGATAAGCAAAGCCTATGAAAACGACAAAGCAGTCCTTATCAATTCATTTTCGGTTGACCCGGAAAGAGACAGCGCCGGTCAGTTAAAAAAATATGCCGGTGATTTCGCCATCAATAATGTGAATTGGAATTTATTGACAGGCGAAAAAAAGGAAATCTATAAGATGGCCCGCAACAGTTTTATGGTCGTTGCTACGGATGGGGATGGCGGCCCCGATGATTTTATACATAGTGAAAAATTAGTGCTGATTGATAAGCACAAAAGGATAAGGGGATATTATGACGGAACCAGTG
>JBPPMM010000139.1:0-2230 GCA_051306075.1 Chitinophagaceae bacterium
CCTAAAATAGCTATACACAAAAACAAGTGTATGGAAACACCAAAACAAGAAGAGGATTATTTATTGCGTTCAAAAAAACAAGAGCATTATGACAAACGGTTAATTTTAAAAATTGTCAAGGAAGTAGAGGCGGGACTTCCAAGAAAAGAAGCCAAACGGATTTATAATTTAGGAAAAAGCTCATTGGATCTTTGGATGAATCGATTTGGTTCAGAGCACTATCACGAAAACCTTAAGCGGAAAAGCTACACCAAGCTCCAAAAGCGCACTATCGTAACATCCATTGAGCAAGGAAGAATGACCATTAAAGAAGCTCAAACGGCCTATAGCATCAAAACAGAAAAAACCATAAGAGATTGGCTATTGCATTATAAAGAGGAAAAAGTAGACCTTTGCATTGAAATGCGACCTCAAATGGCTAAGGACAAACCATCTTCAAAGGATTTAGAAAAAGAAGCTCTGCACAAAGCTTTACAAGAGGCAGAGCTTAAAATAAAGGCACTCAATACCCTTATCGATGTGGCCGAAGAACAGCTCAAGATCGATATCAGAAAAAAGTCTGGTGCCAAACAGTCTCCAAAATGAAACAGGACTTTCCGCAATTTGGAATAGCTGTCCTGTGCCGGCTGTTTGGCAAAACAAGGCATGCCTATTATGACCGTTTATGGCGCAAGGAAAGTAGTTTGGTCAAAGAAGATATCATCCTTCAGGAGGTGCTCAGTATTAGGAAAGACTTACCACGACTAGGGACTAGAAAGTTACACTATTTAGTGCAAAACAAGCTGATGTCACATCAAATAACCTTTGGAAGGGATTATTTATTTGATCTGTTGTCAGAACATAAATTGTTAATTCGTCAAAGAAAAAGAAAGGCGATGACCACCGATTCGAGACATTGGATGAGAAAATACAGCAATCTGGTCAAGGGACTTGCCGTAACACGGCCCGAACAGGTCTGGGCAAGTGACATTACCTATATCCGATTGACCAATCAATGGGGATACCTGAACCTGATAACAGATGCGTATTCCAGAAAGATAATGGGATACAGTTTTCGTCAGGATCTCGCAGCGGAAGGCTGTATCGATGCCCTTAAAATGGCACTGGCCAACAGATTGTACAATGGGACCCTTATCCATCATTCCGATAGGGGCTCCCAATATTGCTCCCATAACTATGTGGACCTATTGCTCAAGAACAATATTGCAATCAGTATGACAGAAAATGGCGATCCCTACGAGAATGCACTGGCCGAAAGGGTCAATGGAATCTTAAAAACTGAATTCAACCTTTACGGCAGTCCATCTGGATTTGTCCAGACCGGAAATCAAATAAGCAAGAGCATAAAGTCCTATAATGAATTGAGACCACATGCAAGTTGCGATTATCTGACCCCCGAAAAGGCACATCTGCAGATGGAGGAATTGAACAAACGATGGAAGAACTATAACAGAAGTTTTAACTATGAAAAAACAATTGTATAGTTGTTTTAGGATTAACAATTATAGTTGTATAATTATATCAGGATTTATTTATTAATCTGTATAGTTATTTTAGGACGGGTCACAGAGGAAGGTTTTCCATAGATAGACCATAGATACTCCATGGATACTCCCGAGATACTCCCGAGATACTCCATAGATAAGCCCCTGAATGTGACAGATTGTATATTGCTAACCCTTGGAAGCAAATAGGATATATTGTAAAGTATCCAACAATCTTTTAGTTTGTATTCCTCTATGCATTTCCACCAAAAATCCTTAAATTGACCCTCTTAATTTCTTACATATCCCCCTATGAAACGAATACTCGCCGTAAGTGCCGTACTGTTTATCACTATCGCTGGCATTTCACAAAATAAAACCACATCAAAAGCAGATGGCCTATTTGATACCTATCAATATGTTGATGCCATTAATGCTTATAAGGAATTAGTGAATTCCAACAAGGCCAATGATTATGTGTACGCTCGATTGGCAGACAGTTATTATAATGTATTCAATACAAAAGAAGCAATTAAGTGGTATGCGAAGGCTGTCGAATCCAAGCAACCCGCTGAAGTATATTATCGATATGCACAATCTTTAAAAGCACAGGGACAGTATGAGGATGCCAATAAACAGATGGCTGTGTTTGCCAAGATGTTGCCTTCTGACCAACGCGCCAAAGACTATCTGGCCAACCCTAATTACATTCCACGTTTGGTTGATACAGATAAACTGTTTGATGT
>JBPPMM010000410.1:0-3296 GCA_051306075.1 Chitinophagaceae bacterium
ATCGCCGACAGTATGATCTTCCGTTATCGTAAACCAATCACCTCTGAAACAATCGCTGGTATAAGGAGTATAGGTGTAATGACCATCGGTCGGACAATAATTTCCAACCCGTTTGTAGTTGGACAACAAAGCTGTATTTACATCGCGGACAATTCCCGATCCAAAATCTATAGTGATTACAGGTTTTTTTAATGTGCAGTTAAGCAACTGCGCTTCCGCCTGGTAGACGAAAGACAACATCAACATTAAAAAAAGTAACTTTTTCAAAATCACCTATTCTGTTCTATTAAATTTACCCAAAACCCTGATTTTATTTTTAGGAAAACGTATGAATGGTAATTAATAATGTTGATGCAACTTTAAGTTCCCCGGTAACAATACCTGAAGAAATTTTTTGCTTGAAACGAAAGGATCCGAAAACGATTTCAACACCTTTTTTGGTCAGTTGATGAAATGCTAAAGGCGAGATGTGTCTACCGGCATCACTTGCTTATTAAAATCCAGGTGCGTGGAGATAAGCACCCGGGAAGTCTTTTATTTTGTGTTGCGGACAGGAAGCAAGCGGAGGAACCGGGCTAAAAATTCTTATGTCACCCAATTCTATTTTTGTATCATAACAGATTCATACGTTTTGAGAAATCGTTTCACATCCACCTCCACAGCAGCATTAATAAAAGGGTTCCCCCGCCATGGTTGTAACTCTAATTGATAATCCCAGGCAGGCATTATAGTTTGTCCTATTGCAATTCCATTTGTTACAACTCTTACGGGCCCCTTTTTGATTTTGAAGATACTTGAATCTATCAGATACATAACAGCGGAAGGGTCATGCACATAAAAACCTCCCGCAAGATGATTCACATTCCTGTAAAAGTCAAGATAAGACCTCGTGATAGAAAAAATAAACGGCCCATACTGTTTATTCTTATTTTTTATTCTGATTAATATATCGTCATCCAGTTTTACCCGGGTAGTAACGTTAAGACCAATCATGGTCACTTTCCATGGCGCTGTTAAAACAATATCAGCGGCATCGGGATCTCCTTCCATGTTAGCTTCTGCTACAGGATTTACATTGCCGGCAACAAGTAATGCCCCGCCCATCAACACCACTTCCCTGATATTTTTAGTGACCCCTGAATCCAGCATAATGGCGTGTGCAAGATTGGTGAGTCTGCCCACTGCCAAAATTGTTACGAGCCCCGGATTGGCTTTAGCTATATCAACAATGAATTGGGCGGCAGGTTCCGGCTGCCAGGTGATGGTTGGATCGGGTTGATGCGTATTACCTAACCCGTCTTTTCCATGGATAAAGTCCGGAGGTGCATCAAGCGGTTTGCGAAGGGGCTTTTCAGCGCCTTTATAAACCGGGATATTTTTTTTTGATAACTCCACGATGGTTAATGCATTTTTTACAGCCTGGTCCGGGTAAGCATTTCCAAAAACGGTAGTGATTCCTAAAATTTCAAAACCCGGATATTTCATAGCTAAAATAAGAGCCATAGCGTCATCAACGCCGGGATCACAATCAATGACCAGTTTTCTTGTTTGTGCATCAGCTGAAAACCGGCTACTATTAAATACGATTAATGAGATCAGCCAGAATATCCTGATCTGTGATTTATTGTTTAGAGGGAAGTTATATTTTTTGTTGATGCAGTACTTTAAAATTAATTCATATCTACACCGGCTATCAATATTTCCCGCAATATACTGCCACAGATGTAACGAATAAGAGCATCAGTCAATCTGAAAAGATCGCTTTAATTCGTAGGGTGGTGGAAGATACTTTATCCCTCTATATACACCGGGAGAGGTAAACTCAGTATTTCAACCGCGGAGTCTGATTATCATCAAATACCAGCAACGATGGAAAATATTTGTAAAGATTACAACTTCTTTGAAGCTGATCCGAAGTTGCAAACTTCCGATAACAACCCTATTATATTTACTTTTCCTACCTACCCGATGAGCAGAACACTACGGAGAACAGAGTAAAAGCAAGGCGGAGGAAAACATTTTTTTGGAATAGCTGTATTTATTCTTCATATTTATTAAATATTAATAACTAATAAAATTAATCATGCCAACAGTAGTAGTTCGACACAAAGTAGGTGATTTTGAAACCTGGCTCAAAGGTCATGAAGACAGGGTTAAGCTTTTTGCTCCTGCCGTATCAAGCTTTAAAACGTTCCAGGATCAAGATGATCCTAAGTCGGTGATTTTGGTTTTAGAAGTAACTGATATGGAAAAGCTTGGAGCTATCATGAATGATCCAAATATACAGGAGGCGAAAGACCGGCACACAGTAAAGGAGCCCATTCTTCTTTCCATGCAGGTAGCAGTATAATAGCATTTTCCATTCTTCAAGAATTGAAACATGGACATGACGTATGCACCATTTGTGTTTATCATCTCTAAAAAATTGAAACTTCTTAGGGATTTTTTATTTGTCATGTCAGATCATATCCATTTGATCTGGCAGATGCAGCCCTTAATGAATCCGAAATATGTGCAACTGGGTTTTTTAAACTATACAGCGCAACGAATCAAACATGACTTGCGTAAATATCATCCTGAACTTTTATCACACAGGAGTTGATAATCCTTCGACAAACTCAGGACGGATTTCTTTCTCACCATCGGGATTAAACTATAGATCGGTGGTTGGTGAAAGAAAACACCAACCACGGCGTAGAAGAAACACCAACATCGTAAAAGATTACAGTTTCTTTGAAACTGATCCGATGTTGCAGACTTTGGATAACAACTCTATAATTTTTATTTTTCCTACCTGCCCGATGAGCAGAACTCTACGGCGAACAGGGGAGAGTCCGGCAACCAGATATATTTTGTTTGTAGAATCTGTTGGCCGGGTCATTGCCTTTGAAAAGGGAAAAGAACGATTTGCGTTGGGAGTTTTAAAGAAGGATCTGTACGAAAAAGTTGCTTCAAAAAAGAATGAAGAATTATTCAAATTGGTGCAGGAATTAAGAGGAGCTCAATTGACAGATCGAACTTGAATTTTATAGTGGAAAAAGGGTTGGCTGTCGCTGAAAAGCTTCCTCAATAAACAACGGCTGCAGTATCTGGTATTTCCTAACGGAATTATGTATAACAAAGAAAAAGGCACATATCGAACCGAGAAAGCAAATTCGCTTTTCGCTGAAATCCCGCCACTGGTGCAGATTTTGGAGGAAAATAAAAAGGCAATTTTAAAAAAAATTGCCTTGAATCGTGTTCTGTGCAAAAACTGGAATCGAACTATTGTAAACCTCTATAAGTCATGTAAACAG
>JBPPMM010000205.1:0-11849 GCA_051306075.1 Chitinophagaceae bacterium
GGAATGGATCGTACGCTATGAAGAAAGTCTTTATTTTTCAATTATCCTAAAGACAAGGCGTTGCCTGCAAAAAGCTGCCTGACAACGAAAACGGTTTCGTAAATAAAATCATTCCAATATACAAGGGTAAGTTGAAAAAACTCCAATTTTAGGTTAGCGATTGATCTATTCTAAACAAATACAATACTGCCATGTCTTCTTTACAAAAAAATTTTACCCCCGAAGAAATAAATCCTTTAACAAGTCTTGACGTATGGGAAGATGATGTGTTGGAACGCTATCCTGATCCGGAAAGCATTGCCGGTGAAAAATTGACAGATGAATATCGTAATTACAACGAGCCGGCAAGAGATACTGTAAAGGAATTTTACCGCTTAAATCATACCTATCAAACCTATGATTTTGTACAGGAAAAGCGAAAGCATTTTTTGAAGTTTGATAAAAAGGAAATGCCTGTCTGGGATGCATTTCAATTTTTAAATCAACTCGTTGACGATTCAGATCCTGATACAGACCTGGACCAGTTTCAGCACCTGCTTCAAACCTCCGAAGCAATAAGAAGAGATGGACATCCTGATTGGATGGTGTTAGTTGGGTTGATGCATGATATGGGCAAAGTATTATGCCTGTTTGGTGAACCGCAGTGGGCGGTAGTAGGTGATACATTCCCGGTTGGTTGTCCCTATTCAGAAAAGATCGTTTATCCTGAGTTTTTTAAAAATAATCCTGATTATTCCAATCCTGAGTATCAAAGCCAGTATGGTATTTATAAGAAAGGCTGTGGTTTAAGAAATGTTGATATGTCCTGGGGCCACGATGAATACGTTTACCAGATGCTGAAAGACCGCATACCAGAAGGAGGCTTGTACATGCTGCGTTACCATTCATTTTATGCATGGCACAGGGAAGGCGAATATGATTATTTGCTGGATGATCACGACAGAGAAATGTTGAAATGGGTAAAATTATTTAACCCCTACGATCTGTACTCCAAAAATCCCACTCCTCCGGACTGGAATAAATTAAAACCATATTATGAGGACCTGGTTGGCAGATACCTTCCCACCTCATTGAAATTCTGATTTTGAATAAGATTCGCAGCTGACATCCGGGAATAAAATTTGCGGTGTTAATGGTAAAGTAACCTACCGTTGATAATAAGAAAATATTGAGCTGGTAACTTGAGCACAGGTAAGGATAATCAAAATCCTATTAAAACCCCAGAAGATAATTATACTTTCCCCGTCTATATTAATTATATAAACTAAACCACTACTAATGAGTAAAATTTATTTTTCAAACCGGCGAAGAGGATTCTTTTTTGTTTTGATGCTGATTTGTATTCTAAGCCCGGGAATTGTCTTTGCCCAACAAACTATCAGTGCTACGGTAAAAGATGCAAATACCGGAAATATTTTGACGGGCGCCACGGTTAATCTGAAAGGAAGTCTTACCAATACGCTTTCGGATGCAAATGGAAACTTCACTATTACAGTGCCGGACAGTAAAAGTAAACTTGTTGTCAGTTACGTTGGTTACATACCACAGGAGATAACGGTGGGTAATAAAACCACACTCGATGTATCCTTATTACCCGAGGCTTCTGATCTTGGAGAGGTAGTAGTTGTAGGTTACGGAACACAAAATAAAAAAGATGTAACAGGTTCTGTAAAAACTTTGAAAAGTAGTGAATTTAACAAAGGAATTATTAATTCACCGCAACAGTTACTCCAGGGAAAAGTAGCCGGTGTAAATGTTACTTCCGCTACAGGTGAGCCAGGTGGTGCACTCGGAATAACAATCAGGGGGCCGGGAGGCGTAAGAAGTGGCAGTACACCATTGTTTGTTGTGGATGGCCTTCCACTTGATAATTCAAGCACTGGAGGGGGTGATCCTTTGAACTTTATTAACCCGGAGGATATAGAATCTTTTGACGTATTAAAAGATGCTTCTGCTACGGCCATTTATGGTGCCCGCGGCGCCAACGGAGTGATAATAATCACTACAAAGAGGGGAAAAGCGGGAAGTTCTGTTCTTTCTCTTTCGGCAAACCTGGGCGTTTCCAACCTGGCTAATAAAATACCTGTTTTCACAGCGGATGAATTTCGCAGGGAGGTACCCAGAATTGGAGGAGCTTTAGATGATAAGAATGGATCTACTGACTGGCAGGATTTAGTTACAAGAACTGCACTTACTCAGAATTATAATGTAACACTCAGCGGCGGGGCAGATAAATTAACCTATTATGCTTCTTTTGGTGCGCAACGACAGGAAGGTATAATCAGGAACAATTCGCTGGACAGGTATACCGGAAGATTTAACGCCACACAAAAATTTTTGGATGACAGGTTGATCATTGAGGCTAACCTGAGTGTTGCCAACACAAAAAATGTAAGGCCGCCCATTACCAGTATTATTGGTGAGGCTCTTGGTAATAATCCTACTTACCCTGCTTACAATTCTGACGGGCGACCAGCAATTTACCAGAACGTACTAAACAATCCATTGATCTATTTTGACCTGGATAAAGATGTTGCAACCATCAACCGTTTCATCGGCAATATTTCTCCTTCCTTTAAAATAATAAAAGGATTGATTTATAAACTCAATTTTGGTATTGATAATTCAAATGGGGTTCGCGACATACAAGGTTTGTCAAGCGCCAGCCCTCCCCGGGATGGGAGATTAGATACTTATCTTAATTATAACAGGAATACACTGATTGAAAATTACCTTACTTATAACCTTGTTAGATCGATTCATAATGTTTCTGTTCTGGCAGGGCATTCCTTTCAGAAATTTAATATACAGGGAAGAAATTTTAGTATCAATAAATTTCCTGTTGGCGGAGTTCAGCCTATATATAATCCGGGTGTAGGCCAGGAATTGACGTTGGTAAATAATCGTCCCGGGGGATATGCCGTCGTTAACGAGCAGCAATCATTTTTTGGAAGAGTAACTTATCAATACGATAATAAATATCTTGCTACAGTCAACTTCAGAGCCGACGGATCATCGAAGTTTGGGGAGAATAACAAATATGGCTATTTCCCTTCGTTCTCTCTTGGCTGGAAAATTTCCGAAGAAGAATTTTTGAAAAGCTCTTCCGTTTTCAGCAATTTAAAATTGAGAGCTGGATGGGGCAGAACAGGCAACCAGGAAATACCCTCTAAAATTACCCAGTCCTTGTTTCAATCAACCGGCGGCAGTTACCCGCTTTACCCTTCAGGCACTTACCCTGTGAGTTATACTTACGTAAGACTGGCTAATCCAAATATCCAGTGGGAAGTATCTGAACAAATGGATATCGGATTGGACTTTGGTCTCCTGAATGGGGATCTGACGGGAACTATTGACTACTTCAATAAACAATCCACTAACATTTTATTGCAGGTTACGCCGGCAGATCCTGTTCAGCCTTCATCAGAAGTTTGGACAAACGTAAAAGATATGACCATTACCAATAAAGGACTTGAATTTGATTTAAACTATCGCAAAACGATTAATAAAGACCTGGGTTTTGGTTTAGGTGGTAATATTACTTTCATAGACAATAACATTAAAAATTCACCTTATACGATAATACCTTCAGGTTCAGCCCAGGGTTCTGGTTTGACATCCGCTACACTTAATGGCTATATTAACGGTCAACCAATCGGCACATTTTACTTGCTTCAATATACGGGCATAGGTCCTGATAGCCTGAGTGCCTATCTTGATGCGGATAAGAACGGAACAATATCTAACGATAAGGACAGAATTGCAATAGGTACCGCATTGCCAAACCGATTGTACAGTTTTTATGGAAACATGAATTTTAAGGGGTTCGACCTGGCTATTAATTTCAATGGTGTATCCGGGAATAAGATTTATGATAATACCGCCAATACCCTTTTTTATAAAGCAAAATTGGCAAAGAGCAGCAATACCACCAGAGAAGCCGGATTAAATTTAAACGAATCAAATAATAATGCAGCTCCTGTAAGTAGCAGGTTTTTGAAGAATGGCAGCTACCTGCGGTTGAATAATGTTTCATTGGGTTATAGCTTTAACACAAAAGCGTTGAGAATAAGCCGGTGGGCTTCTGCTATCCGGCTATCAGTTACCGGTCAGAATTTATTTGTGATAACTGATTATGATGGATACGATCCCGAAGTAAACATTGACAGGAATATTGGAAGCGTTAGTTCTTATGGTATTGATTATTTGAGCTATCCCAAAGCCAGGTCCTTCATTTTTGGTATAAATGTATCATTCTAAAAAAAAGATGAAAATGAAAAATAAAATAATATACAGCTTCATCATTTTAGGAAGCATTGCTTTAATGCAGAGCTGCACAAAACTAAATGAAAATATTTTGGATGAGTCTTCAGTAACAGGGCTCACAGATAAACAACTGGCTGAGGGTACGATAGCACCGGTATATAATGTGCTGCCTGCCCTTTTTCAGCACACGCAATATTTTGCCTTACAGCAAATTTCGACCGACGAGGCCATCCTGCCATACAGGGGAGGTACAGACTGGGGTGATAATGGAATTTATGTTTCCTTGCACAAACATGAAACCACCAGCGGCGACCCGAACGTAAGAAACACCTGGAATAATATTGTACTGGGTTTATCCAGATCAGTAACCGCCATTTCTTCACTCGCAACTAATAAAGATCCAAATGCCAAAATATTTTTGGCTGAAGCAAGAGGAATGAGGGCCTATTATTCCTTACTGACACTTGACCTTTTCGGTGTCGTATTTGTAAAAGATGATCCCAGCGGTATTTCAAAAGTAATCAGGGGTGATGAAGCTGTGGAATACATTAAATCAGAACTTTTGGCAATAGAACCAGTGCTTGATAATAGTACTGGCCCCGGACGTCTTACAAAAGGAACTGTTTGGGGTTTGCTGGCCAGGCTTCACTTGAATGCCGCTGTTTACAGGGACAGATATGCTGCCAGTTTTACCTTCAAAAATGAGGATATGGATAAAGTGATTGAATACACTGATAAAATTATCAGTTCAGGTCAGTATGCCCTGGCACCTGATTATTTTTCCATCTTCAATGATAACAATCATACCAATAAGGAATTGATATTTGCCATTGACCAGCGGGCCGATCTGAACGGGCACAATCGGATGGCATATTTTTCTTTATCCGGTGATCAGTTCCCGTTACCTGCCTATACGGGGGCCAATGGAACCGATGGCCCGGCTATCACTCCTGATTTTTATCAAACCTGGGTTACTGCCTATGCACCTTTGGATCCGGCTACCGCTGATCCCCGCTTTTTCAAGCAAAATTTATCTGTTTATACTAACCCGGCTGATTCATGCGTTGATGCAGCTGCATTTCATATTAACCGGGGAATCTTGCGTGGTCAGCAATACGGGTTGACAAAAAATCCTGACGGATCATTCAAAAAATGCTCAGATGGAAAAATGAAAGTAAGTAAGCTTTTTAATGCTACCAGATCCAGGCCAGACTTACCTGTGGACTTTACTGAATTTATTGATTTCACAGTTGCAGGCAGCAATTACAATACAGGTTACCGGGTGGAAAAATATGAATTCAGCAGGGGTTCAGTGAGTGGTAGAAATTTTGGTGAGCATGATATTATTATCCTTCGTCTTGCTGATGTTTATTTAATGAGGGCAGAAGCTAAATTGAGAAAGGGCGGGGGAGAAGCTGCTGCACTGGCAGATGTAAATACTGTAAGAGCCTCCCGGACTGCTACTACACCTGCAGCGCCATTGCTAACGATTTCGCTTGATCTCTTATATCGTGAAAGGGGTTTTGAATTATATTGGGAACATCAGCGTCGCACCGATATGATCCGTTTTGGAAAGTATGAAGGAACATGGACCGAAAAAAATAATGCAGACAAGCAAAAAAGAGTGTTCCCCATTCCGCAAACGGCTATTGACGGAGCTTCAAACTTGCCCGGTTATTTAGTACAGAACACAGGATACTAAAGAAGTAATATTTGTGAACAGGGGCTCATTCCTGATTTAAAGGATAGCCCCTGTTTTTTGTAACTGGAAATGATAATCGGTTCCTTAAATATAGTCAATGAGAAAAACACAAAAGAAAGTTAGTAGCCGGATTAGAGCCGATCACAATACAAGAACCATCACACCATAAATAATTAATATTCCCCCAGCTAAAAATGAAATCCATTTGGATGCTGATACTTTTTCAATGAGCACAAATAAGGAAATAAGGGCTACCCACAATATATTCATTACACCGGAAACAAAAAGCAGCACCATCAGTATCCAACAGCAGCCCTCACAATAAAATCCATTTTTAATTCCCATTTTGACGGCTCCTTTATTCCCTTCCCGCCAGTGCTTTTAAATAAATTCAAGTGGCGATTTGCAAAAGTTCAGGCAGGTATGCTTCAAAGAGGTAAACTGAAATATTCCCGCAATGATAAGTATGGCCGAACCAACAATCTTATTGGTAATGATCATATCCGGATAGAGCCATCAAATTTGTTGCAGTTCTGATACACTGGGATACTTGAGAAAAACAGGAAATAATTTATGTTTTTCGGAATGGTTATATAAAACTCCTGCATCTATGATGAATTCTGATAATCACCCGGAGTTAATTGACAAGTTTCTCTATTTCATCTTTGCTATTTCAAAAAATAAAAAAATGAAAACTCTATACTGTAAGCATCTTCTCAAAAGTATATCGTAAATTAATGTAGATTTAAACAATAGTTCTTTAATATTTATTCACCAGGTAATAGAAGAAGCGGAGAGTGGGATAAACGAACGAATGGGCGAATCGGAAATACAGGGTTACAAACCACTAAATTTTATTTTTATGACTCAGGTTGAAAAATTAGCCATTATTAAAGAAGACCCCTGGTTAGATCCATACAGCCAGGATGTCCAGGATAGGCTGGCAAGGTATAATAGGGTCCGTAATGAAATTGAAGGGGTGGCTGGCAGCCTGCTCAATTTTGCCACAGCACATAATTATTATGGGATCAACTTTGACACGCAAAGGAATGGATGGGTTTACAGGGAATGGGCACCCAATGCACAGCAATTGTTTTTAACAGGTGATTTCAACCAATGGGACCGAACCACCCATAAACTGGAAAGAAATATCCATAACGATTGGGAGATATTTCTTCCATTGGAAGAATACAAAAATAGTTTTATCCATGGCAGCAGGATAAAAGTAAACATACATGGTGCAAACGGATCAATAGACCGGATTCCTGCCTATATGAAGTTGGTGATACAAGATCCGGAAACGCATGATTTTTCGGGTCAGCTATGGTTTCCCGATCCGTTTAAATGGACAGATAATAATTTCAATCTCGCAGAAACTTCTCAGCAGCCGGTCATCTATGAATGCCATGTAGGAATGGCCCAGGAGTTTGAAGGAGTGGGAACATACAGGCAATTTGCAGATAACATTTTACCAAGGATCAAAGAAGGGGGATACAATTGTATTCAAATGATGGCGGTAATGGAGCATCCTTATTATGGATCATTTGGTTACCATGTTTCTAATTTTTTCGCCCCTACATCCAGGTTTGGAACACCGGATGATCTTAAATATTTAGTAAATAAAGCCCACGGCATGGGTATCACCATGATCATGGATATTGTTCATTCTCATGCTGTCAAAAACCAGGCTGAAGGACTGAATGAGTTTGATGGTACGGATAGCCAGTATTTCCATCCAGGTCCACGGGGTTATCATGAAGGTTGGGATTCTAAATTGTTTGATTATGGTAAATGGGAAGTGAAAAAATTTCTGTTATCAAACGTAAGATATTGGTTGGAAGAATTTCACTTCGATGGGTACCGGTTTGACGGGGTGACCTCCATGCTTTATTTTCATCATGGTCTTACATCGTTTGATCACTATGATAAATATTTTAAGGTTGACGTGGATTGGGATGCAGTAACCTACCTGCAGCTGGCCAACGCCGTCATTCATGAATTTAAAAGGAATGCTATTTCCATAGCAGAAGACGTAAGCGGAATGCCGGGATTATGCAGAGCACCTGAAGAAGGAGGGCTCGGATTCGATTTCAGGTTGGGAATGGGTATACCTGATTACTGGATCAAAATTTTAAAAGAAAGAGCAGATGAAGAATGGAATATTCATGAGATATGGGATGTATTAACCAACAGGCGTTATAGCGAAAAAACCATAGCGTATGCCGAGTCGCACGACCAGGCGCTGGTAGGGGATAAAACGATTGCATTCTGGCTAATGGACAAGGAGATGTATTTTAAAATGCATGTTGACGATCCTGACATGGTTATTGACCGCGGTATAGCTCTTCATAAAATGCTAAGGTTAATCACGATCAGCCTCGGTGGTGAAGGGTATCTGAATTTTATCGGCAATGAATTCGGACACCCTGAATGGGTTGACTTTCCCCGGGAAGGAAATAACTGGAGTTATCAATATGCCAGGAGGCAATGGTCCCTGGTAGACAGGGGAGATCTTAAATACAAATACCTGGGTAACTGGGATAAAGCCATGATTCAGCTTATTAAAGAGAATAACATACTGGCTGCAGCAAATGCAAAACAAATCAATATGGACAGTGACAATAAGGTGATCATTTTTGAAAAGAACAACCTGGTATTCCTTTTTAATTTTAGTACCAGCCATTCTATATTCGGATATAAATTCAACGTACCTGAAAAAGGGAATTATCGTATCATCCTGAATTCAGACAAAAAAGAATTTGGCGGATTTGACAGGATTGATGACAGCATAGATTATCCAACTGATGAAAATCAAAACCTGAGTATCTATCTTACAAACAGAACAACCCTAGTAATGAGAAAAAATAATTGATAAAAAATTCAAACTCCTTTTATATTGCGTGTTGAAGTGGCAGTTTATTTTTATTCCTGCAGGCAGGGCGGTTCTAAAAGCTCGCAAGGGGAGTAGAACTCGGAAGTAAACTTTGATGTATGGTCTTTACAGTAATTGAGCAACCATGTAATCTTTATAAGTACCCACTTCAACACCCTTTCTTTCTTTTAATTCCCGCGACAGGTTATGCAAATCATTATCAGGAATAAAAAATTCCAAAACGTACCCAAATAAACAACTTTCATAATAGGGCTGGTAAATATTTAATTTGGTATAATCGGGTAGTGCCAGGTAATAATTCAGATCATATTCTTCATGGCTTACAAAAGCAATCAGTTTTTTGGTTCCGGCTTCTTTATTCAGTTTCCTGGCTGAAGTTTGTAAAAGTGTATATCCTCCCATCTGGACTACTTTGACATTATGTTCTGGGAAATGTTCTGAACGGGTTTCATTCATAAAAGAAAAAAGAAAATCCTGGTCCTGCCATTCATGCTGTGACAAATACTGATACTTGGTTTTTGTTCCTACCTGTTGTTGCAATGCAGATTCCGGACTATGCAACAATTTGGAGGCATAGCGTTCCCATTTGGGTGCAAATTCATCGGCCTCAAGACTGGTTACAAAACAAACGAACTGAACTATGGTAGATTTTTTCATTATTTACTACTTTAAAAATATATGGAAGTGATCAGATCCGGGCGAAAACTCTTATTCTTCCGGGAGGTTAACTGCGTTAACTGAATGGATAACACCATTGGAACCCTGTTTATCCCGGGATAATATCATTGCACCATTTATGTGGACTTCTCCGTCCTTTACTGTTACATTTACTTCTTTGCCATTTACTGTTTGTAATTTCTGCCCATTGCGGAAATCTCTTAGTAATTTTTTTCCATTAAGAACATGAAAAGTTAGAATGTCAGAAAGTTTATTATTTTTTTCTGATTGTTTAACCAGGTCATCGAAAGTGTCAGGGGATGCAAGATTTCCAAAAGCCAGGTTGACCGGTGCCAGAATAGTGAATGGACCAATACCATTCAACGTTTCTTCCAAATTAGTTGCTTTGATTCCCTTTACCAGAGTACTCAAATTTCTGTCGGCGGTAGCAATTTGTAAAATAGTCGACATATAATGCGGGATTTTAGTGCAGATAGAATGATCTGCAGAATATGTAATGTACCCTTTATTTATCGTATATGAATTTTTAATAGTAACCGTCTTCAAATGAATGCCAGGAATTAAAAGGATTTTGATAATGCAGGATGGCGTTTATACTAATTCATTAAGGCTTTGAGTTATTCAAATTATATCCATCTTTTTTACAAACTAAGAGGTTTATTAAAAATTCAATGGTAGAATAATTCAGCAAGCTTTGAACTGAATTATATTTTTTTATTGTATGAGGACCAACCCAATAGAAATCGGGTTGTAATTTTTTTTTGCATCATAAAAACTATTTATTCGTTGGAATTATATGCAATGGAAAATACTCTGGCACCAGACGGGGCATGATAGTTGGGGATTGATAGTATCGTTATACATCAATAGTGATTTATTTGTTATGTTAATTATTTTGTTCTTTTTAATAGCTCATTGGTATTCTTCGCTTTTTATGCAAACTTTTCTTCAGCACCGTTATGCTGCTCATGGTGCATTTAGTATGAACAAATTCTGGGAACGCTTCTTTTATCTTGTAGCTTATATTACACAAGGGTCTTCATATGTAAGTCCAAGGTCTTATGGTATTATGCATCGTATGCATCATGCTTATACTGATACAGATAAGGATCCCCATTCACCTAAATTTGACACCAACTTGTTTATTATGATGTGGCGTGCAAGACAAGTAAATAATAACATTTACAAAGGACGAGAGGATATTGAACCCCGGTTTCTTAAAAATCTTCCCGACTGGCCTATTATGGATAAAATAGCTCATTCATCAATATCAAGGATAATATGGGCCATTTTATATGTTTTATTCTATGTCGCCTTTGCTCCATCCGGTTGGTGGTTTTTATTGCTGCCTATTCATATTTTGATGCTTCCTTTGCAGGGAGTAATCATCAACTGGTTTGCTCATAAATACGGGTCTGTTAACTTCAAAGTGAAGAATACATCTACTAACCTTTTCAAAGTTGACCTGCTAATGATGGGAGAGGCATACCATAACAATCATCATAAAAATCCATCCTCTACTAATTTTGGATTTCGCTGGTATGAATTGGATCCTACTTATTTTATTATGCGGTTTTTGAACTTAGTAAAGGTTATACGCATTCATAATCTCTCGCCAAGACTTGTTCCTGTGCCGGTATTGGAACAGGCAGATCAAATTTGAGGGTGATCTGATTTCACATCAGTTGCCCCCAACCATTAGTCTCTTTAAGAATGATCGTCCATTTTGTTCAACTAAAATACCGGCAAGTGCCGGATACCTTTATTGGATATTCTCCTAAGCCGGTTACAAGCACAACGACTCATTTGCTTTATTAAGAAAGCAATCCCGCTGCTAACATAATACTCTCTCTTCCTTACCTTTGCTCCCTATGACAACGGAAGAAAAGAAAGAAGAAAAAAGCCTGAATTTTCTTGAAGAAATTATTGAAGCTGACCTGGCAGAAGGTAATTATAAAACCATCATGACCCGGTTTCCCCCGGAACCAAATGGATACCTGCACATGGGTCATGCAACCAGTATTTGTCTCAATTTTGGACTAAGTAAAAAATACGGTGGTGGTACCAATCTCCGGTTCGATGACACCAATCCTATAACAGAAGAAACGGAATATGTTGATAGCATTAAGGAAGACGTAAGATGGCTTGGATTTGAATGGGCCAATGAACATTTTGCCTCTGATTACTTTGATGAATTATATGATCTGGCCCTGCGACTTATCAATAAGGGGCTCGCCTATGTGGATGATAGCAGCAGTGATGAGATTGCAGAACAGAAAGGAACTCCTACTCAACCAGGACGCCGAAACC
>JBPPMM010000221.1:0-2033 GCA_051306075.1 Chitinophagaceae bacterium
CATTACACAGGTAGATGTAAAACATCATCCCAGAACTTATGGAAAATCCAAGTACGGAATAAACCGCACTTTTAAAGTAATGGCTGACCTGGTAACAGTGATTTTTTTCCGGAAGTATATTCAAAAGCCGATGCACTTATTCGGCATTATGGGTTTTATTTCATTCGGATTGGGATTACTTATTAACCTTTACCTGCTGATAATAAAAATTATGGGACATGATATTTGGGGAAAGCCTTTACTTATTTTAGGATTAATACTTTTATTGGGCGGAATTCAACTTGTTACCATCGGCATACTTACTGAAATAAGCATCAGAAATTATTTTGAAGGATCAAACAGAAAAACATACCAGGTTAGAAGGATAATAAATGGCACAAACGAAACGCTGGAGCGTCCTTAAGCTTTTATTGAAACTTGTTTTCACGTCGCTGCTTGGTTACTTTGTTTTTCAAAAAATAGATTTCCAGCAGGTGAAATCTATATTCGGTAAAAGTGATCCATGGTATATCCTGGCGGCAGCATTGGTTTATTTTATTTCCCAGGTTGTTTCTTCCTGGCGATTACTGGGTTTTCTACGCTGTATTGGTCTTCCTCTCCGGTTTGGATTTAATATCCGTTTATATATGCTGGGAATGTTTTATAATGTTTTTCTTCCCGGGGGAATCGGCGGCGACGGATACAAAATTTATTTTCTGAGAAAAAAATTTCAGCGACCTACGCGGAAAATATTTTTATCCCTATTGCTTGACCGCGCCAGCGGTTTATGGGCTATTTGTATCCTGGCTTTCTTTCTCATGTTATTTATACCCCATTTTCAGTATTGGCATTGGTGGCCGGTTCTTATTATCATTTCTATAACCCTGATCGATTTCATTATATACAAAACGATTTTTTCAACCTATATAAAAAATTTTCTGCCGGCCCATGGTAAAGCCATACTGGTTCAATCTCTGCAGCTCTTATGTGTTTTCCTTATTCTATCATCGCAGCAACATTCGGGTAATTTATTACCTTATCTTTTTAGTTTTTTGCTTACTACGGTGGCTACAATCGTTCCATTAAGTATTGGTGGCCTGGGTATCCGGGAATATGTCATCATGAATTGTGCAATATTTTTTGGACTTGATGAGACACTGGCTGTCTTTACTACACTCTGTTTTTATTTTCTGTCAACACTAATAGCGCTGCCAGGAGCCTGGTTTGTCTTTCGTCCGGGAGGGTTTGATCCTATGCCTGGTGAAGACCAGGCAAAAGCAGTTGAAGATGATGCGGAGAAAGTCATCCATTCGCATCAGCATATTCCTTAAACCATTTATAAAAGGCGGCGAGACCATCTTGCAGATCAGTAGAGGGATTATAATCCAGCAGCCGTTTAGCCTTAGAAATATCGGCGAAAGTAGTGGGTACATCACCGGGTTGCGCAGCCTGCCGGTCAATAATGGCCCGTTTACCACAAATCTTTTCAATAGCCCCAATTAGTTCCGTCAACGTTATGGTTTTATGATTGCCAAGGTTGATGATTTCGAAACCCGATCGATGATAATTCATTGCTCCCATAATACCCTTTATTGTGTCATCTATAAAAGTATAGTCTCTGCTGGTGGACCCATCACCAAAAACAGGGATGGGAATATTGTTTATAATGGATCTAAAAAAATTATGAATCGCCAGGTCGGGTCGCTGGGAAGGACCATATACAGTGAAAAATCTTAAGGCAAGAAATCGGATTCCATAAAGGTGGCTATATACATGGCCCAACATTTCTCCTGAGAGTTTAGTGGATGCGTATGGACTAATCGGAAGCAAGTTGTCTGTTTCCTTCCACGGCACATTTTCATTAATGCCATATACACTGCTTGACGAAGCGAAAACAAATTGCTTAACCGATCTTTCCCTGGCAAATTCGAGCAGGGCCTGGGTGCCTCCTACATTCACATCCTGGTATAAAATAGGGTCTTGTATACTGGGCCGAACACCTGCTTTGGCTGCCAGATGGATAATAATATTTAAATCGTCGCTAATTTTCCGGA
>JBPPMM010000256.1:0-2004 GCA_051306075.1 Chitinophagaceae bacterium
GCGTCAGAAAATCATAACATACAAGTATAAAATCAAATTTGTTCTTTTTAAAACATGACTGGAGCTTAGTACGTAGATTCTTTTCATACGCCGGTGACTTTTTATAGATGTCTGAAAAAAGAATGGATGCCTTTTCCAAATACAGGTTTGATCTTGTCAGGCTTTTAAATCTTTTTACATCCACTTCGAATTGGGTTACTTCATTACCCATAGCCGATAAAGTCTCAGCAATGTGTGTTGCAAAGGCTTCCAGATAAAATTGACCTATAACCAGGATTTTCATATTAGGGTTTTTCCAGCACAGACAATAGGATCCGTGACTTTGATTGTTTCCATAGTCTTCCAAAAGTTTCATCTAACAGCCTTACCATGAAAATATTGAGATACTCCATATATCTGTTCGAGGTTACCCACTTCATAATTTTTGCATACCTCCCGTAAGCGGTATTCATTTCACTAAGTTTTATATACACAGATCGGGATTGCAAGCATGTACGTTCCATACCATAATGCTTTATGACTTTAAAATTTGTCTTTTCAAATTTTGAATAATTTTCCTCTATGGTTTCATACCCGATATGATAATCTCCTTCTTTAAAAAGAAACTCATATCGTGCCAGATCATCCTTCTTTAATAATTCAATGAGGTGGTTGTTGGTTTCAATATCATACAGCATTACTACTTTACCTCCGGGTTTTAAAACACGATTAAACTCCTTTAACATCAACTCTTTGTCTTCAGGCAATATATGTTCCCAGAAATAGCTACTAATGATCCCATCCAGACTCCCATTCTGAAATGGTAGGCGGATGGCATCAGCCTGGATACGATACGTATAGTTACTTATATTTTTTAATGATGTAAAAGAATAATCAAGACCTGCCATGGTGTACAGCGAACCAAAATAATTGACTCCGGATGCACATCCAAGCTCACAAATAAGGTCGCCTCCTTTAAAAACCTTCCTCACTTCCCATACATATCCATTGGACATCATCCATAAGGGCAAGGTAAAAGGAAAGATCTCAAATTTTGGAATAAATATGATTTTATTCAGGTAAGCGCCTTCATACGATTGATTGCTGAGATCCAGCATTCGAATGACAGTATCTTCCTTTACATACTCCTCCGCATCATTCTTTAAGCTTGAGCCGTCCTCTGACCAATGCAACGCCTTACCTGTGACAGGGCTTGCAAATATCTCCAGTTTTTTATCCCAATTCATTTCTTATTTACGTTTCAATTTTTGCACCACTAAAGCAACAAGTCGACTTCGTACATCTTGTTCCAATTGCCTCCACAAAAGAAAACAAATTGAAAGGGTTAATAGGGCTGAAAGCAGGGTAATTATTGAGTTTTGTAAACCATAATACAAACCTAGTGGCAATAATATATTAATGGCAATAGGAAGAAAGCTTAAAAAGGCAATCTTCGAATTTATCTTTGTACCAAAGCGCAATAATTCCTTATTGACAAAAACAAAAGGCAGTACGATCGAACATACCAATTCACTAAATAATATGGCTATACCTATGGAATACCATCCTGCCGGCAGAAAGAAAATATATGATATACTAAATAGTAGAAAGAATCTGGCTATTGACAACATCGTAATAGCCCGGATACTATTAATACCAGTTAAGTATACAACGAATGTCCGACCGTAATTAATAAGCAGAACACTAGCTGCTAAAAGCCAAAACATCAAAGCATCATACGTGATAGCCCCTTTTATCCAAAAGGCGTATATACCGGCAATAAAAGGGGATAAAAGAAGCAGCGGCAGACTTACCATTACTGTATTGACCAGCCAATTGATGTATACGATTTGCTCTATTTTATGACCACTTTCCTGCATATGGAATCTTGTTAACTCTGGTTGAAGTGGGCCCAACACCAGCATCAAGGGCTGCATAAACAGATTGGCCAATGTTCGCAAAGTTGTAAATGCGGGGACTACAACAGCAGAAACCAACGCTGAAAGCAATAATACGATCCCATTG
>JBPPMM010000295.1:0-4751 GCA_051306075.1 Chitinophagaceae bacterium
AAGCATAACAGAACCAACGATGCCTCCTGATACGATCATGATCACCGGCAATTTGATAAACAAATAAGCCAGGGCCCAGATCATAGGGATAATCCATGCCAGCCAGCCGACCACTTTTTTCCTTTGCTGCTTATCGAAAAATTGGATCCAACCCAATTGTCCGAAAATATCCGGGAACACTCTTGTCCATGCAGCCAGCGAAGCAAACACACTGGAGAATAATGCAAAGAAAGCACCGGCCAGGTAAAGTGTTTTTGCACCCGGCCCCAATGATTGTGTATAGATAAGTGCCAGAGTTTCTATCACCCCGTTTCCTTCTGGAATAACGGAACTGCCATACAATACCGCGGCGCCCAATAAATAAAATGCAGCTGTTACAATCGTGTAAATGATCATGGCAATGATGGCATCCAGGTACATAACACCGATCCATCCCTGCGCTCTTTTTTTCCATTCATCAGTTTCGTTGCGTGGCCCGGTATAGGCGGCATATCCTTTTTCAATACACCAATAATTGTAGGCTATAATTTCATCAGCACCTACACCGGTAATACCGAAAGCGCCAAAAGCAACAGCAACGATGGCCGGCGGTAATTTAAATTGTAAGCCTTCGGAAATATCAGCCCATGAAATGCTAAAGGTTGTAAACTGTAACATAAAAACGGCAACAATGGTGGATACCGTGAACCCGGCTATCATTACCAGCGAAACTTTTTCTATTACTTTATAATATCCTTTATAGATCATAGAAGCGGCCGCCGCCGCAATGAGGATGACCCATGCATAAATAGGAAGAAAAGGAAACAGCATATTCAATACGATCGCTGTGCCCCCGAGTATGCCACCGATCTGTATTATTTTAAATGATAAAAGGATGAACACCGTCCATACCACCCAGTTCCCTTTTCCGGAACGTGGTCCGGGTAATTCATTAAATGATCGCATGGCCGTTTGCCCGGTCAGGATGGCTCTTTTTCCAAACTCAAGTTGCACGGCCACTTTTACCAGGCAACTGACGATGATGATCCAGAATGCAATAAAGCCGGCCCTTGCTCCGAGCGTTGTAGTGGCAATTAATTCACCCGAACCCACAATGGAAGCAGAAAGAATAAAACCGGGCCCGAGAAATTTTAATTTTTCCCGGAAAGAATGCGGTGGATCCTTTATTGTTTTTTCAGTGATGACATAAGTGTCTGCAGTCATTAGTGGTTTGGGTTGCGTTATTGATCCGTTGAATTTATGTTAGTGGCATTCTATTGCTGATCATATTTTTTTACTATTCTATTTTATAGAATTTGATTTATCATTGAACAATGTGTAGTACCCCGGCCTTGAAAAAATGACGTTAAGAAAATTACGCAGTAAACCGTTTAGAAGCCGGTCCCGAAAACTGCGGGATCTGAGCCAGCAGTATCCAGAATTTTAAGATATGTGGCGGCGAGTTCGCTGAGTTTAGGTTTACGAAGTAATTTTTAGTCATTTTTTCTCCCGCCAAAGGCGGGATTGATCTTTTTTTGTTAATCCAGAGCACAGCGAAGGATTGCGTCAAGGCAAAAAAGTAAATAGTCACATCCATTTAATAAATCGCCAGTGGTCTGCCGGGCGAACCGGTAGCACCCTTCAGCCGCAGCGGAGTAAACATAAAAAGAAATTTATATTGCTGCTTTTCAGAAAGCATGGATTCAAAACTCATAAACTCCAAATTGAAAATACCATGCTGAAGAATTACCTCCTTATGCAAAAGATAATCAGGCCCCGCATCCATAATGGCATCAGATCCCACCATGCTTGGTTTCATAGAAATAATCCAGGCAATCAATTCAGGACCCGGATGTGCCGACTTACCCTGCACTGTTTTTTTATCCGGCCATATCCGCCACCAACCGAGGTTGAATAAAAGCGCATCACCAGGTTCTATATCTGATTCTTTCATTCCCTGCTTTGCCAGCGCATTGCGTACATCGGCTACGGTGATCACATAATTCTCCAGCATTGTGTTCACACCCTTATAAGCTGCAAGATTAATCAATATACCCCTGGTGATAATGGGTTTTACATTTTCGATGCCGAGTTTTTGTAAGCCATATGGATTTTTCATATCCTCACCATTCACGCCATTATAAAAAATATTTGCTGTTGATCCATCAGCCATTGTCATTTGCCTGCCCACATGGCCCGGCCCGTCAAACTGTGTTCCCACCTGGCCTATTTCAGCGGTAACATATTCATCATTAAAAACAACTTTATCATCACCCGTTGGCGCATAAGTAGGAAAGGATGGAATAAACATATTATAACTCCTGTTCCCCGCCACAGGCATGCCTCTTTCATACATATGACCCAGCTCAAATACTTTTCCTGTTTTTACCAATGATAAAGCCTTCACTATTTTTTCCGGTGTTATCCAATTAGAGCCGCCCGACTGATCATTGGCTCCCCATAATTTATTTGGCCACCAGGGTCCTTTTGTTTTTGTTTGCGCATTAATTATTAATGCAGAAAAACAAGAAGTAAAAAAAAGCACTGCTGTGTGCCAATGCTTTTCCGAAAAAATTCTTTTCATACATAATTGATTAAAAAAAGATAAGCAGGTTCAGTGTCGCTCTGCCTCAGACCGGTTTCGCCCTTATGTCATTTTCATTACGCCACGTACATAACCCACCGATTCCGCTAAACCGGGCAAAGGATCCTCGCCGTCTTTTTCAAATTCAAATGCCACATTTCCTTTATAATTTATTTTCTTCAGTGTCTTGATCACTTTGGGTATATCAATAACACCACGTCCTATTTCAATGGGTGAATCATCAGCCGCCGCTTTCTTTACATCTTTCATATGCATATCATAGAGCCGGTCTTTATATTTCTCAAGCATAGGAACCGGGTCCTGGCCTATCCTGGTTACATGCCCTATGTCAATACAAAAACCAATTTTTTTGTCGAGCCCTTTTATTTTTTCATAAACATCATTTGGGCTGGAATACATTTCATCACCGGGGCCATGGTTGTGAATGGCTAATTTGATACCGGTGCTTTTTACTTTTTCATTTACCAGGGGCAATAATTCATGATTAGGAACTCCCACAATCATTTCAAGGCCTGCATGCCCGGCATAAGCAAAAACATTTTCTACTTCCTGCGTGGTTTTCATATAGATAACACCGGCACCATATAAATTTAACCCGGCCATCCTCACTTTCGCTGCTATGGCTTTTATCTCCTCAGCGGAACTTTCCAAAGGCATGTGCATCGATTTTAATGAAATAGCCGTAAAGCCAAGCCTTACGGTCATTTTGATTGCCTCTTCCAGTTTGAAATTGCGCAATGTGTAGGAGGCTAGCGCCAGGTTAAGTGTTGTATGGGAAACAGACGGAGGTGTAACCAATGAATTGGCAGCGCCTAAAGTCAAAGCACCGGGGATGGCTAGACCCGTTAATTTCAGAAATTCATTTCTTGAATATTTCATAATGGCAGTTTTAATTATTGAATTAAATAATGCAAGCAGGTCACTAAGATAAATCTTCTGAAGAATTAAATCAGAAATGAATGAATAAGGAATATCCGTTCCTGCTGCTCCCTGCTAATTGTTTAATTTTATATCAGCCCCGATAAATATCAAATCATGCATAGCAATTCCATTGCGATAATGGTTTATGGCGAATTAAATGCAACAAGGAATGTCCTTTCAGAAGAAAAGTACAAAGGGCTTGCATTAGCTTTCCTTGAAAATGGATTCCGCGTTGATTCTGTCATCTATAATGATGCACTGGCCGGAAAGCTTGCAGGGGAATTGGTTAATTATGATGCAATACTGGTTTGGGTCAACCCGATTGAGCAGGGAAATGACCGGAAAATCCTGGATGCTTTGTTATCGGAGCTTTCCAACAAGGGATGTTTTATTTCCGCCCACCCTGATGTGATTTTAAAAATGGGGACAAAAGATATTTTATATACAACAAGAGATTTGGAATTTGGCGGAGATACAAAACGGTACGCATCCTTTGAAGAATTTAAAAAACAATTTCCCGGATCAGGCAATGCATCCGCTATAAGAATTTTGAAACAGTACAGGGGCAATGGGGGAAACGGTGTTTTTAAAATCGATACAACCCATATAAATAAAAACAGGTTTGGCATCACACATGCTCAGGGTGATGGAGAGGAAAGGATATTGTCAGCAGATGATTTTTTTGAAGAAATGAAATTTTACTTTTCAAATGATGGTATGCTGATTGACCAGGAATGGAATCCGAATATTATCAATGGCATGGTTCGTTGTTATGTAACATGCAACCGGGTGGCGGGATTCGGTTACCAGGAAATAAATGCTCTTTACCCGGCAACAAAACCTGGCATAAAGTCAAAACCACCGGGCAGGCGATATTATTTCAGTGAGGATTGCGGTTTGTTTCGTGATCTTAAAGAAATAATGGAAACAAACTGGATACCTGCTTTACAGCAACTCACTTCTTTAAAAAATGACATGATGCCTGTTATATGGGATGCTGATTTTTTTATCAATAGGATCAATACCGAAAACACAAAAGAAAAATATTCCCTGTGCGAGATAAATTCAAGCTGTGTGTCACCATTTCCTGAAAGTGCTATTCCATTTATAGTTGAAGAAGTAAGGAACAGGATTACTGCTAAGCACCGGAGGGGCCGCAGCGATTTCGCATAAAAGAAATTCAAAAGGGTTGGGTTTATTTTTAGGACAAATCAGAATGCACCCAACACATCAGTGAATAAGCATA
>JBPPMM010000310.1:0-6944 GCA_051306075.1 Chitinophagaceae bacterium
GGATAATGTATGTTATGCACTTACCAGTAAATACAGATAAAGCCTGATTCAATTATCTTGTTTTGAGGGAGCTATAAATTAGCATGAGGTGAGATAATAGCATTAGAGAATTATTTTATAACCGGGCAACAACCTAAATTTTAACTGCAGTACCTGAAGCAATCACCATCAACATACTCCCGCTATTTCCCACCGTTTCAAAATCCAGGTCCACACCAATAATTGCATTGGCGCCAACCAAAGTTGCCTTTTCTGCCAATTCCCTTAGTGCATCATCTTTTGCCTGTTCGATTACCTTTTCATACGTTTTACTACGGCCTCCAAAAACATCCCGAAGCCCACCCAAAATATCTTTGAAAATATTGGCGCCAATAATACTCTGGGCATTTACAATACCCAGGTACTCCCTTACAGGGCGGCCTTCAATTATATTGGTTGTGGTTATGATCATTTTTTTTTTCAAAAATAAACTTTAGATAAATAATTCCGGAACTTAACCAGAGGAATTTTTTCATAACCTTCCATATCTTTTAATTAAAGCCGGGTCCCATAATCAATTGAGAAATTGAATGTGCAAGAATATTTTGCAGGAACCATAAAAAAAATCCCGCCTCTTGAAGAAGCGGGATTTATAGATAGAGTCAAATAAATCATTTTGAACAACAAGATTAATATCCCATTCCACCCATATCAGGAGCGCCATGTGCATGTGGTGCTTCTTCTTTCTTAGGTTTGTCAGCTACAACCGCTTCGGTAGTAAGCAACATACCAGCAATAGAAGCTGCATTTTCCAATGCTACGCGGGCAACTTTTGTTGGGTCTATAACGCCGGCCTTAAATAAATTCTCATATACTTCAGTACGGGCATTGAAACCATAATCGCCTTTACCTTCTTTGATTTTCTGAACTACAATGGAACCATCTATTCCTGCATTGCCAATGATAATGCGAAGAGGCTCTTCCAGTGCACGACGTACAATAGCCATACCGGTTTGTTCGTCAGCAATCTGGCCTTTTACTTTTGCATCCAGGCTTTCAATAGCACGAATGTAAGCAACACCACCACCGGGTACAATGCCTTCTTCTACTGCAGCTCTTGTTGCATGTAAAGCATCGTCAACACGGTCTTTCTTTTCTTTCATTTCCATTTCAGTAGCGGCACCGATATATAATACAGCTACACCACCAGCCAGTTTAGCCAGGCGTTCCTGTAGTTTTTCCTTATCGTAATCAGAAGTGGTATTTTCAACCTGAGCTTTTATTTGATTAACACGGGCAAGGATATCAGTCTTCTTTCCTTTTCCACCTACTATTGTAGTATTATCCTTATCAATTGTAACTGAAGCAGCCTGACCCAATGAAGTTAAATCAGCGCCTTCCAGCTTATGCCCTAATTCTTCACTGATTACAGTACCGGCAGTCAATATGGCAATGTCGGTAAGCATTTCTTTTCTTCTGTCGCCAAAACCAGGAGCTTTAACAGCAGCAACTTTGATAGTACCGCGCAGCTTGTTTACAACTAATGTTGCCAAAGCTTCACCTTCCAGATCCTCAGCTATAATCAACAAAGGACGACCACTTTGAGCAACTTTCTCCAGGATCTGAAGAATGTCTTTCATTGCAGCAATCTTCTTATCATAAATCAGGATGTAAGGATTTTGCAATTCAGCTTCCATTTTTTCGCTGTTCGTAACGAAATAAGGAGAAACATATCCGCGGTCAAACTGCATACCTTCAACTACATCAACAGTTGTGTCAGTTCCTTTTGCTTCTTCTACAGTTATTACACCCTCTTTTCCAACTTTACCAAACGCTTCTGCAATCAATTTTCCGATCGTTTCATCGTTGTTGGCAGAAATAGATGCAACCTGTTGTATTTTCCGGCTATCGTTTCCTACAGTCTGACTCTGAGATTTCAGATTTTCGACTATTAAGCTTACTGCCTTGTCAATACCACGTTTAAGATCCATAGGGTTAGCGCCTGCGGCAACCATTTTCAATCCTTCACTGATAATGCTTTGAGCCAGCACAGTAGCTGTGGTAGTACCATCACCTGCAATATCAGCAGTTTTAGAAGCTACTTCTTTAACCATCTGGGCGCCCATATTTTCAATGGGGTCTTCCAGTTCAATTTCTTTAGCTACGGTTACACCATCTTTAGTTACTTGAGGAGCACCAAATTTTTTTTCGATGACTACATTACGTCCTTTTGGGCCTAATGTCACCTTAACAGCGTTGGCAAGTGTATCAACGCCTTTTTTCATCTTATTTCTTGCTTCTATGTCGAAGAAGATTTGCTTTGCCATAATATTAAATTTGAAAATTAATTGATTTGAAAATTTGAGAACAAGAATAGTTTAATAATAAAGTGCCTGATTTAAAAATCAGCCCACTTCCAAATTATCAAATTAAACAATAGCCAGAATATCACTCTCTCTCATGATCAGGTAATCCTGACCTTCAATCTGGATCTCAGTACCGGAATACTTACCATAAAGAACAGTATCACCAGTTTTAACTGTTACGGGCTCGTCCTTTTTTCCAGGACCTGCAGCTATTACAACACCACGTTGTGGTTTTTCTTTTGCAGTATCAGGGATGATGATACCACCAGCAGATTTCTCTTCGGCTGCTGCCGCTTTCACGATTACCCTGTCATGCAGTGGGGTAACGTTTACTTTCTTGGCCATAATTGTATTGATTTTTGTTTTTTTGAATTATTCCCTCCAATCATCACTGTGGAGTGGTTGGTTTTATTAAGGGATGGCAAAGGTAGCCTAATAATTATGCCAGCCGGTCAGTTTATGAAAAAATTGCAGATAAAGCCAGATATCCAGCCCCTTTTTGAAGAACCTGTCAGTTATTAGTAAAAAAGATTATGTCAATTTTTCATTTATCTGATATTGTGAAGTTCAAATTCAATTATGAAGAAACTGCATCAATCCTAAGAATATGGTGCTTTGTGATCCTTTAATTATTCCGGATATAGAAATCTAACGAATAAATATTAAGGGAATTTACCATTTTTAGTGCCGGATAATTTTTATACTATTACCACAAATTGTTTAAATAACAAGTATAGTTACTAACCAATTGAAGTAGTCCGAACCAATATCCTTTAAGATCCACTTTATGAATAAGCCAGTCCTATTTTTTGCAGCTATCGCAATGTTTTTTGCTGCAAACCTTCAAGCCCAGGCTCCGTGCGGCTTTGATAAAAAACACAACAAATTACTTGAAACAAATCCCGATTTTGCCCGGCAAATAGAACAAAATGATCTGGCAATCAGGAAATACATTGACGCAAGGAAAGGCATCAAACCTGGCCAGGCCCGACCTATGGCAACAGTTACAATTCCTGTTGTAGTACACGTATTACATACCGGGGGTGCAATAGGTACAATTTATAATCCCTCCGATGCCCAGATAATGGGAGCGATCAGTTATCTGAACCAGGTTTTTGCCGGGACCTGGCCGGGCATGACAGCTGCCGGTCCTGGTGGTGCTGCCGGAGATATGGAAGTGCAATTTGCCCTTGCCCAACGAACCCCCGCCTGCGGAGCAACCAACGGAATTGATCGCATTGATGCATCATCCTTACCCAATTATGTATCAAATGGAGTAAATGTGTCTAACTCCAACGGTTGCCCGGAACTAACTGCGAAAAATTTTGCCCGGTGGAACACATCGGATTATTACAATATCTGGATTGTAAACAAGCTTGACGGAGCTGACGGAACATCAGGACAATTCATTGCTGGATTTGCTTATTTCCCGGGATCGCCATCCACACTTGATGGCACGATCATGCTGGCTACACAAATGCAAAGTGGCCAAAAAACATTGCCTCATGAAATAGGTCATGCACTTAACCTGCACCATACTTTTCGTGGGTCGAACGACAATACCCAATGCCCTGCCAATGCCAATTGCGTAACACAAGGTGATCTTATTTGTGACACCGATCCCATTTTCAATAATTATAATTCAGGTACAGGTGTTTATAATTTTACTTGCCGCACCGGCGTCAATACTTGCACCAGCACACCATATAGTATCAACACGGAAAGCAATTTTATGAGCTATACCAATTGCTATACGCTTTTCACAAATGATCAAAAAACCAGGGTGCAGGCTGCTATGACCTTGCCTTCCAGAGCCAGCCTTGTGGCTCCTGGTAACCAGGCCCTCATTTCTTGTGGCACTTCGATTAATTTCAGTCAGGCTGCTGCATCGCTGGCAGAAAATGCAACAGGATCATTGAGTGGATGTCGTACTTATCGTGACTATACCTACCAGATGGTGATTGGAACCAGTCCAAGCGCAACAGCAACAGTTACACTCCTATATACTGGCTCAGCCACAAAAGGGCTGGACTACGAGGTGACAACCAATGGAGATTTTGCTTCTCCCAGCGACATACTTAGTTTTGCTGCCGGAGCAACTACCCCGCAATCTCTTACAGTAAGAATTTATGACGATCGTAATGTTGAATCTTCAGAATCGATCATTCTTGACTTTTCACTTGATAATGGTGGAGGTGACGCAACAAAGGGTACTAATGCGCCAACTCTGGCATTAACACTTAATGATAATGACATAGCACCGGTAGGCACATCAAGCGCAACTTATTCTGTAGGCTCTATTGCTGCCACAACTTATGAAGCTCCTTTTGATGCGAGGTTGCAAAGACAAAGAGGCCAATATTTATATAAGGCAAGCGAACTCTCTTCGGCCGGAATAACACCCGGTGACATAACATCCCTGCAACTTTTCATAAATTCAAAACTAAGTACGCGGCCCTTTCAAAATCTGACAATAAAAATGGCCAATACATCCCTGGTTTATCTCGTTGATGGTGCTGTGAATGTAGTAGGAGGAATGACCACGGTGTACACCAATAGCTCCTTATCAACCATCTCCGGCTGGAACTTATTTACATTTTCCACGCCATTTGCATGGACTGGCAACAGCCTCGCAATAGAAATATGTTATGATAACGTTACGGCCGACGCCGGTAATGCGGGTGATGAAATAGGACTGTACAGTGATGGAGGAACCGCAAGCCAGGGCAATATGTTCTTTCAGAATGGAATCAATTGTTCAGGTTCTTTTGGCTCCATATCATATTACGGAACGGGATATAAACCAATAATCCGGCTAGGTTTGGCGGTAACAGGAACAGCAATTGAAACCCTCATTTCGTCTACCTCCTCCAATCATATTGAAACGGGAAGCAATGATTTTATTTATTCCAATAATAACAAACTCCTGATGAAACTGAGCTCAGTCAGCACCTCATTAAACTGTGTGACAACTTCATTAGAGGAGACGGGTACAACATGGCTCAATTACCAGGGCGGACAACGTTCGGCAAAAGTATTTGCTGTAACGCCGGCCACCAATGGTGGAGTTGCCAATTATGATATCTCGCTTTACTTTGAAAATACTGAACTGGACGGAAAAAATCCATCTTCATTACGAATTGCTAAAACCTCGGCTGCATCCGTAGCTGCCTCTAATTCCAGTAATACTGTTCTTGTAACTCCAACCGTGACCGCATTGGGTACCGGCAATTCTGTGTTCACAGCATCGTTTACAGGATTTTCCCGGTTTTTCCTTGTAGATGCCGTGGTTACATTGCCAGTAGCACTGACAACCTTTGACGGAAAAATAAATAATGAAAAAAATGCAGTACTAAACTGGACGACCTCGTCAGAAAATAATAATCGAAGGTTTGAGATTGAAATAAGCCGGGATGGCTCTTCTTATTTATTGTTGGGAACGGTGGCATCGCAAGGCAACGCCTCTCATGAACAGTATTACAATTATCTGCATATTAAACCGCAAGCAGGTGTTTCCTACTACCGGCTTAAACAAGTGGATATGGATGGGAGTTTTCAATACAGTAAAATAGTATCTCTTAATATTGAAGCTAAATCAGTCAAAGCCTTTGTTTATCCGGTACCAGCAAAAAACAAGGTGATGATCAATTTTGGTCAAATAGTTTCAAAAGGAGAAATCGAATTATTCTCAATGGATATGAAATGGATAAGAAGTGAATCAATTAACGGTCCTGCGTCAACGAAAGATATCAATATAAGTAACCTGGCAAAGGGGGTTTATTTTATCCGAATTACACATGGCTCAGAAACAGAAATTATCCGGATCATAAAGGAATAAACAAATAACATTAACTCATATATCTTAAATCCTGTTGTATTAAAAGTACAACAGGATTTGTTTTGGTAGAGATTGTCCGGAGTTATTGGGAAGGCACCGTATTTATAGCATTGACAACAATTCTTTCCAGGTCTGAAATTTCAAATGGTTTTTGAAGGGAATAATCAGCCCCTGCCTGGGTGGCCAAATCATTTACATCGTTATTGGCGCTGAAAAAAATAACTGGTATGTGTTGAAATTGGGGCGATCCTTTTATAAGCTGTGTGGCTTTTATACCACCTATATCCGGTATCCAGTTGTCCATCAGTATAACATCGGGTTTATGGATTTGCAGATCATTGAGAACACCTGAACATTTATCCATGGTTATTACGTCAAGATTCCTTGATTGCAATATGAGAGAACATACTTCCAGCAAATCCGCATCATCGTCATATATCAAAACTTTTTTTCTCATATCTGTTCAGTTTCGGTTTTCAAAAATAATCATTCTTCAAATAGTGAATTTGCAAAAAAATTCACTCGCACTTTTTTAAGTCTTTACTTCAATTTATTTATTGATTTTCCGAAGAATCCTGTGACTTATTTCAATCAGATTGCTGGTCCAAATTTTGGCATTATTTCCCGCTCCCTTTAAGACGGTTAAAAAACTTTGATCATTTTCGGAGGTTATTGAAAAAGAATATTAAACCGGGCATTTAACCTTTGCAATTGCTGATGTAAGATAGGATATTTAAATAAAAAACTAATCGGTACCAGAT
>JBPPMM010000326.1:0-5296 GCA_051306075.1 Chitinophagaceae bacterium
CAGCAACTTTTGAAGGGTGGTATGGTTTTAAAATATTAAATATAATGAAGATCAACAAACTTGACAATTTAAAAACCGACAAGAACCATGAACGAAAGACAAGAATGCCGACCGAATAACAGCACCTACCCAAAAGTGGCGGTTCAGTGGTTAAATCAAGCTTTGTGGTTCTATCAAATTTTATGCTTGGATGACAGTGAAGTGCCTCTAAATCGCCACCTCCGTGTAACTTACAGACCATTTAAAGCTAGAGAATTTCGGGCAAATAATTGTTTAACTTTAAGACGATAATTTGCTTATGAAACTTTCAAAATTTACTTAATCCCGGATTGTATTTACGATCAAACTAGTACATTATTTAAACCTGAAATATCCATATTATGAAAAGAAATATTAATTATCTGCTTGTTCTTTTTATTTTAATCTCGGGCAGTGTTTCTGCACAAGCCGGTATTGATACATTAGCACTTAATAAGTCTTTCAATTATGGAAAGTCTGTTGCGGTCTTTGGTGGCTCTGTTTCTGTGATCCCACCAAGTAATAGTGCAAAAGACCTGTGGAAAAAACACTTAGGGATGACCATTACGGATTATGGAGTACCTGGCGCAGGTTTTTCTTCATTACAAGGGAAATCCCTTCAGCGACAAGTTGATGAAGCGGGAGTGTTTGATATCTATATACTTTGGGCATCAACGAATGATTATACCGGGCGCAGAGAGGTTGGGGCCTTTACGGATTATACAGCATTTGATGGTTATAATGAAGAAAAACTGACTACCCAGGCAGGAGGAATTAATTATTGCATAAAAAAGATTTATGAGATCAACCCCCATGCTGTTATATACTTTTTTACATCAAGTAAAGCCTTCAACGAAAGAGGTTCATATGATGCATTTTTAGAACATGGCCTGGTTACATACGTTGCGATGCAGAAGAAGATCTGTGAGCTCCATGGGATAAAAGTTCTTGATCAGTTCATTTTAGGCGGATACAATATTTACAATATGGATTTAAATTATTATGATCCTATCCATATGAATGAATCGGGCTATAAAAAGATAGGGGAACTACAAGTATCATTTCTGGCTTTTCAATAGGTAGTTAGCGTTTAAGTTTCGTAAGGTCCAAACAATAGAAATATGATAAAATATTTTAGGAAATTCATCAACACCTGCTGACTGAAAACAAGCTGAATATCCAAAAATAATAATTATGCAACACCGCCCGGCATATTGTCCTCTTGCTATTCCCTTAAATTTACATTGATAATCTGATTAGAGATACTTTTGGGTTTATTTCAGTAAAAATGTAACCCAGGGGGTCAAGGTATATGCGACCAATGCAGCTAATAATACGCTTCCATAGCATTGCTTTCTTAAGCAATTTTACAGTTAAAATTGAAAGGTGAAAAAAAGGAAACTTAATTTACGGGATTTAAAACATAAGGAACAAGGGGGGCACACCAATGCCAATGGGTCCGGCCAAACGGGCAAAGGCGTTAATTTAAAAGTATACCTCCCTGCATTTATAAGTTTTACGATGCTTGTAACCGGAATCGCCCTGAATTATTTTAATTCAGGCTTTTTTAAAGACTGGTTACGAATCGCATGGTATGGAGTTGCCTACTTACCAGTAGGTTTTCCTGTAATAAAACAGGGATGGGAGAGCATCAGAAGAGGCGACTTTTTTACCGAGTTTTTCCTTATGTCCATTGCAACAGTGGGAGCGTTCGCCATAGGCGAATATCCCGAAGGGGTGGCGGTAATGCTGTTCTATGCCGTAGGCGAACTCTTTCAGAACGCGGCAGTTAAAAGGGCCAAAGGAAACATCAGGGCCCTGTTAGACGTACGACCCAATGAGGCACTGGTATTTCGCAACAACGATTTTGTTTCTGTCAATCCTGAGACGGTAGCCATAGGCGAGAAAATCCAGGTAAGGGTCGGCGAGAAAATACCTTTAGATGGTAAACTCCTTTCAGATAAAACGTCCGTCAATACCGCAGCCTTAACAGGTGAAAGTAAACCCGACACCATTAAAGAAGGTGCATCTGTCTTTGCGGGCAGTATAAATCTGGAAAACGTAATAGAAGTTGAAGTTTCAAAGGAATTTCAGGATAGTTCCATAGCCCGAATCCTGGATTTGGTACAGAATGCTACCGCGCTAAAATCAAAAACAGAATTATTTATCAGAAAATTTGCGCGTGTTTATACGCCAATTGTTGTGTTTCTGGCTATTGGGCTAACATTATTGCCTTACTTTTTTGTTGATGATTATGTGTTCAGGGACTGGTTGTACCGGGCGTTGATATTCCTCGTGATATCGTGTCCCTGTGCGCTGGTAATCTCGATTCCATTAGGCTACTTCGGCGGCTTGGGCGCCGCATCCAGGAACGGAATTCTGTTTAAAGGGGCATCTTTTCTTGACACTATAACCAAAGTGAACACCGTGGTAATGGATAAGACAGGCACAGTCACTAAAGGGGTTTTTAAAATCAAGGAAATCATTACCATCGCCCTGGAAGAGAAGGAATTTATGAAATACCTGATCGCGTTGGAAGTGCAATCCACCCATCCCATTGCCAGGGCTATAATGGAGTATAAAGGGGAAGGTGGAGATTATAAGGCCACTGAGGTAACCGAAGTTGCCGGAAAGGGCTTAAAAGGCACGGTGAACGGAAAAGTTATACTGGCAGGAAACGTAGCCCTGCTTAAATCAAACAACATTGAAGTGCCTGACGAAACCGGCAGGATAGTGGAATCGATAGTGATGGTTGCCATCGACGGTGAATTTGCAGGCTATGTTGTTATTGCTGATGAACTAAAGGATGATGCACACGAGACTATAAGACAACTGAGGCAATCGGGGATCTCCAAAATCATCATGCTATCGGGCGATAAGGATTCCATTACCCGGCAGGTGGCCAATGAATTGAAGCTCGATTGGGCAAAAGGTCACCTACTTCCGGAAGATAAGCTGAAAGAAGTGGAACGGTTGAAAAAACAACCGGATACAATCGTCGCTTTTATAGGTGACGGCATCAACGATGCCCCTGTATTGGCGGCCAGTAATATTGGTATTGCCATGGGAGGTCTGGGCAGCGACGTGGCCATTGAAACTGCCGACGTCATTATACAGACCGACCAGCCAAGTAAAGTGGCGAGGGCTATAAAAATTGGACGTTCAACGCGACGTATCGTATGGCAAAATATCGCCCTGGCCTTTGGGGTTAAAGCCATTGTACTCATCTTGGGAGCAGGTGGTATTGCAACCATGTGGGCAGCAGTATTTGCAGATGTTGGGGTAGCATTTTTAGCTATATTGAATGCAGTAAGATTACAAAGTATGAGGTGGTCTGATAATTAATGGGTAGTTTTCTCACGGTCAAAGCTATTTATGGAAGAGCGTAGAAATTTAAACGGAAATAACCAGATGAAAGCTTTTACAAAAACAAAATATGGAGGACCGGAGATACTTCAATTTGAAGAAGTGGAAAAGCCGTCATTAAAAGATGGTCATATTCTAATAAAAGTGATGGCGAATTCAGCCAATCCCGCAGACTGGCATATCCTGAGGGGAAAACCATTTTTTGCTCGCTTTACATTCGGCCTGTTCAAACCTAAGGATAAAATTCCGGGGGCTGATTTTTCCGGTATTGTAGAAGCCGTAGGAAATAATGCAGAACAGTTTAAGGTTGGCGAACGGGTATTTGGAGAAACACTTAAGGGTGGTGCTTTTGCTGAATATACCTGTGCACCGGTCAATGTTTGTGCTGTGATGCCTGATGGAACAGATTTTCCTGAAATGGCATGTGTCCCGATAGCGGGAATTACGGCTTTACAAGCACTTATCACTCATGGACATCTAAAAAAAGGTGAGTCGGTTTTAATCAATGGTTCTTCCGGAGGGGTCGGTCATTTTGCCGTTCAAATTGCAAAGGCTTATGGTGCTAAAGTAACCGCTGTCTGTTCTGCTAAAAATATTGATTTTGTAAGGATATTAGGTGCTGATCAGGTAATTTCATATGACAAGGAAAGTATTCATGAACACGATGGGAAATATGACCTCGTTCTTGATACACATGGCAACCTTACCCATAAAGACTTCAAACGCATGGGACAGCGAGGTGTCATGGTAGGCTTCACAACGATGGGACATATGATTTCGGTACTTTTAAAAAGTGCTTTTGGCAAATTCCTATTGGTTCAATTTACAGCTGTAGCCAATACAAAAGATTTGGAAACCCTGGCAACTTTGGTTCAGGACGGGAAAATTAAAGTTCATATAGAAAAGACCTATTCCTATAAAGCAATACCTGAAGCCATAGGATACATTGAAGCCATGCGTACTAAAGGAAAAGTAGCAATGGTCTGGGATAGCGTTGACAACATAAAGGATATTGATAAAGAAGTAAGGAGCGCCAACCGCTAATATAGACTAAGAAAACAAGCGGGCTGAAGATAAAGAAAGCCTCGCGATGTATGAATTCAATGTTAGCCTTGTTCAATCAGTGAATGGATATGATTCCACTGAATATGACGTTATCCGGGAAAAGCCCGGATAAAAAGTTATTTTAGTTTTGATTTAACAAATTATAACATCCTAAAACTTGCACAATACGTACTATATTGTTATATTTATACGTATAATACAAGAGTCATGGAATCAAAATTGACCTTAAAGCTTGATAAAAAAGTCATAAATAGGGCGAAAACTTACGCCAAAGATCATAATACCAGTCTTTCTAAACTGATTGAGAACTACCTCCAGGCTGTGACATTGAAAAGTAACAAACCCATCCAAATTACTCCTTTGGTGGAAAGTCTTACAGGTGTAATAGACCTAAATATAAAAGATTATCGAAAGGACTATACCGATTTTTTATCTCAAAAGTATTCCTGATGGATAAAATATTGGTGGATACCAACATTGTATTGGATCTATTAGCCAAGCGTGACTCTTTTTTTTTAGAAGCTCAAAAACTCTTTTCACTGGCAGACAAAAAGCAAATAAGTCTGTTTGTTTCTTCCTTGACTTTCGCAAATACCTATTATGTGCTTTTTCAGAGTCTTAAATTTGAAAACGCAAGAAAAATTCTAAGAAAGTTCAAGGTTTTGGTACAAGTACTGCCTATTGATGACAAAATAATCGACTTATCTCTTGACAGCGAATTCAAAGATTTTGAAGAAGCCATTCAATATTATACTGTAATAGAAAATAATCTGGATTTGATCGTTACCAGAAATCTTAAAGATTTTAAAAAGTCCGAAATTCCTGTGTTGACAGCAAAGGACTACTT
>JBPPMM010000329.1:0-5153 GCA_051306075.1 Chitinophagaceae bacterium
GCTCCCAGATCTATTTTTCTTTTTTCTCAAAAACATCCCCAAATTTAACATTGGGACACCCATTTTAAAAACCAAACACAGTAAAATCAATGCTTTCAAAGGACGTTTTTAAAAAGTGCGGAAAACAGGAGATAATTGAACCAGGCTTTATCTGTATTTACTGGTAAGTGCATAACATACATTATCCCTTACCCTTCGAAAAATACCATCATTGATCAACCTGTTTTTTTTCAGATCCTCCCTGTCTAATAGTCTTCCCTTTTCATCGTAGGGTTGAGGCTGATCAAAGAAAGCCAGGGTGAAATATTTTTCAGAACGCAGGAAGCCATTTAAGTTTTTGTCCCTTACAGAAATAAATAAAAGGTATTTCTTTTCCAATTTCTCATAATAGTCAAGATTGGTAATCCACGTACACCGGGCCTTTTGCATGTTCATGATTAATTCGCTCATGGCCTCCAGGTCAAATTGATATTTCTGAAGTGTGTCGAGCAGGAAAGGCTCATCCGTTCGAAAAGTATAAATATATTTTATGGTATCAGTATGAATTTCCATACTGATTCGGGTAACATCTTTGTCAATTAATTCGAGAGAAAACGGATTTTTAGCAAATAGTACTTTAAATCTGTCCCGAATAGATAGCAGCGTTGTCTCGTTTTCATTATAATAGTTTTTTGCAAATTTTTTTGAATGAGAACAGGACGTTACAAAAAAGAAAGAAATAAATATCGTTATATAGTAAATGTATCTTTTCATTTTTTATTAAAGGAATAATCAGTAATGCCAAAAATGATCTTGCGAAGCAGCCGGGGGCTGACTTGTTGCAATGTTTTTTTACCGTAGTCCCAATAGATAATGGATATTTTATTATCCGCTGATTTGGTCACATTCATCAGTAAAACAAAGTGGGTAGGAATACCAAACCGCGTTACTACCTTATGTTTTTTCTTATACAATAATCGATTATTAAGAAATAAAAAAACAGGCCGGTCCCTGGCAATCTCGTTAAGGTAAGTATAAGTATCACCAACCCATGGACGAATAAGGTCCGATCCCCGGGCGTGAACATTTAAATTAAAAAGCTTACGAAGCATCCGGTTAAATTTGGCAAAGTTGGTAGAGGCCCATAATGTATTTTCATCGCCTTTATCAAATCCGCGATTGAAAAAATTCAGGTAGCCTTTAAAATGATCAGCAAGGCTTAGGAACCAAATCTGGCCGGCAGGGCTTATGTCAAGTGCACCTTTATATTTTATAATGCCGGCTGATTTTCTTATGGGTAAGCCAGGTTTAAAAACGACTTTGCCCATCCTGGCCTTGCCATTTTGATAAAGAGAAATCATGAACCGTGAAAAACCCAGGGGGTCATAATTTAACGGTATATAAGTAAGAGCTGAATATGCACAAAAATTGGTGCCCTTGCCTTCATAAAATTTTAATGGTGCTGTGGCGAATGTTCTCAGATTTTGAAGGAATAGGTCCGGATCTACATTAGGCCAGTATTTGCTAGAATCAAGTTTTTGCAAACTGTCAAGATAAGCTATAGCCTGTTGCTGTGTGGAAACTGGTGTGCTGTCTGGATTCATCAGCATCGGGGTGGCCTGCAAATTGTGAAGGGTCCCTAAGACCAGGATCAACAGAGTTATCATTCTTTTATACTCACAGATAATCATCAAACAGCAACATTTTTATGTATTGATCCCAACTGATTTTCATTAAATTTAATAAAATGATTTACAAATAGTGAAATTGAATGGTTAAAACATTTTAAGGAGTTGCTGTTCCGTATTTTCTTTTTGTAAAAATCATTTTGCTCTTCTTTCTTTTTACGATAAATAAATTATCATATTCTGTTTCTTTTAGAGTAGTTGCAATTTTTACGGAGCCGCATAATTGATTAATGATATCATCGAGGGTATTGCTATGCCCAACGACCAGCGCATTTTTTTGTAATGATCTTAGCCTGGCTATAAATGAAGAATCAGGCCTGGCAGCATAAATCTCCGTTTCCAGGGAGAAATAAGTGCTGACTGGGGCTGCTGTTGCCTTTGTTCGGACTGTATTTGTGGAAAACACATGCCCTATTTTTTTTGTTTTTAATATTTCTCTAAGTGCTTCAGTCCGTTCTTTACCCTGCACAGTTAAAGGCGGATCTTTATCCATCATATCGCTGGTATTTTCAGCCGATGCTTTTTCTGCATGCCGGACGAGATAAATAGTTTGCGTGCATGAGGCTGATAAAAATAAAAGCAAAAAAAATATTGGAGTAATTTTCATAGTATTATTTAATAGCAAGATATTTTTAAAAGATAAATGATAAATTTATTACCTGAAAGGTATTTTAACTACTGACCTTCTGTAATAACCGGATCAATTTCTTTCCTGCTAAACTTTTCAATTCGTCGTATTACCCATATGGATAACGATAACCAGATAATTCCTGCAGAGAATCCGGCAATTACATCACTGAAATAATGCAGCCGTAAATAAATCCGGCTAAAGCCAATCAGCAAAATGAAAAGGAACAGAAGAATAGACAATATCCATTTCCATACAGGGGCCCGGACATTATCCCAAACCAAAAAAATAAGTAACCCATAAAAAGACATACTCATGAGTGCATGTCCGCTTGGAAAACTTAAACCCCTGACCGGCTCAAGCAAAGGTACAAGCGGTCTTGGGCGGTTAAAAAATTGTTTTAATAGAAACATCAATAGCACTCCTCCAATAGCTACTACCGGCACCTTAATCGAATACCACCTGTGCCTTTTCAAAAAAAGAAAATAAATGATCAGTAAAAGATTGGCGGGTATCAGGAATAAATGATTTCCAAAAAAAGTTATGAATTGCATGAACTGTGTAAAGGCAGGACTTACAAAAACAGACACCCAATCAAACATTAAAAAATCAAAATGTTCATTTTGCAGGTTGAATATCCGGTAGGCAATAAGAGCGAAAACAATTAATGCACAAATAAAAAGGGAGAGAGCAATGATCAACTCGACTGACAACAATGCGATACTGGCCAGTCTTTTTTTAATTGAAAGGTCAATCCGCTTCATCGTATCGGCGATTTTTGTAAAGAGGAGACTTGCAAGGATAAAGGAGTTGACATGGATAAAACGCACAGAAATTTCCGAAGTTTCTTATTTGACGACATCCCAGGGAGTTATAGGTCTGTCTTCTGTCTTTTCGTCAAGGTTTTCTTTTTCACTTTTTTCTTTGTAATCCCCTGGAGGGGTAATAGGGTCTTCTTCGCCGGGCACCTTCGCATTAGCAATATCTTCTTCGGTGATCACATCATTGATGTCGCTAAGGTGTTTTTTTATCTTGTTTTTTGTAGCGATGTCAGAAAAACTATACGGCTGGGCATCCCGGTTTTCTGTTTGATTCTTTTTTGGCTCATTATCCATATGTCAATATTTGAATACTATTGAAAAAAATTGTGCCAGATTTTTAAGGGAAATTGGTTTCAGTTGATAATCTGGTAATAATAAATGAAAATTAATTAAAAGAAGCAAGGAATGGCAGAAATACAGTCATTTTTAAAATAAAAAATTAAATGTTTCTTTCTCCAGGGATCGGTAGAAAGTATAATGATTTTCAATATTAATTGCATATTTTATAAATATTGGGCCACATTTTCCCCGAAATATAAAATAACCTGAAAGCGGATTATTTGTAATAGCATTCCTGACATGATCTGTTATGCCAGCTTTTTGTTTCTGTTTACGGGTGGTTTGACTAAAGCCTATCCATTTACAGTGTTTGGAAAAAAAGTCATAAAACAGGCATTTATATATTCATTGATTTTCATATGGTCTGACATTAATCTCGTGAATTATTTTTAGAAAAGGTTATTGATTCCCACAAATAAAGATATTAATCCAAGCGCACATTAATAATAAATCGGTCGTCATCTCAATCTTCATTTCTGAGCAAATTTTATTTTTAATTTAATTAATGTTCTTGTATCCTGTGTTTAACCTAAGTTAAGACGGAACTATAGTATTGAAAAAAGTCATATTTTTAATACCCCCTTGGAAACGTTACTGTTTAAATCCTTCCCCCGGAAGGATATCTGAATAATTTTCAATACAAAGAAAATAGTAGATGCTATGAGAATTAGTGTGGTTGTTTTTCTTTTCCTTGCTACCTCCTCTTATGGTCAGTGGCAGGTTGAAGTGCTGGCCGGAGTTTCTGGCTACAGGGGAGATCTTACTGAAAAACATTTCCTGCCCCGGACCTTGCGATTTGCCCAGGGTGTAAACCTGAAATATAATTTTGATAACAATTTTGTGATCCGTAGTGGGATAAGCCTGGGTAAATTATTAGGCGATGATAAATACAACAAGCAGGCTGATATTCATGCCCGCAACCTTAATTTTCAAAGCAGGTTGCTTGAAGTAAGTGCATGCATTGAATACAATTTACTGGAACCAGAAATTTTTTATTCCTATCCTTATATTTTTGGAGGCATTGGTGTTTACCATTTTGATTCTTATGCTTTTGATAATAATAGTAATAAAATATTCCTGAGGCCATTGAGTACAGAGGGGCAGGGATTGACCGAATATCCGCGAAAGAAACCTTATTCAAACACTCAATTTTGCCTTCCTTTTGGCGGAGGCTGGAAGTATAATATTAATGGTAAGGTTGAAATAGTTTATGAAGTTGGTTATCGGTTTTTATTTACAGATTACCTTGACGATGTAAGCGGAACTTATATTGATCCCGATATACTTCTTGCCAAGAAAGGACCTAAGGCTGTGGAACTTGCATATAGAGGCAAGCCACTTCCTAATGGACATGCTTTCCCCCAGGGTGATGGAGACCAGAGAGGAAACACAAAAGTAAAAGACTGGTATTTTATCAACGGGATCAAAATTTTGATTCACCTGGACAACAGGTAGTTTTATTAATAAAGCGAGATAATTGTTAATAGGGGTTATGTCCGAAAATCACCTGGAAGATTTCTACATTGTGCTGGGCATTAAATTTATCATTTTGAAAATAAATTTGCATCAAAAGCCCGATCTGTTGACCGGGCCTTTGATGTTTATTCGGGACGATGATTAAATTCTTTTTCCCTGGTTTACTGGTCTTCCTCATTTAATTTAGCTTCTCCTGCTTTGGCTATAGTAATCAAATTATCG
>JBPPMM010000335.1:0-2966 GCA_051306075.1 Chitinophagaceae bacterium
GGTTTCGAATTGGGAAAACTTGCCATGAAGAGGATGCTTGATTATCTGGGCGGACAAACTTTTTCCCGCTCTATTATTTTACCCTCCCGTTTGGTAGAAGGAAAGTCAATGTGATCCTTAATCATACGCCGGAACAAAAATTCTCAATGGCCATCTCAGGCTTTTTATTCCTGATAAATATTGGCAATGCAATTGTTTCAAAAATTATTTGCGGGACTGTATTTATTTTTATCCTTATTTATTTTATAAAAAATGATTTCTATGTATAAGGCCGTTCAATTAAAAATGAAACGGCTTACCTGAGCATGGTAAAACTTTTTTAATTTATCGTCATCGATTGTTTATGCTCGTTTAACATTATAGTGTAAGGCAAAATGATATATCTTTTTATTCAGATGAAAAATTATTTCCCTTATTTGGTAAAATCTTTTCTAATCCCCCTCCTATCGGTGTTTTGCTATTTTATAGCAGTTTGATTTATCTTTGATTCCCGGCTTGGTGGTATACAACTTTCCCGGACGGTGAGGCACATCTGATTCCATTTCATTTAGATCCAGAAGCCAGTCCTTGACTGCGATTTTCTTGCGAAAATTTCTCCGGTCAAGCTCCACACCCAGGATAGCCTGGTAAAGCTCCTGCAATTCCCTGAGAGAAAATTTTTCTGGTAAAAGATTAAATATTACCGGTTGATTCATTACCTGGTCTCGTAGCCTGTTAAGACATGTATCCACAATTATTTTATGATCAAAGGCTAATTTCTTTAATCCTGATACGGGAAGCCATTGTAACTTATTATTATTTAGTTTTAATTTTTGATGTGTAAAATCTATTAATGAATAATACGCAGTTGTGATAACCCTGCCTGAAGGATGACGGTTAATACTACCAAATGTATGTACCTGCTCCAGGTAAACATCTGCCATACCGGTACGCTCCTGCAAAATCCTGTAAGAAGCTGAATCAAGGTCCTCATCAGGACGCACCAGGTCGCCCAACAATGAATAAAGTCCCGAAAATTCCTCCAGATCCGATTTTATAAGTAACACCTTTAATTCTTTGCTATCATAGCAAAATATGACACAATCCACCGAAATGGCGATATTGAAATAATCAAGATGACTTATTTTTTCAAGTTCTGCGGTTTTGAGTTGAGTTTCCTTTGTCATTATACTTATTTAAAAATTACTGGATCATAATTTTTATTACCCTGGCCTGATTTTTTGATTGCGCTTTCACTAAATATATACCTTTTGCCATATAGTTTATTTTACCTGAAAGAGAAAACTTGTGGATTCCCCTGGTCAATATCCCAGAAAATAAAGTACCTGATTGCTGCCCCCCTGAATTTATCAAAATGATTTGCGTGCTACCCGTTTCTGCAATTTCCATTTCTATCACCGAGGATCCGTTTGTCGGATTAGGGTAAACCTTTGCGGTAAAATGATTTGGAGGAGTAGTAGTATCTATTGTGGGAATGGTATCTATGACAGGAATTGTATCAGTATTGAACAGGTTTCGGTTCAGGTATAAATGAAATTCACCGGCCTGTAAGGTTATTGATTGTGCAGTTCCTGTGGCAACAAAATTTGTTTTGTTCAAATAATCATACCAGGTGCCCGCGGTTGGAAATAAAACCTGGGAAGTTTGGTTTGTAACATCAAAATTGCCCACGAGGATCAACTGGGATGAGTCGGCGGCCGATCTTATTTTGAGCCATTTAAATCCGCCACCAAGGCTCTTGTCTATAGTAACATTATTAGCTATAAAAATATCTTTATACAACTCATGATGCCTTAGTTTTAAAAGATCAGTATAGGTATCATACAATTTTCTCCTTTTTTGCTGCTGCAAATAATCCCATCGTATTGGTTTTTTATCAGTGCGGCAATTATTATTAACCGTTCCATCAGGGCAATGATTAATAGAATAATCATATCCTTGCTCTCCAAATTGCCATATCATTTTGGGCCCGGGCATGGCCAATAAAAACGCCGCACTCATTTCCACTCTTTTTAGTGCTACATCAATATCCCGGGTATTGTAACCAGGAACCGAATTGTTTCCAAAATTGATATTCTTATACATCAATCTTTCTTCATCGTGGCTTTCCATATAACTAACTAAAAAAGGATTTGTCCATCCCCTTACTGAATGCAGCCCATATTCAAAATTGGAATTTGTTATCCAACCCATAGCCGCTTCTGAAAAATTATAATTGGAATTTCCCCAAAACATCATACCATAATCGGATAATTCTTTTTCTTCATTATTATCTGCAAAATGTTCAAGAATAACATAACTGCCAGGAGATATTACCTGTAATGAGTCGTAATACATTTTCCATAGCGCTACCCGGTTTGCATCGTACTGATTCCAGAGTGCTACATTATTACCCGAATTAAATTGGGTAAATCCTTTTGATAAATCAAAACGAAACCCATCAATTTTATATTCAGTCAGCCAGTGGTCTACCACTCTTTTAAAAAAATATTGAGTAGCCCTGCTCTCATGATTGAAATCATGAAACACACTAAATGGATGTTTTGCTTCTGTATTGAACCAGGGATTATTAGCTGCAGTTTGATTGGCGGAAGCATTCCAGTATAAAGCAGCCAGAGGGCTGGAACCGGTGGCGTGGTTTAGAGCAATATCCATTATTACTGCAATTCCGCTGGCATGACAACTGTCTATAAATTGCTTGAATAAGTTTTTCGGACCATAATATTTATCCGGGGCCTGAAAATAAGATGGATTGTAACCCCAGCTATCGTTGCCATCAAATTCATTGACCGGCATTAACTCAACAGCGTTAATGCCCATCCTTTTTAAATAATTTAAAGTATCCCGTAATACATTCCAGTTTGCAGCAGATAAAAAATCTCTTAACAACATTTCATAAATGATCAGATTTCTTTTATTCGGTCGGGCAAAATTTGTAACTCCCCATGTATATGCGGAAGCCCCGG
>JBPPMM010000436.1:0-3320 GCA_051306075.1 Chitinophagaceae bacterium
AACGCTAACGGGCAGCGAAATGGCCGGTGCCGCTGTAGGTCAGCTCGCCGGTAAATACATTAAGAAATGCCTGCTTGAGCTCGGTGGCAATACTTCATTTATCGTGTGGGAGGATGCCGATATTGATCAGGCTGTGAAAACAGCGGTCTCCGCAAGAATGCTCAACTGCGGCCAAAGCTGTATTGCTGCAAAAAGATTTATCCTGCTTGAAGGGATTTACGAGGAGTTTGTTTCAAAATTTACAGATGCTGTTGGTAAACTCAAAGTGGGAAATCCCAGGGATGAAGCCACCCAGGTAGGGCCTCTGGCACGGAAAGATCTTGCAGACCAACTTAACCGACAGGTAAAAAGTTCCGTTGACGAGGGAGCAACAGTACTGCTTGGCGGCAAGCAGGATAACTGTTTCCACGAACCGACCATTCTGGGAAATGTAAAGCCCGGCATAGCGGCTTTTGACGAAGAGACTTTCGGACCCCTGGCGGCAATTGTTAAAGCAAAAGATATAGATGAGGCTTTTCGCCTTTCCGAACAATCCAATTATGGCCTTGGAACTACTGTGTTCACAAAAGACACTGCGAAAGCTATGGAAATGGCAGACAGGGTAAGTGATGGCGCCTACTTTGTGAACGAGCTCGTGAAATCCGATCCACGCCTTCCTTTTGGTGGCACCAAACATTCAGGATACGGTCGGGAGCTGGCTAAAGAAGGCATGCGGGAATTTGTTAATATTAAAACTGTATTTGTGAAGGGCTAGCGGTGCCTTCGTATAGGTTCTTATGGGTTTTAAACAACCACAGAGGGGAACTTTCAGAACCATAACATAATTATAATAGGCAGGGATAAGTCAAAAGAGATCATATTTCAACCTGCGCAAAGCGATTATCGGAGAAGGTAATGGTATAAATAATTCAAAACCGCATAAATAAGCTCTTAAAGAAAACAAGCCTTCTTAAATACATAATCTTTTACCCCCTGTTTGCAGGAATTCTTCCTCATGCTTATTTCCTAACTTCATAAATTTAACCTCCAGGATGGCTAAAACCAGTTTCCAGGTGGTTGTACACCCATCTTTGCACAAGCGATTTTTTAAAATTTAAAACAGCCGGTTTTAAGACATATTGCCGTTACTTCTCATTGTAAAAATAATCCTCACATTAAGTACATTTGGGTTTTGCCGATACGCAAAATTATAACAGTGTTAAGAGATGACGGATTTCTTTAGAGACTTAATGCAGGAATTTGCACTGCCCCTGGGAAATCCGGTCCTGATATTTTCAATAATTCTATTCATCATTCTGCTATCTCCAATTTTGCTGAGAATATTAAATATTCCCGGAATCATTGGATTAATAATTGCTGGTGTGGTTATTGGTCCGCATGGGTTTAACATCCTTGAAAAAAATTCCGCAATTGATCTTTTTTCAACTATCGGACTACTTTACATTATGTTCATTGCAGGCCTTGATCTGGACATGAACGAATTTAAATCGAACCGAAACAAAAGTCTCGTGTTTGGCATTTTCACCTTTATTTTTCCATTTGGCATAGGCTTTCCAGTATGTTATTACTTACTCGGATATGACTTTAACGCCAGTTTTCTTACCGCCATTATGTTCGCAACACACACCCTGGTTGCATACCCGATTGTCAACAAATTCGGTATTTCAAAAAATCAGGCGGTAGCCATTACGGTAGGCGGAACGATTCTGACTGATACGGCGGTACTTATCATTCTGGCTGTTATTATGGGAAAAAGTCAGGGGAATTTAAATCAGGAATTTTGGATACGGTTAGGGGTTTCATTAGCTATTTTCTCCGCTATCATGTTCCTCGTAATTCCGCGAATTGCCAACTGGTTTTTTCGGAATATGGAAAGTGAAAAACACTCCCATTATATTTTCGTCCTGGCAATGGTATTTTTTGCCGCATTTTTAGCAGAAATGGCAGGCGTTGAACCAATAATCGGGGCTTTCGTCGCGGGATTGGCCTTAAATAAACTGATTCCGCAATCGTCCGCATTGATGAACCGGATTGAGTTTATTGGCAACTCTTTATTCATTCCGTTTTTCCTCATCAGCGTAGGAATGTTGATTGATGTAAGTGTAATTTTTGGCGGGCCTATGGCGCTCATAGTTGCAGGATCACTTACAATTGTGGCGCTGTTGGGAAAGTGGGTTGCCGCATTGTTCACGCAACTTGTATTCAAATATTCCAAAGTCCAGAGACAGCTTATTTTCGGGCTTAGCAGTTCTCATGCGGCCGCAACGCTTGCTATAATTTTAGTGGGTTTCAAGGCTGAAATTCTGGACGAGAATATTCTCAATGGTACTATCATTCTTATTCTTATAACTTGTATAGTTGCTTCCCTTGTTACAGAAAAAGCGGCTAAAAAAATTGTTATGGAATCTGAAAATGACATAAGTGGTTTGGTAAATGTAAATGGCGTACATAGTGAACATATTCTATTGCCAATAGCAAATGTTTCTAATCTTGAGAAGCTACTGGAATTAGCGATTTTTATTAAGGACAAGAAATCTGCAAATCCGGTTTCAATACTTTCAGTAGTTGCCAATAATATTGAAGCCGAAAATAATACTCTGAAAAAAAGGAACAGGCTAGAGCAAGTTGTAAGCCAGGCTTCTGCTGCAGAAATTAAAGTTAACATCATAACAAGTACTGATCATAATTCAGCAAGTGGGATAGCCCGAATCTCGAAAGAAATTATGGCGAACATAATTGTTTTGGGGTGGCCTAAACGTACGGGTTTCATCGAAAAATTAATTGGAGAGAAAGTAGACAGTATATTAAGCAACACAGACAAGACCACTTTCATTTGCCATCTGGAACAACCATTGGTTCTTCACAAAAGAATAGTTATTGCCGCTCCTCCCTTAACAGAACATGAAATCGGTTTCAGTTTATGGGTAATTAAAATAGCGCATCTGGCGCAGGAATTGAGTCTTCCAATTCTTCTTTACAGCAATGAAACAACTGAGAAAGCAGTTGAAGAGTTATTCAAAAATGTAAGGCTGACTTCATCATTCACAGCAAAGCTATTTACCGATTGGGAAAATTTCCTGCTACTCTCAGAAGATGTTCATAAAGAAGATTTGTTTGTCCTGGTTTCTGCCCGAAAAGGTTCCGCGTCCTATTTAGGTGTACTCGACAATTTGCCTGATAAACTTGGAACCCACTTTAAAGTTAATAGCAGGATGGTAATCTATCCTCAACAATATGCTGACGATATAACTAGCGAACAGTACAAAGACATTTCCACAGAACCACTGAATAAGGGTATAGAAACAGTACAGAAAATGGGT
>JBPPMM010000466.1:0-4119 GCA_051306075.1 Chitinophagaceae bacterium
ACTTCATCACAATTAGTTAGTATAGAAGGATATAATAAGTTATATGGTAAGACTAATGTTTTTCGTATAGGTGAATTTAATAATCACAATAGTGGAAATGACATTTTTATGTATCGTCTATGTGTAGCTGAAAGGTTAGCTGATGCTTTGAATATAGATAGAAAAAGTGGAGTATTTAGAACTCTTGTTAGTAATGAAATTTCTAAATATTGACCAAATAATAATACTAATATGGTGTTTTCTCAATGGTTTGAAAACTCTGAAGAAAAAGTTAAGGAAACTACTTAACTAATGTACGGGGAAACCCTTTAACAAATTTAATCATGAATATAAAAAAATATGAAAAATTCTTTATAAAAAAAGGATTTAATAAAGATGGACCAATCATAGAAGCCCATTTAAAATATTTAAGAGAATTTCTTAAAGACAATCCCGTGGCGTCAATTGATTTTGATAAACTAGCAAAAAAGTATATTAAAAAGAATGAAATAATAGATATTTCTACTCTTCATGGTGTATTTGGATTAGCTGGTTATTTAAAACAAAATGCTGTAGAGACTAACAAGGAGCAACCTAAATGTGAATTACGAGAAGATGGTATATGTAATTGTAAACCAAATACTTGTATAGAATATGATTAGGTTGAAGAGATAGTCCGACCTCTATGGTGACATAGAGAGTTTAACAGAAATGATTAAACCCCTAAGAAAAAGCAAAGGTTAGCTACCAATAATTACAGTAACCTTGAAAGACCCGAAGTATAAAGTAACTATTTACCTAATGTGTAATAGTAAAGCCTCTTATACAAGTTAAAGCTGGTATATTGGTAATTCTTAGGAGTAACAAAAGTGAAAACGCAGATAGCCGATTGGTTATTTGTATATAATACTATTCAACAAGTTATAGATAAAGAATTAAATATCCGTTTGAAGATATTTTATTTTACTTTGGAGATGTCTAAGGACGAGAAAATGTTATCCGCCTTCTCTAATATACTTTATGTTAAAGAAGGCATTAGGATAGCCCCTAAGGACCTTAGAAGTACCAAAGCAGATAAGATATTAACACAGGAAACTTTAGATTTAATAAAACAATATGAACCTTACTTTAATAAGATAGAAGAGATTGTTGAGTTTATTGATGATATAAGAAATCCAACAGGAATATTTAAATTTGTGGATGAGTATGCCAAAAATAATGGTACTACTCACACAAGAATAGTTGAATTTAAAAACAATAAAACAAACGAAGTAGTCACAAATGAAGTATTTGACTATTACGAGCCTAATGACCCTGATGAATATGTAATGGTTTTTATAGACCATATCGGTTTAATTTCAACAGAGAAACAGGATGGAAGACAAATGAATGTTCATGAAACTATAGTTAAATTATCATCAGATTATTTAATTAGGTTAAGAAACAGATATAATTACATTCCAGTAATAGTACAACAGCAAGCTTCAGCACAAGAATCAGTTGAAAACTTAAAAGCTAATAGATTAAAGCCAACATTGGATGGTTTAGGTGATTGTAAATTAACACAGCGTGATGCTAATGTTATTTTAGGGTTATTTGGTCCATTTAGGCATGAAATCAAAGAGTATAGAGGGTATGATATTATGTTTTTTAGAGATAATATTAGATTTTTAGAAATATTAGGCGGTCGTGAAGGAGGAGGAGGAACAATATGTCCTCTATATTTTGATGGTGCTGTTAATTATTTTAAAGAGCTGCCATTACCCACTGATAGTATAAAACTGAAAGGAGTTTATGATTACATTAACACCATCAAAAAATAACAATGAACAATAGAATTCAATTTACAACAGAACCTTTTACTACCTATTTAAGTAGAAAAGAAATCGGACTTGGAAATCTTAAAAAAATCAAAGAGCTATTATTGAGTCAAAGATTCATATTAGCAGACCCTTACGATGATGGTAATAATTATCAACATTTTGAGGATGAACTTGGTATATTAAAATTTAATAATCCGAATATGGAGCTGTCTACAGGACATGTAACAGCAGCAATAACAACCCCAGATGGAGAAGGTAATACTTTAAGATTTAGTAATTTACTTATTTTAACTGGAGAACTATTAAAAGAAGATATTCTTAAACAATTGGTTAAAATTGAACAAAACTTTAAAGATTTAGATGCTGAAAAGAAAGAATTAAATGAAAAATTGGGTTACCTGCTTTTTATTAATTCTGATGTTCTAAATGAAGAATCGTATTTGACATTCAAAAGAGACCAGGTAGAACAAACTCTTCTTTTAAAAACATAACAAATTAATGTGGAGGTATAAGGTCGGATGAAGATGAAAGAATGAAATTACCACAAGAAAAAACAAAGTCCACTAGGGTAAATCCTAAAAGTATAGTATTGTTTAGTCAGCCAAAAACTGGTAAAACTACTATAGTATCAGCTTTGGAAAATTGTCTTTTAATTGATTTAGAAGAAGGTAGTGAATTTGTAGATGCTCTTAAGATTGATGTAATCAAAGAAGCGAGAGCACAAGAAAAATTACCTATCGTCGTTTTAAAAGAAATTATTAACAAAATTAAAGAAGCCAATAAGGAAAAGGGTAGCTATGTCTATAAGTATATTGCTTTAGATACAGTTACCGCTTTAGAAGATATTGTACTCCCTCTAGCAAATAAAATGTATAGGGATACTAATATGGGACGTAATTGGGAAGGAATAGATGTTACAACACTTCCCAATGGAGCTGGTTATAGATATACCAGAACAGCTTTGTCAATAGTATTAAATGAATTAGAAGAGATTTGCGATACTCTTATAATACTAGGACATACTAAAGATAAGGATATTGAAAAAAAAGGAGAACTGATAACTGAACGTAGTTTAGATTTAACAGGAAAATCCTCTTCTATCTTATGTGCGGCAGTAGACACAATTGGATATGTTTATAGGGAAGAAAATGAAACTATTATTGATTTCAAACCTTCTGTAAATTTTATAATTGGGTCGCGTAGTGCCCACCTGAAAGATAAGAAGTTAGTTGTAGCCGTTTCTGATGAGACAGGAAACGTTAAAGTAGATTGGTCTAAAATATTTATAAACAAATAAAATCAGAAAGAACAATGATGATTGATTTAAATGCAAAAGAATTTAACCAAGGTAGTGTATCTATTTTTAATAATGGAGAAGCTGGTTTAGTTAAGAATGTGAAATTGAGTGTAGAGAAGAAACAACCAACAGACGCTGAAAATAGACCTGATTATAAGGTTATAGTTTCAGATGAAAATGGAAGTGTGAATCAAGGATTTTATTATTACACACCAAATGCCCAAGATAGCCCAGAGCGACAAGAAACTAGAGCAACGCAAGAAGTTTCTAGAGTATTGCATATTGCCAGAGCTGTATTAGGAAATGATTATGCTTTTCCTGCTGTAACAAGCGCTAAGAATGCATATGATGTATTGTTTGATTTAGTAATCAAAAATTTAGAAGGTAAATTATTTAATGTATTTGTAACCTATGGAACTATTAGTAGACCAAACAAAAAAGGTTATATGGGATTAAGATATTTTAACTTCATCGAGCCTGCTACTGTTGAAAAATCTAGACTACGTGTTGGTCCACAAGACTTAATGCATAGAATAGACCCAGATGCCCCAAAAGCAGAAGGAGTCACTTCAACTACAAGCGAAAGCTGGATTTAATAAATAATAATAGGGGGGTAGAAATACCCCCTTATTTAATAAACAAAACTATGGCATATAAAAACCAAAAAAAACAAAAAGCCCACATAAAAGCCCTAAGAAAAGTTCAAAAAATAAAAAAATAAAATGGTAGAAATAATACCACCTAGATATTTTAAGATGAATCTTAATAAACAAAATTTAACAAAACAATCCTTACTAAAACAGATAGGGGATATAGATATATATTCTTATTATTTAGGAGAACCTGTTGGCATAAAGTCATCAGTTTCATCTCCATTTAGAACAGATAAAAAGCCATCATTTGGTTTTTTTATAGGTGAGTCTGGTGAAATTTGTTGGAAAGATTTTGTTGAAGGAACAGGTGATTGTATATTATTTGTACAAAAACTATTTAATTTAAATTTTAATGAAGCTTTAATTA
>JBPPMM010000440.1:0-3298 GCA_051306075.1 Chitinophagaceae bacterium
TTCATTATCCTTTCATTCCTAGTATTAATTGTCTTTGCAAGGCCCAATGGTATGTTATTCATCCTTCCCCTGGTTATATACCTTCTATTCAGAAAAGGCCAATCACGTTGGTTGCAGCTCATTAGTCTGGGACTTTGCGGGATTCTATTAGTAAGCCTCTATTTTTTTATAAATATGGCTTTTAGAGGTGGTGGAGATCTTGATGTTTTAAAACCTTTTATAGAAGAACACATTATATGTTTTGTTCCTACTAAAACATCAGATATAAATCTTGATATTATCAAAACGACAAATCCTTTTAACGACCTTTTTTATTATATAGTTCATAACCCTCTCCATTTTCTTCGATTAACTGCCCTAAAACTATTTTCCTTTTTTAACTTATCAAGGCCTTATTATTCTGTTTTACACAATATTTTTTTATTAATATATATCATTCCGATTTATCTATTTTCTGTAATTGGCATTTACGATTTTTTTAAAAGCAACAGAAATTCATCCTTATACCTGGTTTCGTTTTTAGTTTTATACCCGGTGGCCATCTCATTTCAATGTGATGACTGGCATAGCCGGTTTACCATGATCATCATGCCTTACCTGATATTATTCAGTGTATATGGCTTTGAGAAAACCAGAAAGTCGCTTTCGCTTCAAAAAAAACCATGAGTTATTTCAAAAATATTTTATTAAAGAGGCATCTCTGCCTGGCATTTCCAGTTAAAAATTAATAAGCAATTAAACTGAATTTTAGAAATGTTAAATACAAACTATACTTTCGCAAATCTCTCCTTTATCCGCAAAAAGAATTTTTCAATTGTAAAATAAGACAACCATCCTAAAAAGACGGATATTATCATTGTAACAATTATAAGTATTATCATTTGCCATAAGGAAGTGATATCTTGCTGGAATAATTTTGTGCATATTTTTATTGCCAGTACAATGGCAAAAATGTGGAAAAGATAAATGCCGTACGAAATCTTTCCCAAAAATGACAACCATTTAGCATCATAATTAATGAGGCTTTTGTTTTTAAAAGTGCTGATTGAAAAAACGCAAAGCATTAAAATGGCAATATACTCATCACTGAAATAAGGTATGCGGATATCAAATATCAGACTTACAGCCAGAACAGCATATACTATTATTTGTACAGATACTTTTTCAAAAATATTTATCCATTTCATTTTTAAAAAAAAGGCATAAGCCAGAAGAGAACCTATAGCGAATGTGGAAAACCTGCAATACTTGATATATGTAATAAGTTTTAAGAAATACTGTTTAAAGCCATGGCCATTCCCCTCCAAAGAAAAATCATAAAACCAATTATGAATCCAATTTAATATGGGGACGCAAATTAGAATTGCACAAAATATCCATTTTGCATGCTTCGCGGCTAAAAAGAAAATGATCCCCCACAAAAAATAAAATTGTTCTTCAATACCTATAGTATATGTCTGGTGAACATATGGTGCTGTATTGCTGTAAAAAGGGGCAATATGAGGAAGGAATGTAAAGAAAAACAGATTTCCTGTTTTATAATTACCGGCCAAATAGGAGTCTGTCAAACCGGGTATCCTAAAAAAAGCAGATTTTAGCACTACTACCAATCCCAAAAAAATCAATAAATAATAAGCAGGCCAGATCCTTAAAATCCTCCTGATGTAAAAATGTTTCAGAGAAATCTTGTCATTTCTTTTATACTCAGCTAATAATAAATAGGTAATTAAGAACCCGCTTCCTGCAAAAAAAAATTGTATGCCATAATACCCCATAAGCCCTATATGGGGTATATCAAATTTATGAAACCCATAATAATTCTTAAACGTAAAAAGATGATGAAGAACCACAAAAAAGATTGATATAAATCTAAGACCATCTAATCCGGCAAAATGTATTTTTTTGTTCACTAAGTTTAATTGTTACCACACAATTTAACAAAATACTTTTTCCTTTGTCGATATTGAAATGTTTTATCCTTCAGTTGTTCGGCATAAGATTCGGAAAGTTCATTGAAAGTTTCGATAATTAATGATTGACAACATACATTGTTACTGATAATTCTCTCGGGCCACATCTTATGCATGTCACTTTATTATCGGAAGTATAATCCATCAGTTTAGCCTAATGTTTTGCCAATCGGACTTTGGGTTAAATGCCACTTGTTTCTACATAACCAAAAGTGTTCATGAATAATCACACTTTTCATAAGCAATAATGTGTAGTGTAGCTTTAGGTGATAAAAAAAACACAATTAACCCAAACAAAGAAAAAGGGCCGCAGATACGGCCCCATTTGAGATTTGATTTTTTTATTTAAAATTTTTTAACCCTAGCGCATCAGGTACATTTTACCATACCCTTTATTAAAATATTTATCTGTGTTATCATCTTTTGCTTTGTATTTATCCAGGGCTTTCCCATTCAGATTTGTTATTACCCTATAGAGGTAAATGCCATTTGCAAGCTTTTGTCCATACTGATCAGTACCATCCCATTTAAACTCCGTGATATTACGACCTATATGCAATTGACCTAGTTCATCTTTAGTGATCTCCCTTACAATTTTACCAGTAATGGTTAATACCTGAATCCGGATGTTTTGCGGTACTTCGCTTCCGGTAACTGTGAATACGAATGCCGTAGAAGTGGTAAAAGGATTGGGATAATTAAGCATATTAGATATCATCGGCTTATTGATTACCATAAAGGAAACTTTATACTGAGCGTTTCCCGCCAAATTTCCACTCCGGTCTTTTCCTGATACAATAAGTTCATATTCACCATCTTCAGAGAAATAGGGTTTAAAATTCACACTCGCAGTATTCTCTCCCTGGGTGGCAGGAATAAATTGTAACGTATCATTATTGCTAAAATTGAAACGTCTCAGCCTGCCATCAGGATACCTTATATTCACAGTAAACAGGCTTGTATCATTTAATACCAGTGCCCCCATTTCATCACTGAGCTTGATCAATATTCCGGGTTTAGAAGAAACGATATCCCTGTTTAAAATATGTGTGCCATCAAATGTTACATCCATCACTGGATTCAGGCTATCCGGTGTAACATATAAATTCCTGAACGCATAGTTGTTAAACAGGTATTGTTCCGGCTGATCATTATCAGGGTTGAAATTTACAAAAAGGGTATTCTGGCCAGACATTGATCGTGTGTCAACTGGAATGTTCAATTTTATAGTATCGCCCGAAACCAATGCTTTTTGTCGAAAATAAAATATACTATCAAAGTTGTTTTTATCTGTGATAACAAATTTGACTTTTACGCTATCAAAATCC
>JBPPMM010000441.1:0-6087 GCA_051306075.1 Chitinophagaceae bacterium
AACTTAATACGTTATTTACCTGCCTTATACTGATCGTTTATTCAATTTCACATAGCCAGGAAGTCTTTGATTTGAAATTAAGCAATTACCGTCCCGTTTCAATTTATAAGAACCCGGTGTCAGAAATAAAAAAAGCGAAGTATGCCGCCATAGATGTGCATGCACACGACAACGAAAAAACGGATATAGATAAACTGGTCAACCTGATGAATGAAACAGGAATCGAAAAAAAAATCATTCTTTCATATTCTACCGGTGCCCGTTTCGATTCTTTGGTTGATAAATATGCCCGGTATAAAAACAGGTTTGATATCTGGTGTGGATTTGATTATACCGGTTATGATAAACCGGGATGGGAGCAACATGCAATTGAAGAATTGGAGAGATGCCACAAAAAAGGAGCGAAAGGTGTTGGGGAATTGGGTGATAAAGGCCTTGGAGAATTTTATTCCCATCCCGTACCTGGTTATGGTTTACATATTGATGACCCGCGAATGAAACGCCTGTTTGAGAAATGTGCAGAACTTAAAATGCCGGTCAATGTTCACGTAGCCGAGGATGAATGGATGTATTTACCTGCTGATTCTACCAACGATGGATTGATGAACGCAGCTAAATGGAAAATAGATCTTTCCAAAAAAGGAATTCTGAATCACGACCAGTTGCTTGCAACATTGGAGAATGCAGTTCGGGATAATCCAAAAACCATATTCATTGCCTGCCACCTTGCCAACTGCTGTTCTGACTTGAGCAAACTGGGAAGACTATTGGATAAATATCCTAATCTATATGCTGACCTGGCTGCCCGTTTTGGAGAATTTTCTCCAGTACCCCGATATACCCGCAGCTTTATGGAAAAATACCAGGACAGGCTTCTTTATGGAGTAGATGCAGACGGCAGTAATTTAGATTACGAAAAAGAAATGTACCTGACCACTTTCCGTATTCTTGAATCCTCCGATGAACATTTTTACAAACACGAACTTTTTAGTTACCACTGGCCGCTGCATGGTCTTGCCCTGAGTGATAAAACGCTGAAAAAAATATACAATGGAAACGCCAGAAAATTGTTTAATTGGTAGGAGCCGCGGACAATAAGAAATAATATATTTTTTTGGATGTTATAACAATACCGACAATCGATTAATCCTGTAGCTTATAGGTATCATTACAAAGCATCTCGTTTTTAATGGAGCGAGGAGTATAAAATTAATACTCCTCAATAGTGAAGGTTATTATTTTTGGTAATGTTGTAATGAGCCAAATACGCATAATATTTTTTAGCCTTATTTATTAAACTTCAGAAGTTGTGCATTGCCATCATTTACGCCCAGTATTATAGTATGCTCACTTAATAATGCTGCGCTTCTGATATTGCCATTTAGGTTTAAACCACTGATAGTTTGTGGAACATATTGGAAATTTCCAGTATTGGTACCTGATAATAAGACGCCGTGATTAGAGGTATACCGGCCAAATCTAACCCTGGTCCAGGTATTATTACCGGTCAGCAGTATATCTTTTTTTTGATCGCCATTAAAATCTGCCACTACAATACCATATACTGGTGAATACTGAGCTTCTAATGGCAAATGATGCAGAGCCAGTTCATTACCTTTATTTTCCAGGTAAACTGTTTCCATAAATTCAGCTTTAAATGTACGGCTTTCTGCCAACTGTTCCTTCGTAAACAAATCATTCATTTTAGCAGTGGCATAGCTTTTATGCGTGAGGAAATTTTTCTTTATTCCCGGAAGTTGATCTGCCATTTCATCTCTTGAAAATGCCGGGTAGTTAACGCCCTGGATATAATAAAAAAGAATTGGATCAATTGAGCCATTCTTATCAAAATCACTGACTATTTCTGTCATTGGTTCTTTTTCAGAAGCGTGGAATTGTGTATTAATACCTGCATTTCCCAAAATAAGGTCATCGTCACCATCATTATCCATATCAGCTACAACTATTCTGTTCCACCAGCCATTGCTTGCAAAATGGATATAGTTGTGTGAAACATCTGAAAATTTATTGTTTATATACGCATAAACCTTAATTGGCATCCATTCGCCTACAATTACCAGTTCCTTTTTCTGGTCATTGTTTAAATCGATCCAGGCAGCATCGGTTACCATTCCAAGTGTGTCGAAAAATGGTGCGATGCTACTTGTTTTATCACTAAAATTCCCTTTCCCGTCGTTGATTAAAATCCTTGAAGGAGCGGGCAATGGGTATTTTCCTGGTACTAACCTGCCCCCAATAAACAGGTCCAGATCGCCATCTCCGTCCAAATCGCCAGGTTTTACACACCCTTTACTAAACAATAAAGGCGGTAATGCCTTTTCTGTAAAATTCCCCTTACCATCATTGATGAATAATTGGTCCTGAAATGCCGGATCATTTTCGATAAACTCATATCCACCTTTAGCTACATATAAATCCATATCACCGTTACCATCAGCATCAAAAAATGCTGAAGCTGTAACTTCTCCGATTGAATCCTTTGTAAACAAATTTGAAGACGACTGTCTAAATTTCCCATCTGCCATTTGGTAATATAAATTAGAAAGCGAACCCTTTGCATTCCCCAAAAAAACATCTTTCAGTCCGTCATTGTTAATATCTCCAATAGCTATTGCCGGCCCCTCTCTTGAAAGGTAATTGGGCAATAGTCGTTGAACATTAAAATCATTAAATGCGTTTTCAGTATGTTTGATATTCGCAATTTCTGATGTTTCAATTAATGGCTTGACCATTGTCTTCAAATAGTTATAAGTGTTCCGGGCTTCAGTAGCTTTTAAAATGAGAGTTTGATTAACCGGTATATTATGAATCACCTGGTAAGCGTCATTTGGCCATATCACAACCAAGGAATCAATTGTTTTCATTTGGCCTAACCCAAAATTCAACCGCATGTCAACAGAAGATTGATAGCCTCTGACCGGGAATTGTTCCTGGAAATAAATATTTCCTTTGTTGTAGATTTTTACTTTAGTACCAATTCCATTTTTGTTTTGACCCGAACCTTCCAGCTTTACCTGGATAAAATTATTCTTAATTGTCTCCCTGGAATTATTCCTATATATTGATGCATAGTCTTCTGTATTATTAACGACAAGATCCATATCGCCATCATTGTCTAAATCGGCATATGCAGCACCATACGAGAGAATAGGTTTAGCTAATCCCCATTCTTTTGTTTTATTTTCGAATCTACCATTTCCACTATTCTTAAAAATATAATTTGGAATCTTAAGTGTCGGAACCTCAGCTAATAATTTCTTAACCGGATCACCTGGTTTTAGTCTCTCCCCTTTGGCCAGTTTATCTGCTGCAAAATTTATAAAATCATGATCTGAGAAGTCTTTTACAAACCCGTTTCCAACAAACAAGTCCTTATTAGTATCGCCATCAAAATCGCAAAATAAAGCAGCCCAACTCCAATCTGTATTTGATATCCCGGCAAGTTGACCCACTTCAGAAAATGTGCCATCTCCATTATTCCTTTGTAGCATGTTCTGACTGAATTGTGGGTGAAACCCATTTTTAATAAGGAGGTTGGTTTTATCGAAGTTATTTGACCCAGCATGTGTTTTTAATAAATAATTCGTTTCAGGTAACATGTCGAGGGTTACCAAGTCTGTTAATCCATCATTATTATAATCTGCTGCATCTACTCCCATGGTATTCAGGGAAGACAAATTCATGCATTTAGCAGATGATTCTGAAAATGTGCCATTTTTATTATTCAAATAAAAATAATCCGACTCTTCAAAGTCATTGGAAACATACATGTCGGGCCATCCATCGTTATTAAAATCTGAAACAACGATACCCAACCCAAAATTGAGCGCATTTGAAATAATGCCTGCCTGTTCACTAATATCCTGGAAGTGGCCATTATCATTTCTATACAACCGGTCTTCATAATCCGTATTCCTGATTTTCCTCAATTCAGGATTTTCAGCAACGCCTGTTGAATATTTTGCCACAGAATGATTTAATACAAAGCAGTCCAGATCTCCATCTTTATCGAAATCAAAAAAAACAGCCTGGGTAGAATAACCTTTATCGGCAAGACCATATTTTTCAGCTTCTTCAGTGAAGGTCAAATCTCCATTATTTACAAAAAGAAGGTTTTTCCGCTTCTCCGGATTTTCATCAGCACTCCGGCATATATAAATGTCTAAAAAGCCATCCTGATTAATGTCAATCATACTTGTTCCGGTACACCAGCCTTGCTTTTCGGCAACATGGCTTTTATCAGTAATGTTTTCAAATCTAAAATTTCCTTTATTCAGGAAAAGCCTATTTTTTACCATGTTGCCTGTAAAGAAGATGTCTTCCAGTCCATCATTATTAATATCCCCGATTGCTACCCCTGCTCCATTATAAAAGTATATGTATTGCACACCATTTAAAGATTCATCATCTACCACAAGGTTTCGGAAATTTATCCCGGTTTTATCTGCATCCATTTCTGAAAAAAGTGTACCGTCGTCATTATTGCAGCTGTTTAGCAAAAGGGTGGCCATCATCAATATTGCAAAGTTTCTTTTCATTTGACAATTCAATTTAATTGGATAAATGGTACACTAAAGTTTGTTGATCATTTATGCCAAAAATAAGTTGATGGTCTAGCAATAATACATTTCTTACGTCTCCATAAATTTTAATGCCCGATTGCCAGGGAGAGAGTCTTTCAAAATTTAAGTCCCCCTTATTTATAAAAACATCTCCATTTCCAGAACTATAAGCACCAAATTTTATCCTGGAATAAGTTTGATTTCCTCCCGTCAATATATCCAATTTGCCATCTCCATTAACATCTACAACTGTTATGCTATATATTGGATACCATTGTGCCTGCATGGGCAACAGGTGTTCAGTAAAACTGCTGCCTGTATTTTCCAGTAACAGACTGCTCATCTGCGACGCAGTATAATGAATTGCAGTTTTTAGTTTTTCACCGAAAATATCTTCCATTCCAGCCTTGGCGTAATCACTGTACTGGAGAAATCTTTTATTATAGGAGGGGATTTGCTGCATCAGGTCATCGCGGCTGTATATGGGCCAGGGTTTGTGATCAATAAAGTAAGAAATAACCGGCTCAGCGGTTCCATTGTCATCGAAATCGCTATAATACATTTGCATGGGTTCAGTAGTAGCAGTAATAAATTGGTTATTCAGGCCCTGGTTACCTGCAAGAATATCTATATCACCGTCCCCATCAATATCACTTGCCGCAAGTGTATTGAAGAATCCATGTTGGCCGGTATTATGATTAAAGGAAGTATCCTTTTCAAAATGATTTGTTTTATTTATCCATACTTCAATACCCATCCAGTGACCAGCTATTATCAAATCCTGTTTCCCGTCTTTATCAATATCTGCTGCCACGGATGATGTAACCAAATCCTGTTTATTGAATTCCCGGAGCCAGGAATCGTTTTGTTTTGAAAAAATTCCCTGCCCATTATTCAATAACAATTGTGAGCCGCTTGCTTCAGGATATTTTCCGGGGACACAAAAGCCACCATTAAATATATCCGGGAATCCATCACCATTAAAATCCGCGACGGTCACTGCATTATCATTAATTAAGTCTGCAGGCAAGGCATTCTTACTTTTTTCAAATACAGCTTTACCTGTATTTATATAAAGCCTGTTTTGTAACAAAGGGTCGGTAGGTTGAAATTCATACCCGCCACTGCCAACAAACAAGTCGTTGTCTCCATCTCCATCTGCATCAAAAATGGCGGCTGTTATATCTTCATTTGCGGCATCAGCAGTAATTGCGGGATCAACATACCTGGCAAATGTTCCATTTTTATTTTGAATGAAAAATGCACCTGCCTGATCCTTTGCCCCACCAATAAAAAAATCTTCCAGGCCATCACCATTAATATCACCTTTGGCCATTGCCGGACCTTGCCTGCTAAACCATTGTGGCAATAATGTCTGCTGATTAAAATCGTTATAAAAATTTTCTGTATGTTTAAATGGCAATGAATCTGAAAACGTAAAAAGTGTAGCCGCTGAGGGTAAATCCGTTTTTATCGAATCAGTTAAAGCTCCTGCTATATTAAT
>JBPPMM010000509.1:0-11479 GCA_051306075.1 Chitinophagaceae bacterium
TCATGTGTGTGCCGTGGTTGCTTTTCTATTTCACAAAAAGAAAACTCGGCAGGTGGGTCGGGTATTTTTCTCTCATCATTTTCTGGTTGACGTTTGAATACATTCATCACAATTGGGAATTAAGCTGGCCCTGGCTCACGCTGGGAAATTCTTTTGCCACCCACCCTGAATGGGTGCAATGGTTTGAATACACCGGAAGTGCCGGAGGATCTCTGTGGGTCCTGGTAGCCAATATTATTGCTTATTCTATTTTTTCTGAATACTGGAAAAACGGAAGAACAAGAAAATATTATTATACTCTGGCTATCTGGATATTCATGGTGACATGTCCAATACTAATTTCTAAAATAATTATCAGCCGTGAAAATAAGATAGTGGCGCAGGGCCTGAAAACCGTAACAAAGAATGTAGTTATCGTTCAGCCCAATATTGATCCTTATACAGAAAAATTTTCCAGTTCAGTTGAATCCCAGATTCAAGGCCTGATTGTTTTATCTGAACAACAAATTGACAGGAACACCGCGTTGATCGTTTGGCCGGAAACAGCTATCCCTGCCCAGGTATGGGAAGATAAGATCAGGGAAAATGCTTTTTATTCCCCGGTTTGGTCTTTCCTAAACCGTCATCCCTTTGCAAGTTTAATAACCGGTATTGATAGTTATAAAAATTATGGGCAGAATAAGGAAGATGCTCCAAAAACAGCAAGACTGGAACCTGATTCCAAAACGTATTATGATGCTTTTAATACTGCTGCTTTTTTTGACGCAGATACTACTATTCAACTTTATCATAAGGCCAAATTAGTGCCCGGTGTAGAAACGCTTCCTTCTTTTTTGAATTTTATGGGAAAATGGTTTGAGGACTTCGGAGGTATAAGTGGTACGCTTGGCCGCGATTCGGAAAGAAAAGTTTTTATTCCGTGGGATAATCATTTTAAAGCAGCTCCCATCATTTGTTATGAAAGTATATATGGAGATTATATAACCGAATATGTGAGGAAGGGAGCCAATATTTTAACGATCATCACCAATGATGGATGGTGGGGAAATACGCAAGGATATAAACAGCACATGAATTATGCGAGGCTACGTGCTATTGAAACCAGGAAATGGATAGTACGCAGTGCTAATACGGGCATTAGTTGTTTTATTGACCCTTTGGGAAATGTGATCAATCCGCAACCCTGGGACATAGCTTCCGTCATTAAGATGTCCGTACCGGTAGATAACCGGCAAACATTTTTTGTAAAGCATGGCGATCAGTTATCAAAGCTGGCAGTTATTCTATCAGTTATTCTATTGGTTTTAAATTTAATTTTTTGGGTAAAAATGAAATTTAGAAAATGAAATTTTTTGTAAGGCACCTGTCTATAGTGTAAAATGACAAAATGGTTTTTCAGCAAATTCTTACTTGTGGTAAGAGCTGATTAAAAAAACAATTCAAATTAAGTATATGAAAAAGCAAATTGAATTAGCAGGAAAGAATATTTTTTATCAGGTGATCGGAAATGGAAAACCGGTCATGCTGGTGCATGGATATGGTGAAACAGGTGAAGTTTGGACAAACCAGGTTTCTTTTCTTAAAGAAGATTATTTTTTAATTGTTCCTGATCTGCCGGGAAGCGGACAATCAGATTTGATAGATGATATGTCAATGGAAGGATTGGCGGAGGTGTTAAAGGAACTTGTTGACAAAGAAGTAAAACCGGAAGGCGCTCCTATTTCCATGATAGGCCACAGTATGGGTGGATATATTTCACTGGCATTTTTAGAAAAGTATTCTTCATATTTAAGTGCCTTCGGCTTATTTCACTCCTCTGCCTTTGCTGATACTGAAGAAAAAAAAGATACCCGGAAAAAATCAATTGAATTTATTGGCAAACATGGTTCTGCGGAATATTTAAAATCGGCAATTCCCAATTTGTTTTCAAATCTGACTAATGAGCAAAAACCCGGATTAATAACTGAATTTATACGTAGTACGAACAACTTTTCGGACAAATCCCTCGTTTCTTATTTAGAAGCTATGATGAAGCGGCCCGACAGAGCCGGGTTGCTTAAAACCACGCATTTGCCCATCTTGTTTGTATTAGGGGAATTTGATAATACTATTCCGTTAGCGGATGGCCTGAAGCTGGCACAACTTCCTGAAAAATCGTATATTCATATTCTGCATCGATCAGGCCATATGGGGATGCTTGAAGAAGAAGAAAATAGCAACCAAATACTAAAAAAATATTTAAGCGAAACCTGAATTACCTGATCCCCTCAATGAAACGTTTACTAGTCATAATCGCCACCTTATTCTTATCAAAATCCTTATTTGCTGAGCATATTACCGGCGGAGAAATGTTTTACAGGTTTTCGGGTATTACGTCAACCGGCGAATACCAATATGTGGTTACACTGAAACTTTACAGGGATTGTTTTTCGTCGGGTGCACAACTGGATGAAAGTGCTGCCATTGGAATTTTCAACAGAACAACCAACTCTCTTATATTTAACCAACTGATACCAAGAGTAAAAACGGAAAGGCTTCAATTGGGATCACCGGGTGCCTGTATTACTAATGCACCTGTTGTTTGTTACCAGGTAGGTTATTATGAATTTACTGTCTCACTTCCTTCCTCAGCAAACGGATATACAGTAGCCTACCAACGCTGTTGCCGGATAAACGGGATCAGTAATCTTGCCGCATCAGGAAGTATGGGGGCTACCTATACTGCAGATATACCCGGAACTGCACAGCTGGCAACAGCTCCCGAAAATAATAGTGCAAAGTTTACCGGCACTGATACTGTTATCGTATGCGGGGGATATCCTTTTACCTACAGTTTTGCAGCAGTGGATGCGGATAATGACAATCTGAGTTATGCATTTTGCGAAGCTTATGTTGGAGGAGGACAGGGTAGCGGACAAGGAGGAGGCACAAATACTCCCACACCAAATCCGCCGGCCAATCCGCCTTATAATGCAGTGAATTATAGTTTTCCATTTTATAGCACCGCACCTTTGGGTCAAAGTGTTACCATTAATCCAAATACGGGCCTCATCTCCGGCGTGGCCCCGGCAGAAGGTATATACGTAGTAACTGTTTGTGTAAATGAAATCCGCAATGGAGTTATTATTGCTACTCAAAGGAAGGATCTGCAAATAAAGGCTGGTGGTTGTGATATTGCCAAAGCTCAATTAAACCCGGAATATATATCCTGTGATGGATTTACTTTAACATTCAGTAACCTTAGCAATAGTCCACTCATCAATTCATATTATTGGGAATTTGGGGATCCTGGAAGTGGGGTAAGCAATAATTCTTCCACCTCAAAAACACCCACTCACACCTATTCAACTGCCGGGGATTACAGGATCAAGTTGGTAACTAACCGCAACCAGGAATGCTCAGATTCAACAACAGCAATTGTAAAAGTGTGGCCAGGATTTTTTCCCAATTTCACCTCTGCTGGTATTTGTCTAAATAATCCTGTTAAGTTTACAGACCGTACTACTACTAATTATGGAGTGGTGGACAAATGGCATTGGGATTTTGGTGAATTCAATTCAGTAGCCGATACTTCAAATATCCGGAATCCGGAATGGAATTATGCTGACACCGGAACGAAAAATGTTCGTTTTATTGTTGGAAACAGCAAAGGATGTCTTGATACAATTTTCAAGCCTATAAGGGTCATTGCGAAACCCCCTATTACGCTTGCATTCAGGGATACTCTTATTTGCGTTCCTGATAATGTAAAAATGCAAGCAACAGGGCCGGGAATTTTTAGTTGGTCGCCTGTTACCAATATGATTAATGAAAATACCGGTTCACCCACCGTCAATCCTTCTGTTACTACCAGGTATACTGTACAATTGGATGAGCAGGGTTGTGTTAATACGGATACGGTACAGATTCGTGTCGTTAGGGTTGTTACAACCCGGGCCATGAACGACACAACAATTTGCCGTACCGATCCTGTGCAACTGAATATTACAAGTGATGGATTACAGCATCAGTGGACACCGGCAGCTACCCTCAATAATGCAACTCTCAAAAATCCAATAGCTGTACCAACCAACGGAACAACTACCTACCAGGTATTAGCAAGGATTGGTAGCTGTACGGCAACTGATAATATTACTATCACAACAGTTCCTTATCCATTTGCCCATGCAGGTAATGATACCGCTATTTGTTTTAATACGTCAGCAATGCTGAATGGCAGGCATGATGGAAGCTCTTTTACCTGGTCTCCTGTCAATACGCTGGTCAATCCCAATACCCTGAATCCAACCGCTTCTCCTACAGCCAATACAGCATATATTTTAACATCAAGAAATAATGTGGGCTGTCCAAAACCAGGATTTGATACCGTAATTGTAAATGTTTTGCCGCAGATATTTCCCTTTGCAGGAAACGATACCCTTGTTGTAGTTGGTCAGCCTTTGCAGTTTAATGCTGAAGGAGGCACCCGTTATTTATGGACACCGCCTACAGGACTTAACAATGTCAATATTAAAAATCCGATTGGGATTTATGGGCAGGAAACTGATAGCATCCGGTATAAGGTGCAGGTATTTAATGATATTGGTTGTTATGATTCTACTTTTGTTTCCGTAAAAGTTTTTAAAACCAATCCATATGTTTTTGTTCCCACGGCATTTACACCCAATGGTGATGGATTGAATGACCTCATAAGGCCCATAGCGGTTGGGGTGCAAAAGATTAATTACTTCCGGATATTTAATAGATGGGGCGAAATGGTTTTCAACACTACTACCAACGAGCAGGGATGGGATGGCAGAATCAAAGGTACTCCGCAAGGCAGCAATGTGTTTGTGTGGATGGTGAGTGCAATTGATTATATTGGCAAACCCATTTTCCTGAAAGGCACCGTTACATTGATCAGGTAATTAAAGATCGTTGCAAGCAGGATAAGGAGATATCCCATTACCTGTGCTTTTATGGATTTTTCTTTAGTTTTATTGCTTTCGCCGAAACCAGGTTGCAGTACCTGTTAATTATTTTATCATTTACTTTCTACATCAATCGTTATGTCAAAAATTGTTTTGATCACAGGAGCAACCTCAGGTTTTGGAAAAGCCTGCGCAGAAAAATTTGCTGCCCATGGGTTTGATCTTATTTTAAATGGACGCAGGGCCGATCGACTGGAAGAGTTATGTATTTCCCTTGAAAACAAATTTAATATTGCCGTTCTTACTTTGCCATTTGATGTGAGAGAAGAAAAATCAGTTTTTGATTCCATTATTTCTTTACCTGAAGAATGGAAAAAAATTGATGTGCTCATCAACAACGCAGGATTAGCCCTTGGCAGGGATTATTTTGAGGAGGCAGACCTCCGGGATTGGAACACTATGGTTGATACCAATATTAAAGGGTTTATGTATGTAGCCCAGGCAGTGTCTCAATTAATGGCAATTAACAAACGAGGTCATATAATTAACCTGGGATCCGTTGCCGGCAAGCAAGTGTATGAAAAAGGCAATGCCTACTGTGCTACCAAGTATTTTGTAGATGCATTAAACCAGGCAATGCGTATTGATTTATTGCGTCATCAAATTAAAGTTACCGGAATTCATCCCGGGGCGGCAGAAACGGAATTTGGTATTGTTCGGTTTAAAGGAGATGAAAAAACTGCAAAAAGTGTTTATAATGGTATTCAACCATTGACTGCCGATGATGTGGCCGATGTAATTTATTATTGCACTACGTTACCTGCTCATGTATGTATCAACGACCTCGTAATAACCTGCACCAGACAGGCGGACGCTATTTATTTTGACAGGAACAACACATAAAAAATAGCTTTTATTTTAATTTTTACACATAATTAATCCGGGGATTCTTCGTTTTAGGTTCGTGGCATGTGGCATGAAGATAACCGTGTTTTTACTAAGGAAATGTGCTTTTTGGCCATTATTTTAAACTAAAGATTAGTACTTGTGAACAAAGCTGATGTATTTTTATCTGCAATCCGAATCTATATAAAACAAAACATGAAAAAGAAATCCGTCCTGTTATTCACCCTTGTTTTCTCTTGTATTATTTCCTTTTCGCAAGATGTTATCCGCTTAAAATCCTGCCAGAATGATATGATCAGTAAGCAGGTTGACAGCCTGAAAGGACAATATGGAAAAGATGGTTTTATATTATTGAAGGAAGCCTCCATCAGCATGGAGAGTGAATTTGAAATGCCGGTTATTATTCCTCTTACCCAGGGAAGCTGGTACCAGTTTGTTTTTATTGGCGAGTATTCTTCAAAATTATATGAGGTAAGGATGTACGACTGGAACGAAAAACAAGTCATATTTCAACAAAAAAGGTGGGGTGATGTAGATGGTAATGTTATCTCCTACTCTTATATTCCCAAACTTTCTGAATTTCATATGATGAAACCAGTACAGGTAAACAAAGAGAAGAAAAAGGATCTTTGTGGATATGTTATGTTATTTAAGAAAACGAATGAAGAGAACGACAGCGCCAAAGTAACTTCAGAATTGAAATAGTCCCGGTGCCTGATTAAGGTTGGCACATTTTCATAGAATTTATTAATGGCCTATTCCCAGGTATTTAATTCCAGCTTTCTCAACTTTCTCCCCCGGAATACTGTTTCTTCCATCAACGAAATATTTTAATCCGCTGGCTGCTAATTTTTCAAAATCGATCAAATTATATTCTTTATGCAAGGTCACTAAAAAGGCTATTTCACAATTACTGTCATAAATGTTACTGCATGGGTTCAATTTTCTTTCTCTTAATTCTTCTTCATTAAATTCAATATCGTTTACCCAAACTTCAAAACCATCTTTTAGCAACTCTTCATGGAGAAGGTAAGTAGTGCTCAATGCATCTTCTTTTACATTGGGGCGAAAGCATAATCCAAGAATCAATGCTTTCTTAATTTTAACCTGGTCCCTGATCAGGGATACAGCATAGCCCGCCATGTTATCATTTATAAGCCTGCTTTGTTTTGCCAATGTAAAGTCAAGGTCTGCCTTTTGAAAATTATCAATCAGGAAATAAGGATAAACAGGAGTACAATGCCCACCCACCCCAATACCGGGTTGTAGTAAATTGGCTTCCTTATCTGTGTTAATTAGTGGAATCAGACCAGCATAATCAATTCCATTCTTATTTGCGTATTGAGCCAGTTGATTGGATAAAGCGATATTCACATCACGGTAGATCATCCCGGCCATTTTCAACATTTCAGCGGCTTCAATTGTTTCCACCTTATGCAATAACTTTTGATCAAAGAACCTTTGATAGATTTTAAATGCTTTCTCAGTTGCTTCTTCTGAAATTCCTCCAATCACTTTAGGAATCTGCCCCAGTTGTTTTAGCATAGAGCCACTCTTGATTCTTTCCGGACTATGTGCAAGCAGGAAATCTTTTCCATAAACCTTGCCTTCTTTCTCAATAACAGGCATGACAATATCTCTTGCAAATCTAACAGGAACAGAAGTCTCAATAACAATAAGTGTTTTATCATTTAAAAGGGGAGTAAGTTTTTTTATAGCTTCCAAAAAAGGCTTGTACAGCGTTTTCTTTTGCTTGTCTATTAAAAGGGAGATAGCAATAATGATCGCATCGCTTTCTTTCGCCAATGAAAAGTCGTCAGTTATCGATAATTTTTTTTCTTCATAAGCATAAGTGAGGATATCCCCTAAACCAGGTTCTTTTGTTTCATATTCACCTTTTTCAAAAGCATTGCGCAGGCTGGGGTTGGTATCAATCGCAATTACATTAATATTTTGCTTCAGGATATTTGCTGCAATAGCCTGCCCTATTTTTCCAAAACCAATTATACTTATCCTTCCCATATTGTTTTTTCCTGTGGTACTCACACTTAATCAAAATGACTTTATTATTTTAGCCGGAGAGCCTGCTACAATTGTATTGGCGGGTACATTTTTTGTAACAACTGCTCCTGCACCTACCAAAGCATTTTCACCTATAATGACACCACAAAGGATTGTAGAATTGCTTCCTATGGACGCACCTTTTTTTACCAGGGTACCTATAACTTTCCAGTCTGCTGCCGTTTGAAGACTTCCGTCTGCATTAGTTGCCCGCGGGAATAGATCGTTTGTAAACATGACTCCGTGGCCTATGAACACATTATCTTCAATTGTTACACCCTCACACAAAAAACTGTGGCTTGATATTTTACAATTTTCCCCTATTACAACGCCTTTTTGAATTTCGACAAATGCTCCTACTTTGCTACCATCGCCTATGCTGCACTCGTAAGCATTTACAAAATCGAAGATGCGAACATTTTTTCCCACTTGTATATTATTCAGACTTTGCTTCCCGGTATTAATTGTAACAGATTCCATTTTTATTTTATTTTAATTTCTCTACCGTTATCTTTTATAGATTGTTGAGATGCTTCTAAAATTTTTACCACATCTATTCCAAGCAGGGAATTAGATAAGGGTTCTTTTTTATGCAGGATCGATTGGGTAAAATCTTTTGCCACAGCCGATAATGCTTCATGATTTAATAATTTGGGAATGTAAATATCTCCCATGCGATAATCAACCAACACTTTATTTTTTTCTTCATCAGTTTTGTGGTTATACCCCGTATCATAGACTCTAAGTTTTTCAGATGGTTCCATGTCATTGTATAAAATCATTTTCTTATCGCCACCTATTAAAGTTTGACGCACTTTTACCGGGGACGACCAGGAACAACTTATATGCGCTACGAAATCAGAATGGTAATTTACTGTGAGGTAAGCTATGTTTTCAATTCCATTATGTGTATGAGAAATTCCGGTGGCATTTACACTTACAGGAATATCTTTTATAAGATATAGAAGAATTGAAATATCATGTGTGGCCAGGTCCCAAAGCACATTTATATCCGGTTGAAACAATCCCAGGTTAATACGTGAAGAATCAAAATAGAGAGGAATACCAATTGTGCCTGTATCTATAAATTCTTTCATTTTCTGAACAGCACCCGTATACAGGAAAGTGTGGTCAACCATCAGGGTGAGATTTCTGTTCCTGGCCAGGCTGATCAATTCTTCAGATTCGGAAACTGTGGAGGTCATCGGCTTTTCAATTAATACATGCTTGCCATTTTCCAAAGCCTTTTTTGCAAGAGTATAATGCGAAAAAACAGGTGTGGCAATAACGACTGCATTAATTTTCGGGTCGTTTATTATATCATCAGCATTCTCAATAGCATTTATTGAAGGGAATTGTTTTACGAGTCCGGACAGCCGATCCTTTCGGACATCTGCCACCGCATTTACTATGCAATTATCAGAAGAAAAAAAATTGCGGACCATATTGGGTCCCCAATAGCCATAACCAATAACACCAATAATAATATCCTTCATTATTCTAATCAATTAATACTACGACAGGCTGAATTTTTTTTGAAATCCTGGTTTAAAATATTGGAATGAGCTGCATGCTCAAAGATATACTTGTTTATTGTGCCAGGGATATTCGTACCTGCAGCCCACCTCTGGTATTCGTAATGGGAAATGCATTACTGATCTTGGGTATATTTCGGTTTTGTTCAAAATATAATTTCAGGCTTACCCGGTTATTCAAAATATAATCAATAGAGGGGGCTATTCTAATTACCTTCTGGCCTGAGGTACCAAACGAAGTTCCCTGGTCGAGTTTACTGTTTGCTGTTGCATCATCACGTATACTAAAATCAAAACGGAAAGTAACATCATTATCCAGTTTCATTCCTTTTTTGCCGATTGTTACATTCTTGAAAAATGGCAATCCTTTTTTTCGCCAGTTAAAACCAACTGTAGTTTCAGTAGAACGATTTTCTGCCAGCTGGTAATCAATCAGGCTTAAACTAAGTGACCGGGTTTTTCTGAATTCTGCTCTTACTGACAACTGGTTAGTAAAAGTCATATCAACTTCTATGAGCGGGTCAAAACTTTCCTGTATTGTAATATTGGGCACCAGGAAAAATGGTATATAGTTACCGGTAAGTGTATCGCGGAAATATGGATAACTAACCCGGAACGGATCCTGGTATAACAGCGCAGTATTAAAACTATTCATACTAAGTGTGCTGTGGTATCCATGTTTGATATTGACATTGGAAAATATTTTGTCAATTCCTGGAATCCGGGACAGGCCATTGTAACTAACAGTCCAGTTTGGTCTTGGAATTAAACCCCCAAATGGATTGGAGCGTATACCGGGATTACTGTTCTTAAATAACTTTACAGAGCCGGGATCTTTATTGGTGTAGGCAGCCAGGAAAGCAGGTATTACCACATCCTGTGCATAGCGACCGTACCCTTGTACGTAGCCATCAGCGTCTACCGGATTGGAATTGGCATAAGGATTTAACCCTTTTAATTTTTGGGATAACAGCACCCTGTTTGTTTCAAACTCTTTAAAGGTTTCAGAAATAATATTGGGATCAAATTTGGTAAACATGGTTTGATAAGAAATGTAGCTGATGCTGAAACTTCCCATAGCATAGGGGTTTAACCTTGTTAACCCTACATTATCGAACTTACTTGTATCCTTATACAGTTCGGAGTACTGTTTGCTGAATGACTTGTCAATATTGATATCAATATTCAGATCACGGAACGGGCTGACCTGGGCAGTAATATTTAATCGCTGGTTATACCGCTGTTGAATCATGGCAGACACAAGCGTATCCATAGATAATAATCCTCTTGCTCCAAAACGATTGATCCAACTGGTGTCAGGCTGGTATCCGAAAATATAGTTAAAGCCCGGGTTGCCATTTTTTACATTTGCTCCTAACACATTTGTACTATCCATGTATCCGGGCAGGATAGTGCCCATATCTTCATTGTATTGTATACCTACTCTTTTTACTGATGTGGCAATTCCACCGGCTAACCTTACCAGGCCACCGATTTCCAGGGGCTCACTTTTCCTGAGTTGCTTTAATTTTTTTCTTTCTTCTTTGTCTTTCCTGCGGGCTTCTTTCCTGGCTTTTTTCAATTCCCGTGGAGTCATTTTTGCCTTTATTGAATCAGGAATGTCAATGGATGTTTTTGATTTTTGTTTATCATTTACTTTTTTCGGTTCATTGACCCGGGAACTGTCTTTATTATTTTTATTACCTGCAGGGGCGGTATTAACAGCCCGGAGAAATCTCGATTTATTATAAAGTTGTTCAAAGTTTAATTCTCCATTTACTGTTCTTGTTTGGGAATTAGATAAAGTGTTTCCTAGGTCTCTGGCCAGCAAAGACGCAGCCAGCCAGTTGTATTGGGTGCTATAGGAAGCTCTTAATGTTGTCCAGTCCAGTAAGGGAATTTTTTGCATGGGTACATTATAGGTTAATGTAGCCTGCTGACTATACTGAGTATTACGTCCTCCTTTAAGAATATTTTTCTGAACTGAATCCTTTTTTTCTTTAGAATCAATCCGGCCGAATGGTTCATCTATTCTCGCATTATTAGTGGCGGTAAAATCCAGGGATA
>JBPPMM010000652.1:0-3919 GCA_051306075.1 Chitinophagaceae bacterium
AGATAAAATTTCTCTTCACGATTTAGTGAATTCAGAAAAGGAATCGGAAAAAATATTAAAACAATTACTCGAACGTGATTGATAATCTCATTTCAAAAGGCGGATCATAACTTTCCAGCATAACTTTAAGCTCCCCGTCTTTCAATGATAATCTTTCCTTTCTTATCCATCGGTATATCAGGCTTCAGGCATTCAGGACAAGCCACAATCACGTATAAATTTATTCGTAAAAACTTTTTGAACCGAAGGATCCAGTAATTTCTTACGGCTGGCAATCCATTTATTTACGGATGTTTCTCCATACATTTTACGAACCCTTGCAGCATCCAGTATGTAATTCACTTTTCCCCAATGCAAAGTATATGGTATATTCAATTCGTCGAGCCTGTCCCATATTTTTTTAAAGAAATTACGGCTCGATTTTGATTCTACTCCATCCATTTCCAGTACGCATGTTTTTGGAAATTTAGTAAATCCGAGTACCGCTGTTGTGCCCTTAACAAATCTCAAAGCAATAGCGCCGGCGAAGGATGTTTTTTTATTGATCTGAACGATCTCTTCAATTACCCTGGATGCGTCTTTGGAATTTATAGCTATGGCAGCGCTGGCTGCTTTGCCACGAATAAGGGTATTGGTAAATATTTCTCCCATCGTTCCTTTAATGGCCACACCTTCGGGATAGGCTTGTGGTAGCAAGGATCCTACCAGCGGCGGTATTAATTTTTGCGTCAACCGGGAACCTATGGAATCCAGTATGGTTTGGATGACATCAAGGAGTTCATCTCCATACTGAAACTTGGCAGTACTGTTTATAGGTTTGGTATAGTTAGTGGTATGAGGAATTTTATAAATGGTTTTCATAAACACACCCTTTGCCGGATTCCCTGGTTCGAATTTATGCGGATTAACAAGGATTTCGAAATGATAAAGTTCTGCACCGGCTCCTGTTTCAGGCCGGGGAAGTAGGGATTTGATACCGGAAAAATCCTGGTTATTTATTGCAAGTTTGAGGTTTTCATTATAAGGGATTCCGGGAGTCATATGTTTTTCCAATAAATAAATGGGTTCCGTTTCTATCAGTAATCCATGTATAAATCCAAAACTTCCGAAGCTTACCACAGCGGAATTGAAAACATCGTCATTTGATATTAAATCAGCACCAAGCCAGTCAATAAATTTTTGAGAGGCTACCGGGTTAGATGCTTTCTGAAGCCACACATGTTTATCCGGTCCCGTGATGATATGCATACCGATAATGGTATCATGTACCGCTCCCACTTTGTAGGCTGCGCCATGAGTTCCTGTTGAAGTGGCTCCCGCTATCGTTTGCCCGTTACTTGCACCCGAAGCCCGCAGGCATTTCATCCAACCATTTTCTTCTTCCAGCTCCTTATGCAGTTGTTGAATATCAATTCCACATTGTGTAAATACCAGGTTCTCTGATTTTTTCCCACTCGCCAGGTAAGCAGGGTCTATAAAACTATCCTGCACTTTATAGAAATCCCGTAATTCCAGCGTATCAACTATTCCATCAGCCATGGCAACCTCAGTAAACGACCAACCGGCACCTATGGCCCGGAGACTTATATTATTATCTATGGCATGCCTGATCAGCCATTGAAAATTTTTGGTAGTGGCACGATAATTTTTTTCATGCTCGGAAAATGGAAAAGGCAGCCGCATATTAAAACAAGCGCCTGGTTTAAATTTCACTTTAAAATTCTGATGCCGGTTTGTGTATTCAGGCAAATGCAATGCTGTAATACCATCAGGAAGTGCCATGGGAAAAAAATTTAATAGTCAAATAATCAACGGGGTTCACCTAAAACTCCGGGTGTAGGATTATAGGGTGCGCAACACCAGGTAACCGTTTGAGGTATAACAATGCCCAGTGTCAGTACGCCTACCAGCATTTGTCCAAACTTAGTTTTTATTTCTACTTTGTTCAGGTGGTTAAACCTGTCATCACAACCGGGCTTGATGTCACTTGCTTGTTTTAAACCCCAGAAATAATGTATAACCGTAGTGTCCCGAATGGTGTTGGTGGCACCTGCACATTGAGTGCTGGTGATAACACGGGTGGTGGCGGTGCATTGCACGAACACAAGAACAATGATGGGGAGCATTGTTATACGAATGGATGATTTATATTCTCGCATATTAAATGTTTTGGTCCAAGAATATTTGTGTTGCTATTTCAAAGAAGGAAAGAAAACGCTAAGGGAAGGTAATCGATTTTTTGATAATTTATATAATGCTCTTTTTAAAGAAGCCAGGATGCAGGGTTTGAAATTATATTTTTCAAATATATCCGGAGAATATTTTTATGATAATAATGGTATCCGAAATTGAGGAGGATCTATAATTTCCTGCCTGAACTAAAAGGAGCGGTAGAGAAAAATAGGCCCTGGAATGGAATGAAAAATTTATGACAGGATAAAAAATAAAAAGCCACGCAATAGAGTTATACGTGGCTTTACGATTAAAATTTTTGGAAGTAGCCTCGCCGCGAATCGAACGCGGATCCAGGGCTTCGGAGACCCTTATACTATCCATTGTACTACGAGGCCATTGTTCTCCCGGTATTAATCAGATGCTATATTAATCCGGGTGCATTAGTAGCAAATATTTTTACTGCAATGGCGAGCAATATTACGCCAAAAAATTTTCTTACCGCAATCAAACCTGCGGGTCCCAAAAGCCTGGCAATTGCCCCTAATGATTTTAAAACAAGGAAAACGATTACCAGGTTTACTAAAATGGCAATTAATAAACTGGTTTCGCCATAATTAGCCTTTAAAGACATGATTGTTGTTAAAGTTCCCGACCCCGCAATCAGTGGAAAAGCAATAGGAACAACAGTTGCTGCCTTCACATCTTTTTCGCTTTTAAAAAACTCCAACCCCAGCACCATTTCCAACCCCAATATGAAAATTACGATGGAGCCGCCGACAGCAAAAGAACGCACATCCAATCCTAATAATTTTAGAAGGCCTTCTCCTGCAAATAGAAACAAAATCATTAATCCCCCCGAAATAATAGTGGCTCTCACTTCACGTATACCACCCATTTTTTGTTTCAACAGAATCAGGATGGGTACGGAACCTATAATGTCAATCACAGCAAAAAGAGTAAAGGTTACGGTAAACAATTCGCTGAAGTTTATTTTCATAAAAGCAAATTTCGCCAAAGGTAATATTTGGACATTTAAGGGATTTGTATTTAATGATGGATCCTTATCACAAAAAAAGGATGAAAATTAAAAAATCATTTCTGATCAGTAATGTCCCTTTTTTTTAGTTCCTGCAAACAATCAATGCAAAGGCAATCAAAATAATTTTGTTTAATAAAGGCTTTTACTTCTGTTGTTAATTCAATCTCATAACACAGGCATTCTGTAATATTTTCCGTGTTACACACAAAGTTCTTTTTGCATAGAGGACAAGTTTTCGATTCCGGACAGGCCATTGTTTTTGGTGAATTTTCAGAATGAAAAAAGAATTCCGCCGTAGCCATTAAACCCAAGTGTGCTGAATCCACTTATTTCCGTGTATTTGCTATTGGTAATATTTCTCAGGTCTGTAAAGATTTTCAGCTTGCTTTTTATTATACTATATTCTGCATATACATCCCACAAAACATAATTGTCGAGTGAAGTATAAACTGTGGTAAAGCTGTTATTATCAAAATAGGCGTCTTTTCTTTTACCCACGCTCATTAAATTGGAACTGATAAAAAAATCTTTACTTAGCTGGCTTGTGAGGTTGATTCCGAAACTTGATTTGGGCCTCCTTAATAAATTATTATAAGTCGTGTCTTTTCCTCCACTGCGGGTTGTTATTTTACCTGTAGTATAAGTATAAAAAGTCTTTACCGTGGTTTCCGGCGTTATTTTATAACTGGCTTCCAGCTCAAAGCC
>JBPPMM010000688.1:0-4862 GCA_051306075.1 Chitinophagaceae bacterium
CTATTAAAAAATAACACATTTATAATTTGGAATGGAGACCAGCCTGACGATTTTGAGCTTAAACTTGAATTTAAAATTGCAGAAACTGGTAATAGTGGTATCAATTATAGAAGTGAGAAAATTGATACAATCCAATATGCATTAAAAGGCTATCAGGCTGATATTGATGGTAAGAATACCTATACTGGTCAGAATTATGAAGAAAAAAAGAGAACAACTTTGGCTTATCGAGGTGAGAAAGTGAATATTAATACCCAGCCCAACTCTGATCAACCTGGTTCTTTTGGTGCCAATGTTCAAAGAAACTGCTGGCAGAGTAGAGAGGTGGTTGCCTCTTTAGGTGAATCAGATGCATTAAAAACTAAAATCAAAAGTGAAGATTGGAACGAAGCACATTTAATAATAAATGGAAATAGACTTCAGCATTATATTAATGGAATTTTAATGAGTGACGTAACTGACAACGATATTGTCAATAGAAAATCAAAAGGATATTTAGGAGTACAGGTTCATGTGGGTCCACCAATGAAGGTTGAATATAAAAATATTCGCCTAAAGAATTTATAATAGTCGGCGAGTACGGCTATTCACTTAGAATTTGAATAAGACCAAAGGAGACTTAAATACACCTTATTTAGAATCCAATCCAAACACTTTATTAACAACAGAAAGGACAAGATTTCAAATACTGCCCAGATTGGGGGTATTGAGACATCAGTGTTGGATAATGGTCTTGGAAAAGGAACTAGAATTGCTTGGGTAAATACAGGGACTGGGCTTCGTTATAAAGTGGTTATAGATCGTGCAATGGGCGGGACATGAACCCGCACGGCAGCCATTGTATATTAAGATAGGATTGCGGGATTTGTATAGCTAAACAAAATAATTCCAGAACTTTTTGGTGCAGTGTATTTGAAAAAATATAATCTAATGAAAAAAGCTTTTGTGATTGTTACTGGAAACTAATAACTTCCAAACTCCTATTCAACCAATAGTCATCCTTTTTAAATCCGTAGGCAGATGGCTTATACTTTCCTACTAAGGACACATTGGCTTTTTCCGGCACAGGCAAATCCATTGTCCAAAAAACTCCGTTTACAAGTAGCCTTCGAACGCTTTCATTTAGTATATCGGTAGCGGCGCCGATTGTAGAAGTAAAGGCCTTTCCATTTTTACCTCCCGGAATTTGGTAACTTTTTGTCCAGGCAATAGGCATCAGCACATCGTTTACTTTTAAGTCTTCATTGTTTTTGGTAGCCAGTTCAGAATCGGATGGTCTCATACCGAAGAACAAATCATTTGCATCAAAATCACCCTTTCTATTAATAACCTGACCCAATATGATAGGTTCACTATCTCCGGGCAAAGGCAACCGAACCCCATAGACATCCGTTGGACCCCAAACTTCACCACTACTAATTCCATTTGTAATTGGATGTGATACTGCACTTTCAGCAATAACTCCCCTAGTACTTTGATGTTTGTGGTGTCCATGGTGGGTATGCCATTTTTCACCCAGAACCAAACGACCAAATCCATCCATCCATTCGATTAGATCACCTTTATAACCATTACTATAATGAGCAAAATTAGTGACGTCTTCTTTTCCGAAATTAAAAGCATGGGTCGCGGTTCGAATACCAATCAATGGTTTGCCTGCCCTTAAGAATCTCTCGAAATGCTGCATTTGCTTATCTGGTAAGGCCCTAAAACGCGTAAATAAAATCATCATATCAGCAGAATCAAGAGCTTCAAGACCGGGAATATTTTTCACATAATTAGGGTTTACTTTTCCCGGGTTATCAGGATTTTGGGCAAAGAGGACTGTGCATTTGAATCCATGATGCTTCGATAATATTTTAGCGAGCTGAGGCAGCGCCTCTTCAGAGCGATATTCTTCATCCCCGGAAACCAGGACAATATGTTTGGCATTATCCTCAGAACCATCAAAAACAAGCCAATGTTTAGGAGTTTCCACAACAGGGACTTTTGTCAGTTTCTCAGGTTTGTTTTCCTTACAGGCGACAAATGTTAAAAGTACAAACAGATAAAATACATTTTTCATACGAGGTTTGTCCTTTATAGGCTAATGCTCCATACCGTCTTTAATAAATTGTAATCCTTTGCTGTAAATTTCTTTTGAAGGAGAATAATCGCGCCACACGTTAATTGCATTGGCGAATTCCGGAATTATAGTACTGAAAGCTTCTATCGTCAGCCAACCATCGTAACCAATTTCTTTAAGGGTCGAAAAAACTTGACTCCATACCACCTGTCCGCTACCGGGGGTTCCACGATCATTCTCACTAATATGAACATGTTTCAAGTAGGGGGCTATAGTTTTAATGGCCCCAGATTGACTTTTTTCTTCAATATTGCTGTGGTGGGTATCATACATGGCACCCAAATTCGGATGGTCGACTGCTTCAACTAAAGTCTTCAAATCAGCCATGGTATTGTAAAGGTAACATTCGAAACGATTTAAGGCTTCAGGACAAAGCATGATATTTGCTTCAGCTGCATACTCTGCTGCTTTTCGCAGCATATCTGCACTTCGTTTTCTTTCGTCTTGAGTTGGCGGTTGTCTGCTGAAAAATGCAAAAGGAGAATGTAATGGCCCGCAAATAATATCAGCTTTTAAAACTTGGGCATTATCAATGGCCCATTTTAAACGATCAAGACCCGCCTGACTAAGCTTAGGATCTTCACTTGATATATTTTCATGGGGGGCAAGGCCAGTGACTACAGTAACGCCCAGACCCAGTTCAGAAAGATGGACTCCAAGTTTTTTGTAATGTGTTAAATCACCTTCTCCCATATAGAGTTCGATACCATCATAACCGGTTTCTCTCAGTGTGTCAATTATGGGATAGTGTTCCTCTGTTACGTGGTTTGTCCAAAGGAGCATGTTCATTCCAATTTTCATAAAATATACTATTTAATTTCATTCCTCCCAAAAGCGGAAATCTTGTCGTTATCTTGTCTGTATGCCTTGTTAGTATCCAAATAATTTTAATTCAAATGTTTGGATCCAATGGTGCATTTAGGTATGTAAAAATTCCTCCGGACTCAGCAGAACAAATAATTAGCTTGTTGTTAATTCTAATAGACTTCATCACTTCTCCATAGATGGGGTACGTTCGTGCCAGTAAGGACTAAATCTTCTTCTTCAAATGTTTCAACATGATCAGCAACAAATCGCGTTCCTTTGCCCCTAACGATAAACGAGATTTGAAGTTCGGGATGAAAATGCCAGTTAGGATTAAAATGAGGGCTTATTAAATCTTTAAACAAAAAGAGTTCATTAGGATTTAAGGTTTTTTCTATATTCGGAACAGCCATTATCTCTATCTAAATATTTTAAATATTAACTATATATTTCTCTAACTTTTCCATTTTAACTAAAATAAGGCAATAAAGTATTGCTATTTAATAAAATATGGGAAAATCAAAATTTTATTGAGACTTATATTTGTTTAAGTACAGCTTTGCTCTGAGTGACCTTTCTCATGTGTTTAGGAACATCAATCCTAAAACAAATTGTAAAAATTATAGTTATGCAAAAAAACAACTTTCCAAAATTACACAATGCCTCTTGGCCAGGAGTGGTGGGAAAAGGGCCTGATTCTGAACCGCCAATAGATATTAATACGATGATTGAACTTACTTCCAATGCGGAGGTAGATGGCATTAAATTTGACGGGTTTGATCTTTTTGTTGCCGAGCCCCATTTAGATATTGATAGCAGTGATGATGGAATCAAAGCTATGGCCGATAAAGCTCGGGATAAAAATTTAGAGATTGGGAGCTTGGTCGCCCCCATATGGGCGGGTACTGGCGGTGGTTCTGCTATGGGTTCTGTTAATGAGCGGAAACAGTTTGTTGTACAGGTTCATAAGGCCTGTAAAATTGGTAAAAAGTTGCGTGATTTGGGAATCCGACCCAACGGGGTTATACGAATCGACTCTTCTGTCGATCCTGAAAGTTGGGCAAAAGACCCAGTCGGAAATACAAAACTAATTGCTCAAACATTTCGTGAAGCTTGTGACGTGGCCGCTGACTATGGAGAGTCGCTTGCTGCAGAGGGGGAAATTTGTTGGGGGGGAATGCATGGTTGGAAAACCATGCTGCATACGTTAGAGGCTGTTGATAGGCCAAATATTGGTTTTCAAGCGGACATGGCGCATACTTTATTATACCTTCTGGGATACAATAAAGAAGATGAACGCATTTTACCGAAAGATTTCGATTGGAGTGATAGGCCTACCTTGACTGAGGGACTCAAAACCTTAACCTCGGCACTTCGGCCATGGACAATAGATTTTCATGTAGCACAGAATGATGGGACGGTCTTCGGAGCAGGATCACATGACAAAACCGGAAGGCATTGTCAGGCTACGGATCCAAATGGAAAGTTAGATATTGCAATAGATGCGGGTCATTGGCTCAGGGACGAAAACGGAATTCTAACCAAGAAATTAAAACACATCTGTTGGGATGGTTGTATGTTTTCAAATGAAGTCATGTTGAAACAACAAACTTGGAACGATGTGCTCGGAGCAATGATAAAAGTCCGTGAACTTCATGGATGGTATGAATCGGAATAACTACATGAACAATCTAAAAATGAGTAACACAAAAGAATTCAGAGTAGGATTAGTAGGTTACGGATTTATGGGGAGAACTCATTCCAACGCTTATAAAAGAGTGGGGGATTTCTTCCCTGAGTTGAACTATAAACCGATTTTAAAAGCGGTTTGTGCACGAAACGAAGATCGTGTAAAAGCTTTCGCTGAACAGTGGGGTTATCAATCCATTGAAACGGATTGGCGTAAATTAATAGTTCGCGACGATATTGACGC
>JBPPMM010000695.1:0-54648 GCA_051306075.1 Chitinophagaceae bacterium
CGCAAAATAAAATGGAAACGCTCCAGGCTATTATGAAAGAATTGGAGCACGGAAATATACCGCTGGAGAAATTAAATGAATGGAAAACCTGGTGTAAAGAAAATGAATCCCTGCAACCGGAATTGATGAAAAAGTTGAACGAATTTATTGATAATGATATTCAGCGTCTCCAAAAAGGGGGCGCCCCTGTGCGAACCTTAAATATAGAAGCATCTGAAGATACCATCAGGCGGCTGGCCGAAGCCATTGAACAAAAAAAAGATGGCGCCTATAATGATCTGTCGGCAACTATAAAAAAATATGGTGGTTTTTTAATGGGAGAAAAAACAGTTAACAGCGTCGTTACAGGTTACCTTAATTATGTAACCAAATGCCCGCAATTATTACGGGAGTTAGTAAACGAAGCCAAGCTTTCAGAATACGTTGCTGTAAAGGAAACCGTTGTTACCCTTACACGATACCTGGAGTCCCAGGATCATGGCCTGGAAATGAGAAAAAAAAACCTGGAGGGTTTTATTGACGACGCTTACCTGATCAGCCATACGGTTAAATTACTGATAGAAGCAGACCTGGTAGCAAAGGATAATTTTTCACTGGATTTTGTTTCTATGAATATCGTAGAACGTTATGTTTCGCTTATCCTGAACAGGCAGACAAAAATTAAACTGGATAATGTTCTAAATGAAATGAGGACATTAATAGGAGTTAAAAAAACGGAGATCAATTGGGGACAGGTAGCTGCTGTTGTTATTGGGGTTGCTGCTGTAGGTTCCGGCGTGGGAAATTTAGGAGGGTTGCAACAGGTGGCCCAGGGATTTACAGGAAATGCTGCACAAGATCCTTCGCCTGCCGGATCGGGGAATGAAGCAGGTAGCTGGGAAGACCGGATGTCGGCCATGAGTGCCAAGTATGGAGGAGGAATTAATTTTTATAATCCAATTCAATATTGAGTCAGCAACCTGGTAATTCTCCGGGTAATAATTTCGCAATAGTTATATTTCTTCAAAAGGCGCCCTGATTAGTTAATAGAATTGGTAGGCTAATTTTTCAGCAATGAATAATATACTCTTTGAAAACCCGGGTTTGTATTTGCTATAAGAAGCCTGCTTGCTGTGGAATGAAGATCCACAAAAAATTTATCTGAAAAAATTCCATTTCGGGAGGCTTGTGGTAATAAACAGTTTTAAAAAAAAGAAATATACACATTCAAACCATAAATTATGATCAGCCTTCAACAACATCACAACCCTACCACTCCGAAGCGAATACTTTCACTGGATGGCGGCGGTATAAGAGGAGCTTTAAGCCTGGGATATCTCCAAAAAATAGAAGACATATTACGTAAACAACATGGGAATGATCCGGAATTCAGGCTATGCGATTATTTCGACCTGATTGGTGGTACCAGTACCGGATCTATCATTGCTTCCTGCCTCGCCATAGGAATGAAAGTTGATAAAATAACCGAAATGTATATGAAACTGGGAGAAAAGATTTTTGCAAAGAAATATAAGTGGTGGAACATATTTGAAACCGGCGACTGGCTGAAAGGAAGTTATGATGCGGTTCCTTTAGAGGAAGAATTAAAAAAAGTTTTTGGTGAAATTACTTTAGGAAGCGAACAGATAAAAACGGGTTTATGCATTGTTGCTAAAAGAGCAGACACCAATAGCGTCTGGCCACTTATTAATCACCCGGGCGGGAAATATTTCAATAGCCCCGATGGAATGAACAAAGACATATTGTTATGGAAAGCGGTAAGAGCCAGCGCCGCAGCTCCCACGTATTTTATACCACAGGTTATTGATGTGGGTGGCGGTTTGAAAACCGCAGCGTTTGTAGATGGTGGTGTTAGTATGGCCAATAATCCTTCTTTACAATTGCTGATGGTAGCAACGCTGAAAGGCTTTCCGTTCAGGTGGAAATTGGGTGCAGATCATATGTTATTGGTGTCTGTAGGAACAGGTATGAGCAAATGGGAAAAGATACCCACCAAAGTTTCAAAAAATAATCTGTTGAACTGGGCGAAAGAAATTCCTGATATGCTGATGCAGGATGCAAGCTGGCATAACCAGGCCATCATGCAATGGTTATCGAGCTGCGATACCCGGTGGAGCATTGACGGAGAGATCGGTGACCTGGCTGATGATCTCATAACAAACGATCCCGAAAAAAAAGGATTGCTTACTTATCTCCGCTATAATCTCTGGTTGGATGCCGCCACCTTAAAAAAGCTGATGAACAAAGATTATGCTCCTAAGCAGGTAGAGGACCTGGTAGAAATGAGCAATGCAGACAGCCGGGAAGAATTGTATGCCATTGGCGAAAAGGCCGCAATGGATGGAGCGTTTGTTGATGGGTATGTAGCAGCTTCACCAGTGAAAGAATCACATTTTCCCCTGGTCTTTAAAATTTAAACTACTGCATGAAACCTCTCTGTTTTATTATAATGCCGTTCGGTAAAAAACCTGATTCAAAAGGCAACCTGGTAGACTTTGACTATATATACAATGAATTTATCCGGAAGGTGATCGAAAATTGCAGCTTGTCACCGGTACGGGCCGATGAAGAAATGATCGGCGGCATTATTCATAAACCCATGTATGAACGGCTGATCCTTTGCGACTATGCCATAGCAGATCTGACAACGGCTAATGCCAATGTATTTTATGAATTGGGTGTACGATACACAGCAAAGCCATTTACAACCTTTACCATTTTTGAATCAGAAACCAAAATACCATTTGACCTGGTGGATATCCGGTGTTTTCCTTATACTTATGCCGATGGCACGATAAAAGATAAAGATGAAAAAATAAACACCCTGGTCAATTATATTGAAGGAATAAAAATCAAAAAAGAAACGGACAGCCCCGTATATCAATTACTGGACGGTATTAGTTTTTCCCACAATCTCTCTCATGAAAAAGTTGAACTGCTGAGAGCACAGACCGAGTTCAGCGAAGCGTTACGAGATGAACTGGAGAAGGTTATTCAATCCACATCAACCAAAGCTGAGAAAGCAATAGTTGTAAAACAAATTGAGCAGAAATCCGGCGATAAAAATGACTGGCCGGTAAGCATTTGCTTAGATTTCATGCTTGCCTATCGCTCTATCGAATGTTATAATGAAATGGTTGATTTTATTGAATCATTGCCTCCCTTTCTGAAAAGAACAGCAATGATCAGGGAACAATATGGCTTTGCCCTTAACCGGGCTAACAAAAGTGATGAAGCTGTAAAGGTGTTGGAACAGTTAATCGATGAAAACGGGGCCATCAGCGAAACCTGCGGTATACTGGGCAGGGTATATAAGGATAAATACAATGAATTAAAAAGCAGCAAACCGGGTCTGGCATCAGCATTTCTCGATAAAGCAATTGATACTTATATGATGGGATACAAAGCAGACATGCGGGATTTTTACCCTGGAGTAAACGCGGTGAATTTATTATTTATAAAGAATGATGCCGCAGCAGTGAACCTGGCAAAGGTGGTGGAGTTTTCCGTACAAACACATCTTGAAAATAAATCCCGCCGATCATTCCGGAATATTAAATCCAACTTTGATGATTACTGGCCATATGCGACACTGCTTGAATTAGCCGTTGTTCAAAACAACCGGGAAAATGCAGGTAAGCATTTATATAAATGCCTGGCTACCCCTAATGAACTATGGCAGCGTAAAACCACGGCCGCTAACCTGGAAATGTATGGTGACACCAGGGAATGGGTTAAAGAAATAATATCCCAGTTACTTGAATAATTTTCTATAACAATTGAATTTTATTTTATGAGTTACCGTGATCAATGGAAAATGATACACCTGCTCAATACATGCAGCAAAGGTGAATTAACAGCATCCGAACTGGAGAAGATGTCTGTTAACTGTAAAGTAGATACGATATTTATGCTTTTGGACAGTAAAATTGTAGAATGTAATAATCGGGAAAATGGCCCCTATTGGTTAAACCCGGTTGCCAGGCAAATACTCAATCAGTTTATTGTATGCAGGGGCGACAGGGACAAAACAATAATGTATGTTGACCAACCTGTTTGTTTTGTGATCATGCCATTCAGTGAAAAATGGTCGGCAAACGTTTATGAAAAAATAATAAAACCCGCTGTTGAAGGGGCTGGTTTGAAATGCATTCGCGGAGATGAAATAGAACGGACGGGTACATTAAATGGAAATATTTTTAAAACACTTCAGCGTGTTGGGCTTGTGGTGGCAGATGTTACAGCTCCGAATCCTAATGTGTATTATGAATTAGGCGTTGTGGATACCTTAGGCAAAGAAACATTTGTAATGTACCAGGTTGGAAATGAAAAGAAAATTGCCGCTGATAAGGAAGGCATTCACTATTATGCCTATGATCCGAAATTGCCAGGAAAAGCAAAAAAAGAATTATGTTCTGCGTTGAGTGACTGGGTAAAATCTCAAAAGATTAAAAACACCACACGATATTGTAAATTGTAGAGGCAGCTGGTCTATATTAAAATTATTTTCCTTTTGGAACCTGTGCTAAGAAAGTCTTGACACTATTTTCATTTAACTGATCACCTGCAATACCTCATTTCTTTCATCAAGCAATACCATCTTTGCCTTATATCCGTTTTCAATTTTTCCTAATTCTTTTTCCTTACCCATTACCCTGGCCGGGTACAAACTGCACATACGTAAGGCTTCCCCCAAATCTATATCCGCAAATTCAACCAAGTTTTGAACGGCCTTGTTCATTGTAAGTGCAGAGCCACTCAGAATATTATCAGAAACATATTTATTCCCTGATAAATGGTGGGGGTAAGGGCCCGTAGTTGTTTCAGTGACAGCATCCGTAATTACATACAATCTTTCTTTCATTACTTCTTTTGCTATCCGGATAGCGGCAAAGTCAACGTGGTGTCCGTCGGGTATAATGCTCGCCATCACTTTTTTACTATCCATGGCTGCACCCGCAAGGCCGGGCGCCCGGTGATGAAGAGGACTCATTGCGTTGTATAAATGTGTGACTGTCGTTATCTCCTTTGTAAAGCTATTTATGGCTTCTGCATAGGTTGCATTGCTATGCCCTGCGGCGATTTTTATATCATAAGAAAGAACCATGTCTATGACCTCCTGGCTGCAGACCTCTGGAGCAAGTGTGATCATTTTAATAACGCCTTTGCCATACTCAAGTAAAGTCTTCGCCTGTTCGGGTGTTGGTGAATGAATTAGTGATTCTATATGGGCCCCTTTTTTAACCGGGTTGATCCATGGGCCTTCAATATGTAAGCCCAGTACGCCTTCCCCATTTTCTTTCCAATAAGCTTTAATGGCATCAATCGCACGGTAAAAAACTTCGTACTCATTGGTGGCTACTGTTGGTAAACAATAAGCAGCTCCACCACCCCGGCAATAATCATTTAATTTATAAAGCGCATCGGTATCAGGAAATACAGCTAACAATTTTTCTCCGGCGCCATAAATCTGAAGATCTATAAATGCAGGAGCAAGAATGGCATCAGGAAAATGCTGAACCACCACGTCCCCGGGCATGGAGCGGGAGGGAATAACTGAGGTGATCGTAGATTTCTCCACTATCACCACATGATCATGCAACCAGGCATCGCCACTAAAAATCTTCGCTGCAGAATAGGCTCTTATTTTTTTCATTTCCTTTATTTAGAGAAACAAAAATAAACCAGTTCATCCCATTTTTGTTTATTGATATAATGGAATTTTGAAATGATAAATGCATTCCGCATAAATTAATCCAGGCAGATGAATATTTCCGGAACAACACAAATATATTTCCGGGTAAAGGAGAAATCCTTTATCGCCAGGTTTGCTGCCTGGAAATTAACCTGTGATAAGGTGGCCATAGTAATTGGCAAAACAATTCATCTCCACAATACAAGAAAGCAAGAATTTTTACAGAACAGGAGATGGCTTTTACATGAACTGAAACATATAGAGCAATTTCAAAAGCATGGCATTGCCAGGTTTATTTTTTTATACCTGTGGGAAAGCATCCGGCACGGTTATACAAACAATAAATATGAAATAGAAGCAAGAGCTTCTGAAACAGATGAAAAACTTTTTAATATCATCAGGCCCTGTGAAGACCTTACTATGAAAGAAGGCTTATTAAAAATAACAGAACGTAAAAGTTGATTCACTACAATCGGTTTAGTAAGTTATCCTGGCTAATAAAACTACCGGGCCGGCGAAGGTTGGATGGGATCTGTAACAAACCGGTATCCGATGCCCTTGATGGTAATGATCTCAATGGAAGGATCTTCTCTTAAATAACTGCGAAGCCTGGTAATGTAGACATCAAGGTTTCTTGAATTAAAAAAGGAATCATTGCCCCAAAGCAAATTCAATATGTTTTTCCGGTCAATGATCTGATCCCGGTTTTCATAAAGAAGTTTAAGTAATTCATTTTCCCTGTAAGATAATTTCCGGTCTGTGTTCCCGTCATTCAATACCTGCCGTTTGAGCTGAAAATGGTACTTGCCCATCACAATAGAATCGGTGGCAGGCTGTTTTGTGTTTGTAGTTTTATTACCCAAACTATACTGAATACGAACGATCAGTTCTTCCATGCTGAATGGTTTTCTGATATAATCATTTCCTCCTGTTGCAAAACCCCGTACTACGTCTTCAGTTTGTGTTTTGGCTGTCAGGAAAACAATAGGTACTTCTTTATCCAGGCTTCGGATTTCATCCGCAATTGCAAATCCATCTTTATTGGGCAACATGATATCCAGCACACAAATATCCGGCTTCACTTTTTTAAAAAGCTCCGTAGCTTTTCCGCCGTCACTTTCCATTATCACATCAAACCCGCGGCTTTCTAAGCTCTCTTTGACAATCTTGCCGAGAAACAATTCGTCTTCTACAAATAATATTTTAATTCCGCTCATAGTTTAATGGCTTTTTTAATAATTCTTCTTTTATCATCAATATATATTATCGGTGCTTCTTTGAATGGAAGTATAACTGAAAATGTACTGCCTTTTCCCGGTTCGCTTTCAACCGATATGAAACCCATATGGGCAATTGATATTTCTTTTACATAACTTAATCCCAGGCCATACCCTTTTATATTATGTGTATTACCCGTAGGGACACGGAAAAATTTATCGAATATTTTTGCCTGATATTCTTTTGAAATGCCCATCCCGTTATCACTTACTTTTAATTCAATAATATCATTGGGTAAAGAAGATAACTGCACATCAATAACTGGATTATCCTGACTGTACTTTAATGCATTATCCAAAAGATTATAAATAACACTGGTGATATGCAGCCTGTCTGCTTCAATAACAAAATTATCCCCCGCTGTATTGACACTCACCTGTGCATGATGTTTTTCAAACTGCAGCTTCAAAATACTGAGTACTTCCTGAAGCAGTTCCCTGATATTAAAACTTTCTTTTTTTAATTCAATCCTTTTATTCTCAAGCAAGGATATTTTTAATACATTATCCACCAGCAAACCCAACCGCTGCAATTCAGCACCAGAAATATCCAGGTATTCTTTGGTTTTCTCCGGGTTTTGACCGGCACTAAACTTTCTTAGTGCTTCAACCGCCACACTGACCGTAGCGATGGGTGTTTTTAATTCATGAGTAATGTTACTGATGAGCTCATTCTTTATCTGCCCCAACTGGTATTGCCGGAGCAGACTCCGATAAAGTATTATAAAAGAAAAAACGGTAATACCCACCAGGAAAAATGAAAAAAGAATGGGTAGCAAAATTTCTTTAAGAAGGTATGGAAATGTATTCCCCAACTGAAGCTGGTAGCCGGCAAACTGACCAGACATCGGCCGGCGCACAAAATCTTCTTCGTCTAAAAACCCTTCCTCTGCCTTTCTAATTATAGAAAAGGGTAATTCCAACTTTTCATCCTGTATTGCTTTTGAAAAGGCCGCCTTCAGAACTGGCAAAGGAATAGAATCAAAAAATAGAGAATCTAATCTGAATGTAAACTGGTCACCTTTTTCATTATTAAAAAAAATTGTTCTCACCCGGGATACTTGATCGCTATCTCCATTAACGGATTCAGAAAATTCGATTTTTTTATTATGCCCTTTGCTACCCTTTCCTGTATCTGAAAGCATAGTCTTGTCCCGGGTATTTTTTCCGCCATTAAGAACCAATACATCATTGTACTCTTTTGTATAGGATTCTCTTTCTGTATTTAGAACACTATCCGCAGTTTTATACCTGGCTTCTTCGTCTAATGAAATAAGAAATTTCCTTTTCGTTTTGTTTTTCTTGTTCAGGGAGTCAGAAAGCACTTTTTGTCCTATCAGGTTAATGATCCTTACGGGATTAACCTCTGCATGCAGGTCGGTTTTCAAAGTTCGGCCGGCAGTTCTATTTTTTAATCCAGTTGCAGAAGAAGAATCTCCTGATTCTATTTGAAATAATTTTTGTTGCACCAATGAATCTTGTACCTGCCTGACCGTTTCATGAAATAGCGACTGGGCTCTTACATCAAGTAGTTTTTTCTCCCGGTTGTAATTTTCCTTCAGCCAGTAAAACTGGAAACCTGTTATGATCAAAATAGTAACGACCATGGACAATAACAAAGCTTCAGGATGTTTGGTGCCTTTCAATTTTATTGTTTTTATTACAAATCCTTTTAAGGTATTTGAACCCACAACAAATTTAGATATTCGGCCAGGCTATTCCACAGCCATTAACCTTTATTAACCTTAATGAAAGGTGAGTTAACTCCAGCTGCTATTCCGTTAGATTATTTTTGAAAAAAAACATTATGAAGAAAGTACTGTTCCTGTGTTTGTTCCTGGTGTTAATAACCGGGATCCAGGCACAACAAAAAGAAGGCAGGATCATTTACCAGCGGACGGCGCAAATGCAGATCGTAACAAGCGATGGACCGGGAGAAGAACACACCACGCCCCGGTCAAGAATTGATAAATTTGAAATGAATTTTGCCAACGGAAAAATGATCTGGAAACACCTGGAGGATGAATTTCCGGAGGAAAGTATGAATGGGGGCAATGGAATAATGATCCGCAGCATGGGAGCTGGCACCGATGATGCTGTCTTTTGTGATTTTGAAAAATCCCGGAAAGTAGAAAGCCGTGAATTTTTTGATAAAAAATTTTTGATTACCGATAGTATCCGGCGTGGTAACTGGAAGTTAAGTAATGAGACTAAAACGATACTTAATTACACCTGCCGCAAAGCTGTATCAGAACGAATTGGAAAAAGGATGATGATGACGATGGATAATGGAAAAATGGAACGAAAAGAATTGGCCGATACTTCCACAGTCGTTGCCTGGTTTACCACAGATTTTCCAGTTCCCGCAGGGCCGGAAATACAGGGACAATTGCCCGGCGTGATCCTAAACCTGGAAATTAACAACGGCAGAACTATTTATACCGCAATAGAATTCTCTCCCAAACCCGATATGGCTGCGATTAAAGAACCCGTTAAAGGAAAAAAAGTAACCCCCGAAGAATTTACCAAAGAGAGAAATAAAATGATGGATGAAATGGAGAAAAATAACCAGGGAGGAAATTTCAGGATAAGGATGAATTGATAATTGAAAGAGTTGTATTGAAATTCCAACCTAAGAAGTTGGAATCTCAATACATGGTAAATTATTTATCTCTTCTGTACGGGTATATACTCATCCATAAAATTTTTAACGGCATTATTCCAGGCATTCTGGATAGTATTTCGTTGCTTGTTCAAATCATTATTTATCTCATTGTATGTTTTGCTTGCTGCATTGATATCATTGACTGCTTTATTAAACTGGTCGATATCCTGCTGGGTTCGCTTAGATCCTGATTTTGAATCAAATTGTTTTTTCAGTTTTGTAAAATTTTCTTCCTTTAAATAATAATCGGTCAATGCGGAACCCTTTTTTGCCTCTTCCTTATAAAAAAGAAGGAGGTTCCGGCAGGCAATGATCAGCGAGCCATCATTGTTGTATCCCCGCAATTCTTTCAATTTTTCCAATCCCTGCTCTGAATAACTTTGTAAAGAATTTAAGTTTTGCTCTATGCTGTTTACCTTCTTCTGGTTAAGGGCCTCCATCAGGTATGCTTCCTGCTTGTATGATTTGAAGAAGATAAGATATACCTCGTCATAATGCTTCATTACTTCTGAGGCAATTTTCATTTTTGCTTCAGAAGCTGACTTACTTTCTATAATGGTAATATTGTGTTTGGCTGCAAATTGCTTCTGCATTTCATTCTGCCTGTCGGAAGCCTGCTGTAATTTTTCACTCGCCTTTTCCTGGGCCAGCATATACGCTTCCATCAGGTCATAGCTCTGCTCTGCTATTTCTTCCATATTTACAATCTTGCCATAATCTTCATTAAATACATTGTTTAATATTTTCAGGTACGCCACTGTGGTATCTTTTAACGTGCGGTCACCTTTATACGGAGGCATACCCATAATGGAAAATTTGGTGTCGCTGATAGCCTGCAATACTTCCAATCTGCGTTTTTCAACTTTCCTGGCACTTTTACCATGCGACATGCCGCTGAGGTAAACGAGATATTTTTCTGTTAACTGTTGATTGGCTTTGCCGATATGGTCCATGTATTGTCCCGCATTTTCAAATGCCTGGGCAAAGGAACGGTTGGCTGTAAGCAGCATAAAAGAAAACATCAGCATAATTCCTGTTGGCGAATAAAGCTTCATAGTTGGTTGATTTTGTGAGTTCCTTATTTTATTGCTCCTTTTATTTTAGAGATTTTGTTATATTGATCATGTCGCACAATACAAAATATGATTCCTGTATATAAATATCTTCTGAAATGTTATTGAGCCATTCATTATTTATTTCCTGGTTGTATCCTCCGCTGCTGACCAGTATAGCTTTATCCAGGTTGTGATTGTCAACAGTAAACTTTATGTTAGCAGTTGAAGAATTCCTCGCGGAAAAACCGAAATCCTGCTCATTTTGTTTTGCCCATTGCTCAAATCTATCTGCATTTAAAGGAATGGTTTCTGATTTTACCCTGCGTTGTCTTATGGTATTCGCCATTTTTTTCATTTCCTGGAATTCCTTTTCTGCATTTACTCTTTCTTCGCTCTTTAGGGCCAGATCTTTTACCGGTAAAGCAGCCAGAGGTTTATAATAATTATTTTTTTCTTCTTTGTCGAAAGTTAATGCAAAGGGGAAGAACTTTTCACGGTAGTCAAGCCCGTCAAACGCATCAGGCAAAATGATATCCGGGATCACTCCATTTAATTGAGCGGTCCCTCCATTGAGCCGATACAATTTTCCCGTGGTGATCTTAACAATATCCTTTGCATTTGTGATCATGCCGGGTTTATTGGTTAAGGTATCCAGGACCATCATTTGTTGCATGGTCGCTTTACCAAACGTATTACTGCCGATGACCAATGCACGGTTGTAGTCTTGCAAGGCAGCGGCGAGTATCTCCGATGCTGAAGCGCTTTGCCCGTTTACCATCAACGCCATTGGCCCGGTGTAGATCGTTCCCCGGTTAGGGTCTTTTAAATAAATAATTTTTCCGGCCTTTTGTTTCTGACCCATTAGCGGACCTTCGTCAATGAAAATGCCGGCCATATCCATCGCTTCCCCCAATGATCCTCCACCATTATAACGTACGTCAAGGATCAACCCTTCTATGTTTTCCCTTTTTAATTTTACTATTTCTTTTGCCACATCATTGGCACAACTGGAACCGGTTTCATTTTCCCATTGCGTATAGAAAGCAGGTAAAAGTATATAGCCTATTTTTCTTTCTCCTTTTAATAAAAACCCTTTTACTACATTTTCTTCGTTTTCTATTTTTTCTTTTCTCAAAAACACAAACTGCACTGTTCCGTCCGACTTTTTTGATTTTACTACAAGGCGATCATTTAGGGACTGATCCAATATTTCATAAGCATCTTCCGGAGACAGGCCCGCCATTTCAACCACTTCCTTTCCTTCCCATTGAAGACTTACCAGTTCATCACCTTCATGAAGATCGCCGGATTTCCAGGCCGGACCGCCGGGCGTCAACTGATCAATGATGATTTGTCCTTCGTCATTTTCTTCCAGTGCAAAACCAAATGAAATGGCTTCTGTACTTAAGGCCGCTTTAAATTCATCTTTACCTTGCTGGGAAAAATAATTAGTATGCGGATCAAATCCTGTTGATATCGCATCCAGGTATAATTGAAAAACATATTCGGAAAAACCGGCTGGATTATTCAGGATCTTTTTCAGCGATTTGATTTCATTGGCAAGGATTCGTTCTCTCACTTTTAATTCAGAAGTGCCTGCTACTGACTTCAGTGTTGATTTACCTGAACTATCATTCTTAGAAATATCATATAGATTATCCAGCGCTCTGTACTTCAGGTACCTTGACCAGCGGGACATTAATGCCGGAATATTTTCAGCAAAATTGAAAGATTCCTCTCCTGACCTGGTAACAGATTCATTGATTGAAAAATCAAATGGCTTTTTCAGCAGTTGGTTTACAATTGAATCGGCACGGATAAGGGCTTTCTTATATAAAGATTCAAAAACATCAAAAAACTGCCAGCTTTTTCCATTCAACTCATCATCCAGCGCCACACTGAAACTCAACATCTTTTTATACTCTGATTCGGTAAACAAAAGGTTTCTTCTGTCTGCAGTTTTAACCAGGGACCGGAACATGGCCATGGAGAAACTATCATCGACCAGCCTGGGAGAAACATGATTCATTTCGATCATGCGTTTTACAATGATGGCCTTGGATTGAAGAGATGAAGATTGCGCCCGCATTTCGGAAAAGAAAAATAACAAACAAAGGGTAGCAAAGAATATACGTCTTCTCATTATGCAGGATGGTTTGTAAAACGGCTTCTAAACTATATAAAGTATTCTAGAAATCCGCATGTTCTGCATATGTTCCCCGTTTTAAAAATAGAAAAATGTGCTTAAAGTTTTTTCTATAGGGGCAGTTACCTCCTGATTATTCTTACATCACCGCTTTTTTCCCCGGTAAGCCCGGTCTTTGATAAGCTATAGGTAAATGTCAACAACCCAAACCGGCGAATCGTATTCACTTTTGAATCTTCGATATAGTTTTGATTGGTACTGCGGCTGATTCCCAGGTTGCGATTCAATATATCATTGACTCTCAGTTTCAACTCTCCCCGGTTAAATTTTAAAAACAGTTTGCTGACCGAAGCTCCCCATAGGGGCACCTGGCTATTAAATCCCGGGGCTCTCCGGTTATTGATAGTATAAGTAAAGTCGGTACTAAAATATATATGCCCCTTAAATTGCCAGTTAAACTCTGCTTCATATAATTGTGAGAAATAGATGTTATTAAAATCAGGCTGCAGGGAGTATTTTGTTTTGTTGTAATTCAAACCAATGGTTAAAGAAAGATCTGCTTTTTCATTTGGGTTCATATCAACCCCTAACCGGGGACCTGCACTGAAAGTTTGAATGTTATTTCCCTGGCTGTTTATAAACTGGCGACCGCTTCTGTAACCCAGGTTGGATCCTAAACGAAACGTTCCTTTCAGGAAACGGGCAGGCAAACCCAGGTTGATTTCACCGGAAAGATCATAGAGGCCATTTGTATTTACTGGCTTTGTTTTTTTAATGCCGGAACTATACAGCGTATCAGCATTCACTATTTTATGATCGGTCCTGCTTAAATTGAAAAATGCAAAAAGATTTTTATTCCGGAATGGATTAACCCCCATATAATGGATTTGCATATGATGGATAAACTCCTGCTTCAAATCAGGATTGCCTTCAGTAATATTTAACCCATTCGTGATATCCGGCACAGGCTGAAGTTGAGCAATGCCAGGCTGGTTTGTAAATGTCCGGTAATTAACCACCAAATTTTTGTACCGCGAAAAATTGTATTGGAACCTTGCCGATGGCAATAGATTGGCAAACTTTTTTGAGATTAGGGAATCATTGATGACGCCCCTGATCTTACCTTCCAATCCAGCTTGTTGCCAGTTGAGTCCAAAAGCGTAATTATATTTTTTCTTTTGTGTTCGCAGACGCAAGCCTGCCTGGGTATATTCATATTTATTTTCAAAATGATTTGTCAGGGAATCATTTAACTCATCATACTTCCCGCTGCCATCATTTTGATCATAAGTAATTTTTTCATTTGAGCTTTTATTGTTACTCTTACTTAAACTAAACTCAAGCAAAGACTTTTTAAAGATGGGTTCGGTATAAACGGCTTTTGCATTATATCCCAGAAGATCACCCCTATTGTTAAACTGTTGGTCAATGCTGTCTGTACGAAAGCCGGATCCGCCCGAATTAATAAAATCATTGAGCGATAAAAGTTTTCCATCCCCTTCGCTGTTATTGGAGGTGGTTTGAAGGCTTAGAGAAAATGTTCTCCCCCTACGCCTGAATTTTTTACGGAACAAGAAATCATTCCTGAAATTAAAACCAGTACCCATGGTAATCAAATCAATCCGGCCAGTGTTGGTTTGCCGGCCATCTGATCCCGATTGTTGGTATGAGGTTGCCGAATTATTTTTTGTTTGCTGGTAGCCCAGGGAAGGAGAAATTTTCAGGGAATGAAAAGAATCAATGATATAATCAATTCCAAGATTGAGGCGGTGGCTGTTATTTATATTATTACTTAAAGAATTCTGATGGTAGAAATAGGAAGAATCGGGTAAAATATATTGCCGCTGCACCTGCGAACTTGTTTTTGGATTATAATGATTATAAAAATAGTTACTCGTAAAATCCACATTGTTGCCGATAATATTATTGTAGTTTAATCCTCCTCCCCAAATAGTGCGAATGCCACTGTTATTATTTCCTGATAGCCCGGCTTCCGGATCATCCGCAGTAATATTTATATTGATATTGCCATTGCCTCCTTTCATCATACGGCTCAGTTCCCCGGTAAAATTCATCATATCCATAAAAGAAAAGCCTTCTGCATTTGTATTATTAGCCATTCCGATTGCTGACATCTGCCTGGCCCCCTTAAAAGAATTAATATTGAAACGACTTTCGAAATGATCATCCGAGCCTCCACCTCCCGTTACTTTTCCGAATGCTCCCTTCTTTTTGTCCTTCTTTAGTTTCAGGTTGATGGTTTTTTCACTGTTGCCATCATCGAAGCCGGTAAGTTGAGACTGGTCACTGAGTTTGTCATAAACCTGCACTTTATCTACCGCGTCGGCCGGCAAATTTTTAGTTGCCATTTTTGGGTCGTTACCAAAAAATTCCTTCCCATCAACCAACACCTTGTTTACTGATTGACCCTGTGCCTTTACAGTTCCGTCTTTGGCAACTTGTACACCAGGTAATTTTTTCAACAATTGTTCTACACTGGCATTGGGTTGTGTTTTAAAAGAGGAAGCATTGTATTGAATGGTATCCCCGATAAGGGTAACCGGGGGTGCTTCGTTGGTTACTTTCACCTCCTGCAAAACAATCGTTTTATCGTTCATGATAATACGTCCAAGATCCACCTGGCTGCTCTTATCCTGAATAGCAAATAGTTTATTGCTATTATGATATCCGGTAAGAGTAACCAGCAGGCGGTAGTCGCCTGCTGGTATATTGTCAAGAAAAAATCGCCCTGCATTATCCGTCATGCCAAAAGTGATCAAAGAAGAATCTTTAACCGATAATACAGTGACCGTAGCATCTGCCACGGCTTTATTTGAAATTGTATCATACGTCATACCTTTTACCAGCCCATTCTTTTGGGAAAACACAAGGAGGCTGCAAGCAATCATTGGTAATAGAAAGAAAAGTCGCTTCATGCACATGGATTTAGAACCGGAAGCGAAAATATCCTTACTGACCAGGAAAAGCAGTTAACCTGTCTGAGTATAATGTTAATGAAGGTTAATAATAAAAGGAAAGAATACCTGATATGGTGAAACCCTATTAGTTTTTTGCTAACAGGCAGAATTTATATGTTACGTGTTATTTCAGTCCTGATAGAAGAGTATGTTTTCAAAATTATTATTGACAATTCTTTTGAGGAGTCCAATGCAGTATAATTTTTTATAAACCACTCCGTTTTTATTTTAAGTAAAAACAACATTCAACAGGTCTGGTGGTTTTACCTTATTTTAAAAAATTATGAATTAACATTTCATTTGATGGCGAAAAATTATGAGATTAGATTTTAATTGCATACTTTCAGTTTGCATTTTTTCGTTAAACCTTTTAATTAAACAAATCCAATTATGAAAAACAGGAACATTGTTCATTCTCACGAGGAAGCTAAAATTTATCGCAGCTATTACAAACCTTCGCTTAATTTATTCCGCTTGTTCAAATCTGTATTATGTGTTTTTATCTCAGGCTCATCGCCTTCGGCAAGCTGTATGCGAAGAAAATAGAACATCTTTACTAACCCCCCATTATATTAAAGTCCTCCGGTAAAACGGGGGGCTTTTTATTAAGGCCATACTTCGGCTATTTTTTGCTGCTCCCGCTAAATTTAATAGCCTGACATAAACAACGTATAGATGCTCATAGACAAGAGGACATAATCATAATTAAATAGGGTATGCCTGGTTATTTACTTTGGAGTATCTGGGAATTAGCCTGGGTCATTTTTCCTGAAGTTTTGTAATAGCGGCATATACCGCCTTTACCGTGTTTCTGTCAAGGTCCTTTGCTTTTTCTGATAGCTGTTCGTAAGGTACCATTAGTTCTTCTCCGTCTTCTGACTTTCTCGATGTAATTCCATTTGCCTTTTTAGATTCCATCCAGGCTTTATGTACTTCTGCTGATACTTTCTCGACCTCTGGTAATTTATTTATATCAATAATTGGCATATCCTTCCAAAATTTTTAGAAATAAAAAAATAAAGATCAACAAAAGATATTAGCTAAATAAATACTCCACGTCTTCGCGACTCAGGCTCTTTACAAAAGTAGAGTCATCAGAGATCAGGTCTTTGGCCAGGGCTCTTTTCTTATCCTGCAGCAGGAGAATTTTATCTTCTATCGTATCCTTACAGATCATACGGTAAGCAAAAATATTTTTTGTTTGCCCTATCCGGTGTGTACGGTCAATAGCTTGTTGTTCCACCGCGGGATTCCACCAGGGGTCTACGATGTAGACATAATCCGCAGCGGTTAAATTCAATCCTACTCCACCCGCTTTCAGGGAAATTAAGAATACTCTCACCGTATCATCGTTTTGAAAACTCTGAATGGCTTTCTCCCTGTCTGGAGCAGAAGTACTGCCATCAAAATATTCATACTTGACACCCAGTTCATCCAGTTTGCCCCTGATCAAAGCAAGCATACCAAGAAACTGTGAAAAAATAAGGGCTTTGTGATTGCTGATATTTTCTGTTATCTCTCTTGCCAGTTCATCCAGCTTGATGGAATGATTTTCAAATTTGTCTTCCTCATTCAATATGGCCGGCGAATCACAGATCTGACGCAACTTCATTAACCCCTGCAATATAGTGAGCTGCGATCTTTGTATGCCCTGCTCCTGTATAGTTCCCAAAATTTTATCGCGAAAATCATTTCGGTAAGCATCATAAATTTTCCGTTGTTCATGCTCCATTTCGCACCATAGTATCATTTCCTGCTTTTCTGGAAGGTCTTTTGCTACCTGTTCCTTTGTTCTGCGCAGAATAAAGGGATAAAGAATTTTTCTCAGATGATCCTTTCTGTCCTGTTCTCCAAATTTATCAATGGGTATCGCAAATTCCTGCCGGAAAAATTCCATGGTGCCCAGCATACCAGGATTTAAAAAATGCATTTGTGCAAAAACATCAAAAGTGTTATTCTGTAATGGCGTTCCGCTCATACACAGTCGGTTTTTTGCCTGGAGCAGGCAGGCTGCCTTAGTAACTTTGCTGGTTGGATTCTTAATAGCCTGGCTTTCGTCCAGAACAACGTAATCAAATAGCACACTCATCAATAATTTAATATCACTTCGCAAGGTACCATAGGTTGTAATAGTAACATCATGATCAATGATCTCTTCTTTTGACCTGGTACGCCCCGCCCCGTGATGAATACGATAAGTAAGCTCAGGTGTGAATTTTTTTATTTCATTTTCCCAGTTATATATCAGCGTTGTAGGGCATACAACCAAAGCTTTCACATTGCCTTGTTGATTCCTGAGATGATCCAGGAAAGAAAGTGCCTGAACAGTTTTGCCCAAACCCATATCATCAGCCAGAATGCCACCCCACCTTATTTCGGTCAGGTAATTGAGCCATTGATAGCCCGCTACCTGGTAGGGGCGCAAAACAGCTTTCAACGTTTCAGGCGGCTCTATTTCCTTTATTGCATTGAATTGTTTTAAGTTTTCATACTTTTCTTCTAGTTGAACAACCAGTTCTTCTTCATCCCGATTTTCATATAATTCATCAACAACGCTCAGGTGAAAACGGGAAAGCTTCAGGTTATTAGAATTTCCTTCACCCACACGGAATAACAAGGAATATTTTTTTAACCATTCATCTGGTAATATGCCTAATGTACCGTCATTGAGCTGGACAAACTGTTGTTTATTGGCCAACGCTCTTTTTACTTCAGCAACTGTTACTTTTTGATCGCCGAATACAATATCCACTTTGGCATCAAACCAATCGGTATTGTTGCTGATGAAAATTTTTGTTTGTGGTTTGGCAGTATTAAACCGGAAATTTTTCAACGCCTCAAATCCGAAGACAGGCGTTTTTATTTCCTTCATTGCATCTACGAAAAGAAAAAACCAATTGTTCCTTAGCACGTCGGCTCCTTTTAATGCCAGTGACCCGCTTTCCTCATTTACGATAAAATTGGAATGTAGTTTTTGCAGGTTGGAGATAAACAGATTTTCTGCCTCCCGGTTGCGATGAACGATCAAAACTTTATCTCCTTGCGGCACTACGATCTCATCGCGGTCCCTTGCCTTAGTTTCATATCCTTTATAAGAGAAAGATGGTTGAAAAACCAGGTAGTCCCCTTTCTCGATCAAAAACAACTTTACTTCGGGATCGCCGGCTTTGATTTCCTGGATAAGTGATTTATCAAAATCAACGCGATGTTCTTTTGCAAGCGGCAATAAAAATTCATGTAAAGATTTCGTCCAGTCTTCCATAGTAACCTCCATTTTACCAGATGGTAAAAACCTATCGATCAAATGAACGACTTCATTATTGCGCCAGATATGTAATTGGTTATTGTATAAAAATAGCAGCGGGCTGTTACTTTCATTTTGCTCCAGGTCATAATCTGTACTCTGCACCCTTACCCGGCAACAAATAGTAAAATGAGAATTTTTCTTTACCTGGAAATAAGGCGCCGCCTCTTCTTTTAACACCTGAACTGGTTCCAGGTTATTTGTTTTAAAGTTTTTGCCATTGTGCAATAAAAAGAATAACGAATTTTCTCCCTGCTCTGCGCAAAGTTTTTTTAATCTGGGAAAAAGATATTCTCCCATTAATTCTTTCGTTTCTTCCGGCAGGTCATCTTCTTCCTGGTGAATAATATTTTCCCAGATACCTGAAAATGGTGAATTGCGGCTGACATATTTATTGATCTCTGTATCCTGTAGCTTACGCACCAGCGTCAATAAGAGCCTGTCTTCTTCAGGCAGCTTTTCTGTTTCAAGATAGCGGCTGATATCAGGCTTTTCTGCATGCCCGGCAAAACCGTCATTATTTTCATTGGGTTCTCCAATTATCACGTCAATCGTAAAAAAGGGATAGGTTTTTTTATTGAAATTGAAAACAACACCTAATCGCTGAGCAGGTTTCAGCACTTCTTCCACACCCGTTTCCTGCACTTCCACTACTTTTTCTCTTTGAGGAATAATGACAGGCCTTAAAGGAGCTGCTACCGGTGCCACCCTTTTTATGTTTGCATCCAATACCCGCAGAAAAGGTTTCCCGTCCTTATAGGCAAATTCAAATTTACCTTTCAGGTCATCTTTCAACGAATAACCATAGGCTTCAAGCAATTTATTTTTATCCTTATCCCAATTTCGTATGCTGTCAAAATAATTAGCTCCGTGTTTTTTGAACAATTGCATCAGGACGATCACTTTGGGTAAACAAAGCAGATGCTCTTCATCATCATAGTCACAACTGGTATCAAAATTCCTTTCTTCGTTTTTCCGAATGATCACAGCATATTTATGGCCATCTAACTTAACAGACGCTTTTACCATTTCATTTTCCGCAAGTTCAATAACCGCTTTTTGATTTTGAAGGAAGGTCTCCGCTTCTTCAATGATTTCCGGGGAAGACAGGTATCGCAATGTTTTATAGTCAATGGTCTTCATCTTTGCCACGGTATGCCGCTGGTCATATTTCACTCCATCAGGTTGCAACTGTCCTCTGTCAATCATCTCCTGCAACTGGAAAAGTGCCGCGGTTTCATGACGGCAGATATCCCCGATATTATATGGGCAACTGCATCGAAGGGAAAGATCCTTTGCATCCTTGAACCGCTGAACATTTACTTTATAAAAGGTAGAATAACTGTCATCCTTTATGCGCAAGACAGCCGAGCCAAAAAGATCATCATATTCTACCAGCTCTGCATAGCCAAGGGTATGAATTTTCTTTCCACGCCGGATCACCTCATCCGTGCCATGGGTATATACATATTTGAGAAGATGTGGTAATGCCAAAGTTTGTACTATTTTGAGAGGTACAGTGAATTTATTAAAGCCGGATTCCAAAAAAGATTAACGGCAAATGTAAAAGAATGTAAGCCGGATTTCCTTGTAAAAGGAATAAATAATAAATTATTTCTATTCAGCTTTTATGCTGCAAAAAAGGAATTATCTTTAAAGATTTTTTTGCCCGATATTCTTAACGTCTATATCCCATATAGACTATCGGAGCACTTAATACAAACGAGCCGGGGTTTATAATCATGCTACCTGATTACCAGTTCACCATCTCTATAGAATGGTAAAATATTGGCCACATCGGTGTTGAGGCAGTAGCGTATATCTTTTTCAAGACCAAAATTCATCAGGCGATGATAATGAGACGCTTCATTTTTTTTCATAAAACCAAACAGGTCTTTCTTTGATGATCGAAATGTCGTTTCAGCAATATGAGAGGCATCGCAATTAATAGAAAAATGGCTGCCTATCCTTGAAATAATGGCGCCGGCAAATAACATGTCTTCAATGTTTATCCTGTCTTTCCAGGCGGCACAACCTAATATCACATTTTGCTGCTTTTCCAGAAGGTGATCACACACCGCAGACAAATTGGGGAAAGATCCTGTTATAATTTCTTTAGCTCCTTTTTCCAATGCAATATGTAAAAGTCTGGTGCCGTTTGTTGTTGTCAATACCAGGGTTTTTCCTTCAATAAATTCCCGCGGATATTCAAAAGGAGAATTACCATATGAAAGGCCTTCTGCGATTTGCCCCTCTCTTTCGCCAGCTGTTATGCATTCTATTTGCCGGCCAAGTTCAATACACCTGCTGACACTATCAACAGGTATTATAGCCCGGGCGCCGTGGAACAAAGCAGTGGCAATAGTAGAGGTAGCTCTTAACACATCAATGATCACTACGATGCTGTTACTAACGTCATATAAACTTAAAAGGGCTGGTGAAAGAGATGTATATAGCGTAGGTTTATTATTCATGCCATGTTAAAAAATAAAGAAAGGGAAATTAATCGGTAGCGGCCAAATTATTTATTCAGGAATTTTCTCCATTTTTCAGTTTCGGCAAATTCTTTCAGCGTCTTATTCCTTTGCTCCAACAAATTTTTCATATAGCGGGTAAGATATATTTTACTGAAAAATTTTCCTACAGAGCCATAGGGTGGCTCAAACTCTAACAGGTCAATCATAATAGTACCATTATCGCAGGGCTTAAAATGGTGCACATGTTTCATTTTTTTAAAATCCCCTTTTACCTGTTCGTCAATGAACATGTCCGGTTTTTTCATTTCTGTAATCTCTGACCTCAAAAATCTTGTTTTAAATAAATGCTTTGCCTTCCATGTTACAAATTCATTTTTCTCCATTAAACCAAACCTCGTTCCGGACACGGCTTCTTCTTTATGCTGGTTCATGGAGTGTTTATGCATTTCAACACTCCTTGCAAGATCAAAAACCCTGGCAACCGGGGCAGCAATAAAAGTAGTAAGATGAATGGAGGACATATTATACAGTATACAAGGTTATATATGTGAATGACTTATTAATCAAAAATCAAGCCTTTCTGGTTTTACCGGTTGTCAATATCTATTGAAACTCCGAAATTCAGGGCATGTTGTTACACAGTCAGGAAAGTATTATGAAAAAGGCATTTTTACCACTTTAGCCCCTAGCATTTTATCCCGTACTTTAATGAAGATATTCGAATCAATACCGGCAAATGCCGTACGAACATATCCCATTCCTATAGCCTTGCCAAGACTTGGTGATTGAGTACCTGAAGTGACAACTCCGATAAATGATCCCGAATCATTCCAAATTTCATATCCGTGCCGGGGAATTCCTTTGTCTGTCATTTCAAAACCAACCAGCTTTTTTTCTATGCCCTTTGCCTTTTGTTTTTCAAAAATATCTTTTGAGATAAACTCTTTATTGAATTTAGTGATCCAACCAAGGCCGGCCTCCAGTGGAGAAGTGTTGTCATCAATATCATTTCCATACAAACAAAATCCCATTTCCAACCTAAGCGTATCCCGGGCGCCAAGTCCTACAGGTTTAATACCCTTTGCTTTACCTGCTTTAAAAATGGCATCCCATATTATATCAGCATCCCCCTCTTTATCTTCAAAATAAATTTCCACGCCACCGGCACCGGTATAGCCCGTTGCACTCACCAAAACATTTTTTATACCTGCAAACTCTCCCTTAGCAAATGTGTAATATTTCATGTTCAAAATGTCCATGTCCGTTAATGTTTGTATTATACCCGTTGCATCAGGACCCTGGATAGCCAGTAAGCAGGTCTTATCAGAAATATTATGCATCTCTGCATTGTTCAAATTGTGCTTACTGATCCAATCCCAGTCTTTTTCAATATTAGAAGCATTAACCACCAGCATGTAAACATTTTTTTCCGCAATACAGTATACCAAAAGATCATCAACAATGCCACCAGTCTTATTTGGCAGGCAACTATATTGTGCCTGTCCATTTCTTAATTTCGCTGCGTCATTGCTGGTAACACGCTGTATAAGGTCAAGAGCATTTTCACCTTTTATAATAAATTCTCCCATATGACTTACATCAAAGACTCCCGCATTTTTACGAACAGCAGCATGCTCATCATTTATCCCGCTATAACTTATGGGCATATTATAACCGGCAAACTCAGCCATTTTTGCGCCAAGTGCTATGTGTTTACCTGTAAAGGGTGTATTCTTCATGATGTATAAATTGGCTGGCAAATGTAAGAAATGAAAGGAAGCGGGGACTGATTTGATTTTCAATTCACAAAAGGCAGAACACTCGGATTTTTTTATTTTCCTACCCTTCCCATTACCAGGTGAATGGAAAATGACCAGCATTTTTTTCAGGTTCCAGTACGTGCGACATGCTGTATTAAATCATCAACCGGGTGATACTTAAAATATGGCCCTATAATTGGAAAACAAAAACGAAGGTGTGCTTCTGAACCCAATCTGGAAGATTCGATTACATTTATGTCCATAAACTGTTATTATGAATAAGAAGATTTTATTTTTCTTTTGTTTTGCTTTTTGTATCGCTCTTACAAATCTGAATGCACAAAAAGTAACCGGTTGTGGATTTAAAGTACCTCCCCGTTCTTTAATAAAACCAAAATTTCAATCCGTATACGAGGCAAGGGCCATTCTTAACGGTATGCTGGATACCATTCAATGGAAGGAAAACTTCAGTGTGCGGGAGCAATATGGAATTCGGAATGCCTATGCTACCATCATCAACCAGGTAAGATGGATTATTTATGATAATGATTTTTTGGAAGATATAGATGCATATGCTTCTACGAAATGGGCTTCAATCAGTGTTCTTGCCCATGAAATGGGTCATCATTATTACAATCACGTTGTTAGTAGCAGTGGCAGTACTCCGCCAAAAGAAATTGAAGCGGATGCATTTTCCGGTTTTATTTTGGCAAAACTGGGAGCCAGTTTACAGCAATCTCTTGCGGCCATGCAGGCTATAGCAGCGGACAGAGCCAGCTCTTCTCATCCTGCAAAGAGGGATCGCTTAAACGCTATAACGAATGGGTGGAATTCTGCTAAATCAACAGCCTCCAATCCTGCTGATCCTTCACACCCCGTGCCCACTATTCCCGTGCCCAATCAACCTACTAACCCGAACAACCCACCAAGTCCCGGTAATACAGATCCGGCGAAAGATCCAAGTTGGATTGGCCTTACCATTCAAAGCAATAAAACAGAAACTGTATTCCTCAGCGATGATGGAAAAAATTTTCAGCAGGCTGATATAAAAGCAGGAGAGCCCTTTATTTTTAAATTTGAAATTTATAATTACGGATGGCTGCGTTTGAAATATTATAATGGATTCAGAACCTATAAGCTTTTACACGGAAAAGATTATAGTATTTTATGGAACAGAAGAACCGGAAACTGGGTATTGACAGAAGTACCGGAATAAAGTATTTCGTTGTGAATTTTAGATAGTGTTTTATACTTTTCTGACATCCCTAGCATACAATCTACTGTGACCAAAAAAACAAAAGGTCCGTTGCCGGAACCCTTTGCTTATCCGCCAGTGGCGAATGTTCAACTTCAACCGATTTTAAAAATAGCTGCTAATTAGTGAAAACGCAGGCAATGTAGAGGAGGCAAAGCTTATATCCGTTTCGTTTTCGTCATCTCCGGTGTCTGAAGCACCTGAGCTGATGCGATTAATCTTTTTTAACTCTTCCAGTTCTTTTAATTCCTGCTTCTTTATTTCAATTTCTTTTTTAATCCGGAAACTATCATTTTCATCATAACGGTAATCGTTGCTTTTAATAACCGATCCTGAAACAGCTTTCAGACTGCCGTCAATGCCCATAACATAATCTATTCCTGAACGGAATCTGCGCCAATAGTCATTTTCCATTTCAATATCTACCACCCTGTTTCTCCGGTTGTTTCTTTTTACTTTTATGTTCGCCGGGTTGAGCTTATAATTAACAGACTCATCAAACCTGATCTTTTTACCAACGGGTACCATTATCTCTATTTCTACCTGCTGGCCCCGGAACTTGCTGTCTTTTCCAATTGAATAACCACTACCCAGGTCCAGCACACTGTCTCTTGAATAGGCAGCATATTGAATTTTTTCTGCACGGCTCAAAGCTTCCTCCTCACTTCTGCCAAAACTGTACCTTTTAAGAGCAACATGATAAGCAGAATCCGGACTTGCTTTAATATTGAATTTAACGGTTGATAATTTTAAAGTGTCGTTAGATAGATCCCATCCTTCGCTTTCGTCATTGATCCAATCGAACCTGCCGGTATATTCCAGTTCGGGTTCAGATACGACGACGATCATTTTTCCATTGCCTGGTTGCGTAATTGATAAGGTTGTATCACTGTGCTCATATTCCCGGAAGTCCCGAGTGATGCTGGAAGCTAATAAAATGGCGGCTATCCAACCAACCGTCCATAAGAAGCCAAAGGTCCATCCCAGGTAGCTATTGCGAGAACGAACTCTGAGAATTCTCCTGATCACCCAGGTAATTAATCCAATCAATGGAACGCCCAGGAAAAATATCAGGGTACCCCAGGCGTAAATTTGTTGCCACTTGCTAGTCCACAAAAAATTATTAACAGGCCACCAGGCAATGCCTCCGAATATCAGGGCGATAACAGCAACAAATAATGCAAAAGCAATGGTGCCGGCAATAAACAAGAAGAACACTTTGAATAACACGCCAATTGCATGACCAAGACCACGTCCGCTATTGTGGGCAGTATCTCTCACCTCTGTAGCAAAGGTTTTTCCTCTTGTATTTGCAAACTCCCTGGCCTTATTACCTAAATTCTGTGCTGATTCCTTTACTTCATCACCCCATCCTTTTACCTTATCCTTCATACTGCCCATCCCTTCTTTTACATTTTGCCGAATGCTGTTTACATCTACTTTTTCTCCGCGCATTTCCATCTTTTCATAAGGACTGTTTGCTTCAGGTAATACCATCCAGAGAATAATATAAATAAGAGCCAGCGTCCCGTTCAGGGATCCAAAAACAATATTGGGAAAAATATCAAAGTCGTAATGCCATGTAAATCCTCTCAATACGCCTAATAAAATACTTAGGGCAAGCGGGGCGATAAAAATCAACCTGATGATCCAGGTTTCTTTATTAAAATAGGCCGCCAGACCACCAGCTACGCCACCAATTACTTTATCATCAGGATTACGATATAATCTTTTTCCTGAATAATTTTCCAGGTCTTTGGTAGGAAGAATAATCCACAATAATATATAGATCAAAAATCCCAGTCCAAAGCCCCCGAAAGTGATGATGGCAAAAAGAATCCGGACAATGGCAGGATCTACATTAAGGTAAGCTGCTATTCCACTACAAACTCCACCAATGAATTTATCGCTGCTATCCCGATACAACCTTTTCTTTGCTTTCTTTTCTTCATAATTGTATTGCTGTTGCTGCGCCTGGTATGCAGGTTCTGTATCCACGGTGTCCGCATCAAAATCTTCTGGTCTACCCATTGACGCTATGATTTCGTCTATATCAGCATCGACAACACTGGAAGCCCCTTTGCGAACTTTTTCATTCATTAATTCGGCAATACGACTCTCTATATCATTGATAATTTCATCACGGCCTTCTTCATGTGAAAAATAACGGCGAAGACTTTCAATGTATCCCTGCAATTTTTCATAAGCCGAATCTTCTATAGGTATTACCCGGCCACTCAGGTTTATGTTGATTATCTTTTTCATCTTATTTAATTTTTGGTTGAAGTTGTTCTTGATTTATTTGGAATTATTTATTGGCTAATGCATTGACCCCATTCGATAGCTCCAGCCAGGTTTGCTCAAGCTCCTGGTAAAATGATTCCCCTTTTTCGGTGAGTGAAAAATATTTTCGTGGAGGTCCTGAATTACTTTCTACCCACCGGTAGGTTAGCATTTCAGCATTTTTGAGTCTTGTAAGTAAGGGATATAATGTACCCTCCAATATCTGGAGATTGGCTGCCCGCATTTCCTCCACAATATCACTGGGGTAGGCCTCCCCCCGGCGAATCACGGAAAGAATACAGAATTCCAAAATTCCTTTCCTCATCTGGCTCTGTGTATTTTCGATATTCATATATATGTTTTTTAAAGCTGGAGAAATATTGGCTAGCTTTCAAATCCAGCCACCTCTTTCAGCTATTCTTTCACAAATATAAGGTGATATTTGGTACTATGCAAACTACAGTACCAATTAAATTAAGGTAATGGATTATGAACAGGGGTGCCTTTTTTCTTTAAATTCATGCTGGTACTGAGTTTCCCCAACCAAGGGTCTTTTTTTTTGGTCCACAATTTATTGATGAACGGTAAAAAGAAGGAACTGAAGCGTCAGATTTAGTATTGATTTGCCCGGTTTCAAACAATTAAAACCGCTTTTTTTAAATTTTCTGTTAAACGACTATACGAAATCACTCTGTGCAAGAATTAAAATCGTATCCATAAAGTGAAAGTTTATAGTAAAGCAGGAATTCATAATTTACTCCCTGAAAAGCTCAAAGCATGAATAATATTCAATTATCAATTTCCTCATTTTCCTGATTTCTTGATTTTAGAAAACTTGTCTCTCCCTCGCTAGGGCCAATGATGGCGTATTTTTTAACATCATTGATCAATATTTCATCCATGACATTGACCAGGTCATTGTAAATCGCATTTTCATCTGCTTTTATTAAAAGCATCAAACCCTTCCTTCCTTCTTTTGTTTGAGCTGATTCAAGCCAACTTTGCTTTTCCTGAATCAATTTTCTCAAACCGTTGTTGGAGGAAAAATTCGTTTGAAAAACCTGGTTTGAGTTGAAAGCTTGCTCCCAATCACCCTGGTAGTAATAAATTATATTATTCTTACTCATCAAAATCGTAAGAGCATCGGATCTTCCAAGCGAAATGGGTGGGCCATCCTTTGGCATAATGAGATCAATTGTGGCCGGTTTACTTAATTCGGTGGTTATAACAAAAAAAGTGATCAACAAGAAACCAAGATCTACCATGGGAGTCATATCCGTTTTTGGATAATCGTGTTTTGGCCGGCGTATCCCCCTTTTATTTTGCCTGCTAATTATATCGGTTAATCCGGTCATAACAAATTTTTTATATAGGACTCCGGGTTCAAAAAATTCCATATAAATATCCTTGTCATTTCCCGGCTTTTCAAAACAGGTGGATGCTGTTATTGTTATCTTTAGTACCAAATAGGTCATATCATGAAAACAATTGTTGTACTTACTGACTTTTCCCCGGCATCGCTAAATGCCACTCATTACGCAACAGATATGGCTTTGGCCATAAAGGCAAATATTCTTTTGTTTCATGCCTACCAGTTGCCCCTTAGTGTTTCTGATACGCCTATTGTTTTATTGTCTGTCGAGGAGTTGAAAGAATCTGCAGAAATTAAGCTGGCTCAATTGAAAAAAGATCTTGAACATATTACCTCGGGTGCTTTGGTAATAGAAACTGAATCGCGGCTTGGCAACCTGGCTGATGAGGCAGAAGATTTTTGTAATAAATCAAACCCTTTTACGGTAGTAATGGGTACAAAAGGACATACAGCTGTAGAAAGAGTTTTGTTTGGAACCAATACATACGGTATAATAAAACACCTTAGCTCGTCCGTGATCTGTGTACCAACCGGTAAAGAATATGGACAAGGAATAAAAAAAATTGGCTTCGCTTCTGATTTCCGGGAAATAAAAGATACAACTCCTGTTCCTTCAATAAAAACTTTTGTAAAAGAATTGAAAGCCGAATTACATATTCTGAATGTTGATCACGATAACGTGCATTTTAAACCTGATGCCCGCGAACAATCCAATTTATTGCATAGTGCATTTGAGGATTTGAATCCGCAGTACCACTATATTGAAAACAAGGATATAGAAGATGGCATCAATGAATTTGCGGAAAAAAACAACCTGGACCTTCTTATAACTATTCCTAAAAAACATAAATTTTTTGAAAGTCTTTTTAAAAAAAGTTCTACAAAACAATTAGTGTTTCACTCACATGTACCTGTTATGTGTGTGCATGGTTAATCCGCCCTTTAATCTTGCTTTTTTTCTATTTATAAAATTCAATAATTAAAATTCAGCGCTCTTGGGTGTCCTGGGAAATGCAATTACATCCCGGATATTCGTCATGCCGGTTACAAATTGAACCATTCTTTCAAAGCCAAGACCAAAGCCTGCATGAGGTACAGTACCAAATCTTCTTGTATCCAGGTACCACCATAATTCATCAACCGGAATATTTAACTCTTTCATCCTGGCTTCTAACTTATCAAGCCGTTCCTCTCTTTGCGAACCTCCTACTATCTCCCCGATGCCAGGTGCCAGTATATCCATCGCTGCTACCGTTTTGCCATCATCATTCTGCCGCATATAAAAGGATTTAATAGCTGCAGGGTAATTAGTAAGTATGACCGGTTTTTTAAAATGTTTTTCCACCAGGTATCTTTCATGTTCACTTTGCAAATCCATTCCCCACCCTGTTACCTGATACTGAAATTTCTTTTTCTTATTATGATTACTTTCTTTTAATATTTCAATGGCTTCTGTATAAGTCAATCTTTGAAAGTCATTGTTGAGAACAAATTCCAGTTTGGCGATCAATCCCAGCTCGCTGCGCTTATCCTGGGGTAATTGTTTTTCTTCCTCTTCCAAACGTTGAGACAAAAATGTAAGATCTTCCATTTTATTATCCATAGCATACCGGATAAGGTATTTGATAAATTCCTCGGCGAGGTTCGCATTATCTTCCAGGTCATAAAACGCCATTTCAGGTTCTATCATCCAGAATTCAGCAAGGTGCCGGGCGGTATTGGAATTCTCTGCACGGAAGGTTGGACCAAAAGTATAAATATCTCCAAGAGCAGTAGCTCCTAATTCCCCCTCTAGTTGTCCGCTTACTGTAAGGTTGGTAGAGCGGCCAAAAAAATCCTCACTAAAATCAATTTTTCCGTTTTCATCTTTTGGGATGTTTTCCAGGGGTAGAGTTGTAACCCTGAACATTTCACCCGCACCTTCCGCGTCGCTTGCCGTAATGATGGGTGTATGCATATAAACAAACCCTTTATCGTTAAAGAATTTGTGAACCGCAAAAGCTAAACAATGACGTACTCTGAAAACAGAGCCAAACGTATTGGTGCGAAAACGCAAGTGAGCAATCTCTCTCAGGAATTCAAGAGAATGCTTTTTTGGCTGCAGGGGATATTTTTCAGGATCACTGTCTCCAAGTATTTCTATCGAATAAGCCTTTAATTCCCATTTTTGTCCTTTTCCCAGTGAAGGTGTTACGAAACCTGAAACCTTCAGAGCTGCAGAAACCGTAATTCGTTTTAATAAATCATCTCCGTATTTACCTAATTCTGCGACAACCTGCAGGTTGGTATTCGTAGAACCATCGTTGAGTGCTATGAACTGGTTGTTACGAAAAGTTCGAACCCATCCCATAACTGTTACTTCTTCCCCGGATTCTTTTGATTGATCCATAGGATCGCGGGTTAACAAATCTTTAATCTTAATCCTCTTGTTAAACATATTTTCTATTTTGAGAGGGGCAAAGATATAGCACGGATGATTTGATCATAAGAGATTAGTGGTTTTGTGTAAGTGATTATCCTTATTTATGGGTTCGTTATTTTCAAAAATCAGTACCTGTCTGATCTTTGATGGATGCTATCGACTTCGTTTTTAACTCTTGATCTTCCAAATTGAGTTGATTGAATTTTGAATGAAACCTTGCGATCGGGTGGAAAATCATTAGAGATGCAGCCTTTGAAATGCCCAAAACCATCGGTACGCAATAGCAAAAACAACCGGTATAATTACAGATGGATAATAAACAGGTAACCTAAAATTTTTGGTTTTGCAAAAAAAGCTTATTATTGCAACGGAAAGAGGCTGATAAGTATGTTGTTCCCCTGTTTTTATTGGCTCATCAGAAACCTACCTATCCATTCAAGTTAAACTCAACTTTTTCAATTTTCAGACTTAGTGACCGGATTCACTGAATTAAACTTCAAGATTTTTGTATGTACGACATTCTGCAACTGAACGATATGCTCGTTCCTGAACTGATGGACATTGCCGAGCAACTTAAAATTCCTAATTTAAAAAAACTGGATAAGCAAGGGCTTGTATATAAAATTCTGGATAACCAGGCGGTTACCGGCTCCAAGGGTGCGGCCCAGGGCGAGGAAAAAGGCAAACGGAAACGTATTATCAAAGCATCAACAGCAAATTCTACAGAAGAGGCTGAAGTAGTAGAAAGTGCTGAGGGAGCACCAGATCCGGATGTTTCAGATACGGCGGCATTAAATACCGGCGAAAAAAAGGTAATTAGAAAGGCCGGAGCCTCTCAAACTTCCCGTAAGGAAGAGAAAATTTTACCAAAGAAGGGTCGTAAGAAAGCTGACGAAAAAGAAACTATAGAAGCTATTGATACTGTTGAAGAGGATGAATCACAACAGGAAGAGATGGAAGAAGATGGAAATTTTGAGGAACAATCGGAGCAATCGGTTGAAGTCAATACGGACAGGAATGCTCCAGTATCAGGTACAGACAACAATATGGCTCAGAATAAGCCTTATCCTCAAAGACGTGAACAAAATTTTAATATAGAATTTGACGGAGTTATTCTTTCAGAAGGAGTTTTGGAAATGATGCCCGACGGCTATGGTTTTCTACGTTCATCAGATTATAATTATTTATCCTCTCCTGATGATGTATATGTTTCTCCATCCCAAATAAAGCTTTTTGGATTAAAAACAGGGGATACGGTACACGGAGCTGTTCGCCCTCCCAAGGAAGGAGAAAAATATTTTGCTTTATTAAAAGTAGATACAATCAATGGCAAAGGACCCGATGAAGTACGCGATAGGGTTCCATTTGATTACTTAACACCTCTATTTCCATTTGAAAAGTTGAATCTGTTTACAACTGCCAGCGATTACTCCACACGTATCATGGATCTTTTTACGCCAATTGGTAAGGGACAGAGGGGACTAATAGTAGCTCAGCCAAAGACAGGTAAAACTATGTTGCTGAAATCGGTGGCAAATGCCATAGCAGAAAATCACCCGGAATGTTACCTAATGGTGGTGTTGGTTGATGAAAGGCCCGAGGAAGTGACAGATATGGAGCGTAGTGTAAAAGCCGAAGTGATTGCTTCTACGTTTGATGAACCGGCAGAGAAACACGTAAAGGTTTCTACTATGGCACTTCAGAAAGCAAAAAGGCTGGTAGAATGCGGCCATGATGTAGTGATACTTTTGGACTCAATTACCCGTTTGGCCCGTGCACACAATACCGTGGCTCCTTCAAGCGGAAAGGTATTATCAGGTGGTGTTGAAGCAAATGCCATGCAGAAACCCAAACAGTTTTTCGGTGCTGCACGTAAAATTGAATTTGGTGGTTCTTTGACTATTATCGCAACAGCTCTTGTAGATACCGGTAGCAAAATGGATGAAGTGATCTTTGAAGAATTCAAAGGAACCGGTAATATGGAATTACAATTGGAACGCAGACTATCCAATAAGCGGATCTATCCGGCTATTGATCTCACGGCTTCGTCTACCCGCCGCGATGAATTGTTATTAGACCGGGATGTTTTGCAGCGGATGAACCTGCTTCGTGTTTTTCTTGCTGACATGAATGTAGAGGAAGCTATGAGAGAATTGCTGAACCGGATGAAAGGAACAAAAAACAATGAGGAATTTTTAGCCTCTATGAATCGATAATTTATCATTCTTTAAACCAAATTATGAAAACAACATTTGCCAGATTATTTGCAGTCTCTTTATTATTAGTTATGCTTTCCTGCAACGATGAAAAAAAGAAAGAAGAATCAACCACAACTACTCACAAGAAATCTGATGCTACCCCTGCAGAACGTAAAAAAACGGAGATTTCAGTAGGCCCTGGTGGCGCTGAAGTAAAAACAAAAAGCGGAACCGAGGTGAAAGTGAGCGATAAAGGTGCAGCGGTGGGCAGCAAAGATGTAAAAATTGATATCAAAAACAAGAACGACAAGTAATAAGTCCTTTTCTCTTCTTATTTGAAAAGCTTCCCACCAGGGGAGCTTTTTTAATTTCAGACCAGGTAACGCATATTTTGAACTTCTCATTTGACCTTTATAATTGACTGAGTAAAAAAATCTGCCATCTATCGGCACAATCAAAACAACCAGTATTCGTTATAGAATTTAGAAATCTTATATCCTAATCAAAGACTGCATTGCAGACTGATATGATGAAAACCCTGAAACTTCTCCTCCCTTTGCTTTTTATTCCCATGGTTTTTCATGCACAAAAAACTCTAACTGGTTTGTGGATCGGTACTTTAAGTAATGACAGCACTACAATACGAAAGGATCAGTCCTACGAAATAGCCCTTACTCAGTATAAGGAAAAAGTGTACGGATATTCACGAAGTACATTTATAATCAATGATACTCTTTACTTTATTTTAAAGCGGGTAAAAGGAACAATTGAAAATGAGGTTTGTGAAGTAAAGGATGAAGAAATTGTCTCACACAATTTTCCCCGCAGACCCGACAAAGGCGTAAAAATGATAAGTACTTTTCGCCGCAATCAAAACGACAGTACATGGCAGCTTGATGGAAATTGGAAAACGACAGAGACAAAAAAATACAGGTACTATTCCATATCAGGGAAAATAAATCTTAAGTCAGAACCAGATCCTGAAAAATCTAAACTTTTCCCTCACTTGGAGGAATTGAATCTTGCAAATGAAGTTGCCTTTTATAAAGAATCAAAAAGATCAAACCAGGAAGTTGTCACTTTGCATGATCAATCCACACCCCGGTCTGATGCCGGTGGCACAAGTACTCTTGTAAAGGTTGTTACTAACCCTCCAGTGCCAACCATTTTAAAGGATGAACCAACAAAAACAGGTTTATCTGGCAATAAGCCACCACCATATGCAAATAAGGCAGAGGCAGAAAAAATTGCTGATGAAGCCCCTGTATTTGCCTCCATAAAGAAATCAGAAATGCCTCCCAGTTCTGTGCCTGCCAATGAAAATAAAAATTTCAATAAAGAAATCTCCAAACCTGAAATATTAAAACTGGAAACTCGTATAAAACCCATTGAGACTTTAGCGACAACAAAAAATTCAGAAGTAAAATCAGAACCCAAAACCGCCGAAACGGCTGTTCTTGCAACACTGCCCGGGGAAAAGAAAGCAATACCCAAAGATGTCATCCAAGGAGAAAATAAAACACTATCTGCCGCAACTTTTATACACCAAAGGAAAACAGTAGCACCCCAAATAGTTGATTTCCGGTCGGACAGTCTTGAATTAAGACTTTATGATAACGGAGAAATAGACGGCGATACCGTGAGTGTATTATTGAACGGGGAGCTTTTATTAGCCCGGCAGGGATTAAAAGCTTCCGCTATTAAAAAGACCATTTACATTGAACCTGGCAGTAATGAAATCACATTGGTTTTATATGCAGAAAATCTTGGCAAATACCCTCCCAATACCGGTTTGCTGGTGGTACAGGATGGAGAAGACGTTTATCAAATCCGCTTTAGTGCAGATCTCCAACAAAATGCTTCCATAGTATTCCGAAGAAAAAGATAATTCCTATTTTATTATATATATTAAGCAACTGGTGATGGTTTTTATACATTAATCCGGCCCGGGAATTATTTCTTCCGCACCATTTATAATTAAGGAACTCCGCCACCCCAGGATACATTCTATTACAGGTAAATGGATAGAGCATATTAATTGCCAAAATCCATTTGGAGGGCCATCACCAATTCACTTTCAAAGCCTTTTTGCAACAAAAAATCGATTGCTTTTTGTCTTCTTAAAAAAGGATCATCTTTTTTTAGAGAAACATATTTATCCTTTGCCAGTTTATTCAACAGCTTTAGATAATCCTTTTCATTTATTTGCTTCAGGGCTTTGTTAATACTATGATCATTTACCTGTTTTTGCCTGAGCGCAAACTTGATTTTTATCCTTCCCCATTGCTTTACACGAAACCTACCTCCCGCAAAAGCTAGTGCAAACCTTTCTTCATTCAGATAATTTTCTGTAATCAGTGTAGCTATAATATTATCATGGTCCTTTTTCCATACACCCAGGCTATACAGTTTTTCTTTTACCTCACTGTGACAGCGTTCCTGGTAAGCGCAATAATGTTTTAATTTTTGCAAAGCCTGTTCAGGAGTAAGTTGCTTTTTGTAAATGCTCATCTATGATGTTTAAATACCTGCTTAAATAAAGCTGGCCTTTGTAAATGTGTTTTTGAGCACAAAGCAAGTTAATAAAAGATGAGAAGGACACAAGAAGATGACCCTGGTTCCCGCTTTTCCAATCTCCCTTGAATTTGCTGAGAGTAAACCAAAAATCAGTAGTTTCGCCCCATTCAATTTTATTTATGAAGTTTATTGTCTCCTCCTCCTCTTTATTAAAGCAATTGCAACATATTGCCGGTGTTATAAGCGCCAATACCGTGTTGCCTATTCTTGAAGATTTTTTGTTTGAGGTTGAAAAAAATAAACTGACCGTTGTGGCTACTGACCTGGAAACTGTAATGCGGGTGCAATTAGATATAGAAGCAAAAGACAGTGGGAAAGTTTGCATTCCGGCAAGGATCCTGCTTGATTCTTTGAAGAATATTTCTGACCAGCCACTTACTTTTACCATTGATAAAAACTTTGGTGTTGAAATTACCAGCGACAATGGTAAGTATAAAGTAATGGGTGAAAATCCTGATAATTTTCCAAAGGAACCTGCAGCCGATAATACGACATCCTTTACCATCACTTCCTCAGCACTGGTGACCGCAATTAATAAAACCTTATTTGCTACAAGCAATGATGATCTGCGGCCTGCAATGACTGGTGTTTTATTTGAACTGGACAAAAAAGGATTGCAGTGTGTTGCTACAGACGCACATCGTTTGGTCAGGTACAAAAGAACGGATGTAAGTTGTCCAAAAACCGACACGTTTATTGTTCCCCGAAAACCGCTTAATTTATTAAAATCTGCTATCCCGTTTGCAGATGATGAATTAACCATAAGTTATAACAGCAATCACCTTTTTGTAAAACATGGTACTACTCAAATGAGTTGCCGGTTGATAGATGCCCGTTTCCCTGACTACCGGGTTGTGATACCCGCAGATAATCCTTATCGGCTTACCGTTAATAAAAACGATTTCCAAAGTGCCTTACGCCGCGTAAGCATCTTCAGTAATAAAAGCACAAACCAGGTGGCCCTGAATATAAGTGGCAGCGAATTGCAACTGGCAGCACAGGATATAGATTTTAGTTTTGAAGGAAATGAACGTATGAAGTGCCAGTACAATGGGGAAGACCTGGCCATTGCTTTCAATGCAAAATTTTTAGTAGAAATGTTGTCGGCAGCAGATGGCGAAGAAGTCAACCTGGAACTTTCTACTCCCACCAAGGCAGGACTGATTAAACCAACCGACCAGGAAGAAAATGTAGAAATGCTGATGCTGGTGATGCCGTTGATGCTGAATCAATAACCAGCAAACGTTGTTTGATAAACTGGATTAAGAGGATATTGAAGGCTCTCTGATTTAGAGAGCTTCTTTTTTAATAATCACATCCATGAAGTTCGTTCTGCTGCTTTCTTTTGACAATTATATTCCGGCGCATATTGCAATGGGCCGGTTGAAAGAAGATTTTATCAATTGTTATTTGCAGGATGAATATAGCGTTACTATCGATCCCTTTCTATCCAATGCCATTGGTGGTATCAAATTAATGGTAGCAGAAACTCAGGCAGAGCGGGCTAAAGAAATACTGAATATTTCAGAATAGTAGTATTTAAACCTCTCAGTAATCCTTCGTAACTTTTCTGCATGAATGAGTAGCTTATGTGGGATATTATAATCAATTATTTTTCTACACTGGATCAAAGACCTATGGAAAGAATGGCAATCCTTGTCGGTGGCCTTCTTTTATTCTGGATCATAGAAGGAGCCATTCCTTTACTACCGTTACAGTATAAAAAAACTAAAATAAAACACGCAGCTGTCAATTTTGGTTTTACTATCATTCATCTTTTTATTCATACAGCCATTGCCGTATTGATTGTAAAACTTTCCGACTGGTGTTTGGAGCAGGGTTTTGGCCTGGTGTATTGGTTTCATGCCAATATCCTGATGACGATTATCATCGGAATTTTAGCCCTTGATTTCAGCAGCTGGCTCGTGCACCTGGTTATGCATAAAACACCCTTCTTGTGGCGATTTCACCTGATCCATCATAGTGACAACAGCGTGGATGTAACGACTGGCCTGCGCCACCACCCCGGCGACAGTTTACTACGTGGTGTCTTTTTTCTCTTCCTGATTTTCGTGTCTGGTGCTCCTATATATAGTGTGATGATCTACCAAACCATGGTTGTTCTGTCCACTGCATTTACACATGCCAATATTTCTTTACCTCCCAGGCTTGACAGGGCTTTAAGCTATGTACTTGTTTCTCCAAATATGCATAAGGTTCACCATCATTGGAAGCAACCATTTACGGACAGCAACTATGGTGCTGTGTTTTCTTTCTGGGATCGCATATTAGGTACATTTATGGATCTGGACACAAAAAAAATCCGCTATGGGCTCGATCAGTATTATCCCAATGAAAAGGATGAAGATTTTATTGCCCTGATGAAAAAACCTTTTCAGAAATTAAGTAGCTAAAAGACTGCGCCCGTTATTTTTGCAGAATGAACATTATTGCGATGATACCTGCCCGGTATGCAGCCACAAGATTTCCTGCGAAATTGATGCAGCTTTTGGGGACCAAAACTGTAATCCGGCATACATATGAAGCTACTGTGGCAACAGCTCTTTTTGATGATGTTATTGTTGTTACTGACAGTGACATCATCTTTAAAGACATAAAATCCCATGGTGGTAAAGCAATCATGAGCAAGGAGACACATGAAAGCGGCAGCGATCGTATAGCTGAAGTGGTTGCCGGTCTAAATGTAGATGTAATTATTAATGTGCAGGGAGACGAACCGTTTATAAAAAAAGAACCCCTTGAAAAATTAGTTCAGTTATTTGAGGACCCTTTGGTACAAGTAGGTTCGTTGATGAGAAAAATTGAAAACCCCGACGAATTGCAGGGAAGCAGTTTTGTAAAGGTGGTAGTCAACAAAAAAAATGATGCGCTATATTTCAGCAGGAGTACTATTCCTTTCGCTGCGGATCCAAATTTTGCTCCCGCATATTTTTTACATATAGGTGTATACGGCTATAGAAAACAAACGCTGCTGAATTTTACAAATTGGCCTCCTGCAATGCTTGAGCAAGCAGAGAGACTGGAGCAATTGCGGTATTTGGAAAATGAGATCCCTATCCGGATGGCTTTGGTAGATTTCAAAAGTGTAGCAATTGATACGCCTGAGGATTTAGAAAGAGCAGAAAAATTATTATAGTTAAATGCCTATTTCTCGTCATTGTAAGCCATAAAATCTTTGCTCACTTTTTCTTTGTCAAATGAATAAATATCCTGTAATTATCATTTTGATTCGCTCAGTTCTCTCAGCTGGTAGCGAAAGGCTTTATTAACTAACCGGAGCGGTTGATGGATCTTTTCACTGTATACTTTTATAAAGCCTGCACCAAAATAAAGTATAAATGAAGAATAAAATACAAATAATAAAATAAGAACTATAGATCCGGATGCTCCATACAAAGTAGAAATATTACTATTTCGTATGAGGAAAGCAATGAGCGTTTTTCCTGCCGAAAATAATACTCCTGTTAGGCACCCGCCGGCTATTGCCACTCTCCACGAAGGCCTGCCATCTGCCAGGTAGCGGAATAAAATGATGAACCATGATGTAACAATGACAACACCTACCACTTCATTTAAAGCGCCTTTGAAATAACCACCCGCCAACGGCCATAATTTTTCAAGATAGTTTCCTGATAACAACTCCAGGCCATCCAGGAATATACCGGCCAGAAATAACAACCCGGCTACAACAATAATTCCTAAAGACCTGGCACGCAATCCAAGCCTGAACAAAATACCCGGTTTATCTTTTACACCAATATTCCATATTTCATTCAGCGAGCCTTTGATGACAGAAAATAACGTGGTTGCTACAAATACAATGAATAAAAATCCCCCCGCTGTGATATACCAATTTCTGGCGAGCGTTCCGAACTGTTTTATGGTCTGGTTTATTTGTGATGCGCTTGTTTTTCCCAGCGTTTCTTCCAATATTTCTTTCATTTCTGTACCTACAAATCTCTGGTTTAAAAACAAACCAAATAATTGAAATAAAATGATAAGAATAGGAGGCAGGGCAAACGTAGTAAAAAATGCAGTGGCACCGGCCATGCGCAAAGAATCAGTCTTCTTCATTTCTTTGAATGAGTTGCTCATTAACCTCCAGAATGCCAGAATTCTGTTCCCTCTATTTTCCTGTTTCCTTACGTCCATACAGTAACTCGTCAGTTAATTGAATTACCTAAAAGTAATGGATACTATTTACAACTAAGCTAAAGAGGCCGGGATGAATATTTTCTTCTCTTATTCAACATCATTTCTCAACCAAAAAAATGGTAAAATTTGCAGAACCTTTTAACTGGATTATTTAAATCCGGTTTTTGGCTCATTGCTTTTTAAAGTAAATGAATAAAACAATATCTGAATTTAACAGGCGTTGGTAACAAGCGGTAACTGTTTTTCTTTGCTTATCTTTTATTATCTTTCTTTTATGAATGTGAAGTTGAAACCAGAAAAGTATTTACGCTATCTGTACCTGCCCAATTTATTTGGAACCAAGCGTACCAAAGAAATTCTGCATGTAAATCCTACTGTTATTCCTTTTCGGGAAGAGGCGAAAGAAGTAGTGGCTTTTGTATATGATTATGACTCTTCCACAATTACTGAAAAAAAATTAGAGAGTATAGATGAAGCCATATCATTCCGTGATTCCAAACGGATTTCCTGGATCAATATTGATGGATTGCGAAAAAATGACGTGGAAACGATTTCAAGCCATTATGGAATTCACCCCCTGATCGTAGAAGATATTTTAAGTGTGGATCAACGTCCCAAAATGGATGAAGTGGACAGCGTTTTGTTCTGCCTGCTAAACATGCTTTATTTTAATGCCGAGAAAAAAACAGTGGAAACAGAACAGATCAGCATTTTGCTGGGCAAAGATTTTGTGATCACTTTCCAGGAAGACGCCAGCCGGGATGCTTTTAATCCAATACGCAGTAAACTTAAGCTTGCGAAAAGCCAGATCAGGCAGCGTACCCCGGACTATATGCTTTATGCCATGCTGGATCTCATTGTAGATAATTATTTTTTAGTCATGGAATCGCTAGGCGAACAGATCGAGCTATTGGAGGAAGAAGTAGTTCGCAAAAGCAATAAGAGATCACTGGCCCGCATCAATCAATTGCGGAAAGAACTGATTGTACTAAAAAGAAATATAGCACCCGTAAGAGACCTGGTTGGAGGCATTATCCGGAGCGAGAGCGAATTACTTGATGACCGCACCACCAAATACTTTAAGGATGTGTACGATCATATTATTCAGGCCTTTGACCTGAGTGAAAACTATCGTGATGTAATGATGACTATGCAGGATTTGTATGTAAGTAATGTTAACCTTCGGCTCAATGAAGTGATGAAAGTAATGACCATTGTTACCTGCCTGCTTGCTCCCGCCACGGTAATAGGTGGAATTTTTGGAATGAATTTCGACATCATTCCTTATGCTCACCATAATTGGGGTTTTTATTTTGCAGTTAGCGTCATGCTGATAGTACCGCTGATAATGCTCTATATCTTTAAGAAAAGAGGATGGTTTTAAATTCCCGATTCAAAATATTCGCAGCCCTGCTCCTATTATTCTTTTAGGCCTGTATAATTGGCCTGTAACCGAAGTTCCACTTCTCCGGTAGTGCCTGTTTAAATTTCAGCTGCACCAGGTTTCGCTTTTTTATATACCGGTACTGTACTACAAGGTTCACCATACATAATGCTTTTGGCAACGGGTAGCAACAGTTTGGTCAGTTCCATATATACATAATCTCCTATTGGAGTATCACCGCAACCTTTTATTACTATTCTCTTATCTTCAAAATCTTTTACCGTAATGTTTGAAATATTTTTTATAAAAAGTTGTCGGTGCAATTCTTTTTCATTTCCCATTACTATTTCCCGGGCTACCGGTTGCAAACCAGATGCAATAAGCATGTAAGCCCATACTGGTATTATGGCATCAGCCGAGCACATCAATGCTACGTTTTTACCCTTGTATTTTTCCCAATCCAGTTTTTTTAGTCCTTCCCTGAAATCTTTTTCTTTTAATATAAGTCCCATAAATAAATGATCCTTTAAATCAAAAATCACGGTTTCCCCTTCGGGAAAATATGTAGCCGGGTCAAGGATTACTATTCCGCTTTCAGCTACTTTATTTATAATTGATTCAGACATTTCTTTTTTATTTAAATACAAAGATAATAACAGCTCCGGCGGCATAAGGTTTATGTAAACTATTCTTGTCCGCCTTATTATGAGTAGTTTTTTTGGGTTAACAATAAAACGAAGGCCCATTATTATTATCTGTACTGGAGTGGATTCTCAATAATAATTCTCCATAAAAAAGTCCCGCAAAAGCGGGACGATAAATAACTTATTTGTGTTTTGTTTAAAAAATTTCTCTCCGGTTATCTTTAATTTCAGCGGCTTCAATAAGTACCTGCTGCGGATATCCGCCTCTCATCTTTGCCTCTTCATATTTGGATTTTCTTTGCTCGGCTACATTAGCATTCGCAACAGCCGTTGCGCTTACATTATTGACTTTAACAACATAAACACCACTTGTTCCCTCTATTGCCATGGGTACTACTTTTCCTTTATTGGCCGGGTTGAATGCAGCTCCTATCACTTTCGGCTCTGATGATACAATGGTGGATTGGGATCCTGACATACGAAGACTATCAACAGACTCAATACTCTTACCACCTAATGCAGTGGCCGCAGCTTCTAATGATGTAATAGACCCAATTTTCTTTTGTATTAATTCTGCTTTTTTGTGATTGCGTAAAAGAGGCTCCACCAGCGGTCTTGCTTTTGCTGCAGATTGCGTTCCTTTTTTATTTACTTCAGTTACTACTGCAACAATATAACTTTCCCCGATTCTTTCAGGCTGTAATACCTCACCCAGGTCAGCATCATATATACTTTTTACTAAAGCCCTGGAAACTCCAAGTCCCTGCAACTGGTAATCATTTGGAGTAATGTCATTTACTAATAATTTATTTATTCCTTTTGATCTTAATTTTTCTGCATTTGTATCAAAGGATTTTTGATTACGGCTATTCCCTGCAAATAAAGTGGCTTCGTTACTTGCATTGGCATCCGTTTCCTGGCTGGCTTCTATAGGAAAAGAGAGGTATGCTATCTTATATGCCGGAGATCCCCCTTTTTGCGATAAAATTTCAATATAATGGTAACCGAACTCCGTTTTTACAATTCCTTTAGATCCGGTGGTATTATTAAATATATATTCATTGAATTCGGGAACCATGCCGCCGGATGTTACGTTTTCGTAAACACCACCCTTATCCTTACTTCCCGGATCATCAGAAAGCTTTGCTGCGATGGAATCAAAATTGGCCCCGGTTTGAATTACCGTCCGGATGCTATCTATCAATTTTTTTGCAGAAACGGTATCTCTTACAGTTACGGTTTGCCCGCTTTGAGGATCACTTTGTGTAGTAGCAACCAGGATATGGCGAACTTTTACTGTATCCGGTTGAGTTTTTACAGCAACTATTTTAGCCAGGGAATAAGAACCCCCGTCAATATAAGGGCCATAAACACTACCAACAGGAGTTTTGAAAATTGAATCTTTGACTGCTATCTGGATGTTTTTTCCACTAATAAAACTATTATAATAAGTTCCTACACCTTGTCTGTCCAGGAATAGCTGCAGGTCGGCTGTACTGTCAAACTCTGGTTTTAATGCAAGTAATCTTTCTCTTATTGCATTCGAATCAGAAGCAGTTGGCAGTGCGCTGAAAGATACGTAGGCAATATTCCTGGTTTCTTCCTGCTTAAAATCATCCTTGTGCTTGCTTATATAATTTTCTATTTCCTTATCCGACACATTAACAGCGCTGTCAGGAATGCTGGTGTAAAATTCACGAACAAGAGAAATACTTGCCAACTGGCTATTATCTGCATTTTGTTTTTCTATAAGCCATTTGGGAAAATTCGTAGTATTAGTGAGCAATGAATTATATTTTTCATTCATCCGCATGAATTCAAGCTGGTCGACATAACTGTTAAACTGTTCCTTCTGGGCTTCAGGCGTTTGCTTGCTTTTCATCATCTGGTCAATTTGTTGTTTGGCCATCTGTGCATTATAGATACCTGTTTGCGGATCAGTAAATTGCTGTTTCAAATCCTGGGGGGCGTTGGGTCCATATAATATATCTCCCATTTCCTTTTTTCCTATCTGCACACCCAGTTTTTCAAGTTCTGAAGTCATTACTATACGGCCAAGTTCCTGGTTCCAGGCGCCATCAATAGCTTGCTGACGGGTAGCAGCACCGGACGGATAGCCCTGCGCCTGCATACTTGCTTCCTGCCGGTCTATTGCTTTATTAAAGGCTATGGCATCAATCTTTTCACCATTTATTACACCAACTGTATTGGTTCTTCCGCTCTGAAACAAAGTTCCACCATTTTCAAAGGCAAGCATAACAACGAAAGTAAGCAAGGCTATTGCGATGACCACGGCCATTAATTTTGCATACTTTTCCTGTATCTTCTGGATAACTGACATATTGAATATCTAAGGGTTTTAAAAGGGAGGCAAAAATAGGGTAATTATGCTTATTAACAAACTGTGGAAAAGCGGCCGGAAGCCTTTAAAATTGAGGGTTTGGTAAGACCAGATATTCTTTTATTCTTCTTCTTTCTGCATTTGCCAGCCGCCCCTTAAAAGTTGCTCTAAACAATTTTCTGGTGATTCAATGGCATCTATAACTATCTCCCAGTCACCGGTAAACCTTTGGAGTTTAAAATCATAATTTCCTTCGTAATGTATTTGTGGATGCTTTTGATCTTTGTAAAAAACGGCTTCGTTCTTTTCATTAACCTCATATAAGAATGGATATTGTTTAATAAAGCTGATAAATTCTGACTGTAAGAAACCGTGAATGTCGGCAGCATTGTAATTTTCCCCAATACCATCAAAGTCAACACTTTTTCCATGGAACTGTCCATTATTTTCTTTTTCTATAAAAAGCATGAACGTGGTTCTTTCGCCTTCAGCGCTTCCATATTCCGGCCCCAGTTCAAAATATCCTCTCCATTGACCTTCAAGCTTTATTTCCACGCTATTTTCTTTTGGGATGAACCAGTTTCATTTCTTTTATTAAATGGCCAGCTCCGGCATATTTGTCTATTATGAATAATACATATCGAATATCAACCATAATATTTCGGCAAATGGAGGGGTCGTAATTAATATCACTCATAGTTCCTTCCCAAACCCGGTCAAAATTCAATCCTACCAGGTTACCATATGCATCCAGGGCAGGGCTGCCTGAATTTCCTCCCGTTGTGTGATTGGCCGCAGTAAAACAAACTGCCATTTTTCCTGCTTTACCATATTGACCATAATCTTTTGCTTTATATAATTCTCTCAATTTTACAGGTACATCAAATTCATAATCCCCGGGTATATATTTCTCCATCACTCCATCCAGGTAGGTATAGTAACCAAATTCCACAGCATCGCGGGCATGATATCCCTTTACCTTGCCATATGTTACCCGAAGGGTGCTGTTGGCATCAGGATAATATTTTTTTTCTTTTATTACATCCATTTGCGCCTGCATATATATTCTCTGTAGTTGGTTGATTCTATTTTGAATTTCATTTAGCCTGGCAGCCACTTTTTCATTATAGGTTTTTGCCATATCCAGATATAATAATACAGCGGGGTCTTTACTAATAGCATTTAATGCTTTTTGCGGATCGCCTGAAAATATTTCACTGCCATATAATTTATCCTTGTAGGCAAGATTTGAAATATTATAACAGAGTACTTCCAAATTTGTAATACCAGGATCATGTGAATTATGATCAGTCCATTCCTTTTTTGCAATTCCAGAAATAAATTCCCCCGGTTGATCCTTTACATACATTTCCATTAAGCTGCGAAACAGTTGCCGGTCTACTTCGGGACTATAATCTTTATACAGATTTTCCAATGCTTCCTTTATTTTAATGGTTTGTTCTTTATATCCATTTTCTCCTTTTTTCTCGTATTCCCTGCCCAGGGAACTTAATGAGGATGCGATTGAAAACAATTCAATTTTACTGGTAATCTCTAAAAAATAATCTCTTGCCAGCCCATACGGCTTTATTTCAATATAAGCATCCTCCAGGTCTTTTAATATGGTGCCGTATTTTCTTTTCCACTCCGGATTTGATCCCTGTGTGCCGGCAGAAAGATTTATCCTTTTTTGAAATTCTTTTTCATTATTCTTCTTTTTTTCAACCGCATTTGTTCTCGTTAACCCTGAAATTTCTCCCTGCCATTTCTTCCATGCATTGCTTATGCCGGCATATTTAGATGCATATTGAATTTTTATTTTCTCATCCTTACGCATAAAGCCATCTATTATTGACAAGGCTTTATCCCGGATTGCAATTTTTGCCGGGTCATTTACTTTTATTATCTGCTCCACTGCTTCTGAATGCAGGTATTCTGTTGTTTTGCCCGGAAACCCCAATACCATAGTGAAATCATTTTCTGCTACTCCATCAAGAGAAACAGATAAAGATTTTTTTGGCGTATAAGCAATATTATCTGCAGAATAAGCTGCCGGTTTGTTATCCTTTCCGGCATAAATACGAAACATGGAAAAATCACCTGTATGACGGGGCCATATCCAATTGTCTGTATCTTTTCCAAAATTTCCTATTGCTGATGGAGGTGCTCCTACCAGGCGAACATCATTATAGGTTTCCGTAACAAAAAGGAAATATTGGTTTCCTTCAAAAAAAGATCTTACAAATGATGACTGGTAACTTTCCTTTTTTACCCGCTTCCTGATTTCATTATTGTTTCTGTCAATAAGCGATTGCCTTTCCCTTTCATTCAAATCGCTTGTAACTCCGTTCAATGCCTGTATACTCACATCTTCTATCCTCACAATAAAGGTCACAAACAAACCAGGTTGCACCAATTCCTTACCGGGGTCCATGGCCCAAAAACCATCTCTTATATAATTATTATCCAACGTAGAATGATTCTGTATTGCATCAAACCCACAATGGTGATTAGTTAGCACCAATCCTTTTTCAGAAATAATTTCTCCTGTACAAAAGCCTCCAAAACTAACAATGGCATCTTTAAGGCTGCCTTTGTTTATATCATAAATTTCTTTAGCCGATATCTTCATTCCCATGCTCTTCATATGTTTTTCATTCAGTTTTTCAAGAAGGAAAGGAAGCCACATTCCTTCATCAGCTTTTACTATGGATACAACAAATAATAAGGTGGCAACTAAAGCATGCTTCAAGAATTTCATTTGGTAATTTTTAGATTTTTATCAATTGCTATTGTATATATATACAAGGAATAAAAATAAATGATTTTTAGGTCTGCCTTTTTAAGAAAAAATACAAGGGTAGCACTAACCCCTTACATATATTTAACATCTGTTGTAGTAATTGCATAGCTCTTTCGGAGTTTTTTACTCCCATCGGGATGTTGATAACTGCAACGGGATGTTAATAATCTATTGTGGAACGTTAGTATGAAATATAACTTTTGGATACTAATAATATGATTGTGTCTAAAAAAAGATAGTATGTTACCTACAGGCTCACTTATTCTTTCCCTTTCCACAAAGTTTATTTAAATAAACTCATTTCTTTTTACACCTAACTGTATTAACAATTATGTGAAAACATTGAAGAAAAGCAGTACTGCCAACAGCGGAGGATGTTAATTACTCTAAATAAATGTGGATTATGAAAAAACAATAATTTTGTAAAAGTTCTTTTCCACTAATTCACAGTCATAATAATAATAGCTTTTTATTTAAATATTGTATTAATACAATTACTATAATACAAAAGAGATTGTAGAAAATGTTTTTGAAAAATTGGTAAAGCTGATCGAATATTGCTCTCCCGATTTGAAACGCTCCGTTACCGTCAGCAAAAAAAATAAAAAAATGGATACAGAAACACTTAAAACTGCTAAAGCCAATGTTGATCATCGTGGGTTTCTTGATATTGACATTGACCCAACGCTGGATCTTTTTGCTGAAATTGAGCGATTGAAAAAAGAAAAGAATGCGGTAGTACTTGCCCACTATTACCAGGAGCCTGACATCCAGGACGTGGCAGATTATATCGGTGATAGCCTGGGATTGGCACAGCAAGCAGAGAAGACAACAGCTGATATGATCGTTTTTGCCGGCGTTCATTTCATGGCCGAAACTGCCAAGATCCTGAACCCTTCGAAGAAGGTGGTTATTCCTGATCTTAAAGCGGGTTGCTCATTAAGTGATAGTTGTCCCCCACCATTATTTTCAAAGTTCAGGGAACAACATCCTGATCATGTTGTAGTGAGTTATATCAACTGTAGTGCGGGTATCAAGGCGCTGAGCGATGTGATAGTTACCAGTAGTAATGCAAAAATTATTGTTGAAAGTTTTCCGAAGGTTCAGAAGATAATTTTTGCGCCGGATAAAAACCTGGGTGCTTATATAAACAAAATAACCGGTAGAAACATGTTGCTTTGGAACGGCGCCTGTATGGTGCATGAAATTTTTAGCCTGGAAAAAATAACCAAATTAAAAATTAAACATCCAAATGCTAAATTTATAGCCCATCCCGAATGTGAGGAGCCTGTTTTACGTATTGCTGATTTTATTGGTTCTACTACCGGGTTATTAAAATACACTTTATCTGATGATTCGATGGAATATATTGTGGGAACCGAAACGGGGATTCTGCACCAGATGATGAAAGCCGCTCCACATAAAACTTTTATTCCTGCGCCACCTACTAATTCCTGTGCTTGTAATGATTGCCCGCATATGAAATTAAATTCGCTGGAGAAGGTATACTTATGTATGGAATATGAAACACCAGCCATTACAATGGATGAAGACCTTCGTTTGGCAGCTAAAAAACCAATAGACAAAATGCTTGAGATTTCTGCAAAGGCAGGCCTTTAATAAGGGTAGATGAGTAATAATAAAAATTGAAAATGTAAAAAGAAGGTGTTATGAAATTACTTAATTACTATTCTAATGGTGGTTCAATATATTTTTCATTTATTGGTTCCAGGTGATGACGCATGATCAGGCGGGCACAAGTGTTCCATCTCAGAATAGAATCGTCATTTCCTGCTGGCCGGATGGCTTCCGCTTTTTCAAAAAATTCCATAGCTTCCTCCAGCCACTCATAAACGGCAAACTGACCACCTTTCATCCGGTTGAGTATTGCCATTCCTTCCCGTTCGCAAATAATACCTGCAAAGTAATATTTTTCATAGTCAGATTGCAGACGAGGAAGAAGTTGACGAGCCCTGTTGACATCCCCTGAGGAAGACGAGTTAAACTGATCCGTTATGGATAATAACAAGACAATAATTGCTCTTGCATGCTGCGGATCTGTTTCAAGTATATCAAGACAGATGCTTTCTGCAAGACCTGGCTCATCCAGCAACCTGTATCTTTCTGCTTTTTCTAAGGCTGCCGGAATACTTTCTCTTGAAATGGGTTTGATTTGAAACATGGCTTTTTGTTTTTAGAATTAGCAATCAATAAAAATTTTCACCCGTTAGTCCTATTCTTTCCGGACCAGAATATCCTGAATAATTTTTTAATGGGATCATAATACCTATCGGCCACTCTTTCTTTTAATGGTATAATTGCATTATCCGTAATGGTAATGTCTTCCGGGCAAACAGTAGTACAACATTTAGTGATATTACAATATCCTATCCCTTCTTCGTTTTTCAAATCCTGCAGTCTGTCTTCTATATCCAGTGGGTGCATTTCCAATGCGGCAACATATACTAAAAAGCGGGGACCGATAAATTCATCATGAAGTTTGTGTTCACGCAAAACGTGGCACACATCCTGGCATAAAAAACATTCAATGCATTTGCGAAACTCCTGCACCCGGTCAATATCTTCCTGCATCATTCTCCATGTTCCGTCTTTTGAATCGGGTGGCCTGGGTTTGAATTTCTTTATTTTTTTCTTAACGGTAAAATTCCAAGAAACATCCGTCACCAAATCTTTTATTACCGGGAATGCTTTCATTGGTTGTATTAGAATAGGCTTATCAAGAGAAAGTTCACTCAGCCGGGTCATGCACATCAATTTTGGAAGGCCATTAATTTCAGCAGAACAAGATCCGCATTTTCCAGCCTTGCAGTTCCATCGAACGGCCAGGTCATTGGCATGTTCGGCCTGAATCTGATGTACGGCATCCAACACTACCATTCCTTCAGAAATTTCAGTGGTATAGGGTTCTATTTTCCCTTCTGAATTTCCACCCCGCCAAATATGAAAAGTTGCTTCAGGCATTTTATTTTGTATGATTTGGAAATACCATGGTTAACATTTATTTCATTTCTTCAATAATCTGGAGAAGATCTTCTCTTATTTTCGTAACTGGTTCACTCTTTACCTGCATCTCTCCATTTTCTCCTTTAAAAACAAGAAGATTGAATTTTCCATTTTTCTCGTCTTTTTGAGGAAAATCTTCTCTGAAGTGAGCCCCCCTGCTTTCTTTTCTTAAAATGGCGGACTTTGCAATAGCCTCGGAAATGGTAAGTAAATTTTTTAAATCCATAGTCGTATGCCATCCGTTATTGTATTCACGGTTGCCAATCACTTTTACTTTGTCTGCCCGGGCCCATAATTTTTTTATTTCATCTATAGCGTTTCTAAGTTCGTACTCTTTGCGTACTATGCCTACAAGGTCCTGCATCATTTCCTGCAGATCATATTGTAGCTGGAAGGGGTTTTCTCCTTCAGCTCTCTCAAAAGGCTCCAAAGCCCATTTTGAAAAAGCTGATATATCCTTTTCATTAACCGGGATGGGATGAACATTTTCCTTTGCATATGTTGCGGCAAATTCACCCGCACGTTTTCCAAATACCAGCAGGTCCGAAAGGGAGTTACCTCCAAGTCTGTTTGCCCCGTGTAATCCTGCGGCGGCTTCACCAGCGGCAAAAAGTCCGGGAATAGTTGACATCTGAGTATCGGCATCCACCCGTATGCCTCCCATCATATAATGCGTGGTAGGCCCTACTTCCATGGGCTGGCGGGTAATGTCAATATCAGCCAGTTTTTTAAACTGGTGATACATACTGGGCAGCTTTTTCTTTATATGTTCTGCTGCGTTAGGAAGTTTATTTTTTATCCAACTGATGTCAAGAAATACTCCATTGTGCGGGCTGCCCCTGCCTTCTTTGATTTCCTTTACAATGCATCGGGCCACATGATCTCTTGTAAGGAGTTCCGGTGGCCTCCTGGACGAACGATCACCCTGTGTATATTTCCAGCCTTCCTCAATATTGTCTGCTGTTTGATTCCGGTATAATTCCGGTATTTCATCAAACATAAACCGCTTGTTATCTTTGTTAAGTAGAATACCACCTTCACCCCTTACACCTTCTGTAACCAGTATTCCCCGAACACTCGGAGGCCACACCATGCCAGTGGGATGAAATTGTACGAACTCCATATCAATCAATTCTGCTCCCGCATGGTAAGCAAGGGAATGGCCATCACCAGTATATTCCCAACTGTTGCTGGTAATTTTAAATGCTCTGCCTATACCACCAGTAGCAATAATAACAGACTTAGCCCGATACAATTTAAACTGGCCTTTCTCCCGTTCATATCCAAATGCCCCCGCGATCTGGCCTCCGCTTTTAAGAAGAGTTATAATAGTGCATTCCATGTGGACCGTAATGCCCTGGTGGATACCATGATCCTGCAGAGTCCTGATCATTTCTAATCCGGTTCGGTCTCCAACATGAGCAAGACGGGGATATTTATGGCCACCAAAATTTCGTTGTAAAATGCGTCCATCTTTTGTCCGGTCAAAAAGGGCACCCCATGCTTCCAGTTCCCGCACTCTGTCAGGAGCTTCTTTGGCATGGAGTTCCGCCATACGCCAATTGTTGATATATTGTCCTCCGCGCATCGTATCAGCAAAATGAACTTTCCAATTATCTCTTTCATCCACGTTTGACAATGATGCAGCGATTCCACCTTCAGCCATTACCGTATGCGCCTTTCCCAACAATGATTTGCAAATCAAACCCACAGTGACACCCATGGAAGCAGCCTCTATAGCAGCACGGAGACCGGCTCCTCCAGCGCCAATAACAAGTACATCGTAATTGTATGTATCATAAAAGGACATAAATACCAGGACAGAGTTTTTGTGTCACTTAAATTTTTATCAATTCAAAACTTAAAAATCAGGGTTTAGAATATTCTCCAATCGGTCCAAACACCCATGGAGCACATACGGACATAAATATCCGAAAACGCAACCCAGAATAAACTCATCCAGGCCCACAACATATGACTCCGGTTGAAACAACTAACACACCAATAGGCTTTGCGTTTTACCGGTGATCCGGAAAGCCGGTCCATGAATCCACCCACCATATGGCGCAAGGAATGGCATCCAAAGGTATACCCGCCGAGAAAGACAACATTAGCTGCTAATACCAATGTACCTACGCCTAAACCAAAAGATTTCTCACCATTTAAAGTATCAGTAAACCAGAGAGCCTTCCATACATCACTGGCTAGAAAAAGTAAAAAGAATAAAGCGACATAAAGAAAATAGCGATGTATGTTTTGTATGATCAGCGGAAAAGAATTTTCTCCACGGTATTTTTTTCTCGGCTCTGTTACTGTGCAGGAGGGAGGGTCAAGCCAAAACGATTTGTAATAGGCTCCGCGGTAATAATAGCAGGTAAGTCGGAAAAGTCCGGGAGCCCATAAAACTAACAGTGCCGGAGACCAGGGTAAAATCCCTGGCCACCAGGAAGGTTTAGGGCCAAACCAGCTATGATGTGAATCTCCAAAAAGTTCAGGTGAATAAAGAGGAGAAAGATAAGATTTGTAATAGTAATGCTCAGCTTGTAGGGCTGCCCATGTTGTATAGATAACAAAAGCCGTAAGGCAAATAAAAATGATCAACGGGCGAAGCCACCATACATCTTTGCGATTGGTGCTGCCAAAAAAGTTTTGTTTACCAGTTAAATTTATTTCAGCCATAAAAACTAATTCAGTTATTAAGGATAAAATCGTAACCAAAAATTTTCAACGTCTGCGATATATATGATCGTGGTTATCTAAGATAATTCAAAAAAATCTGATATGCTGAGAGAAAAATTTATTGTCTCAAAAAGAAACACTGGATTATAATTTAATTAATTTGTCTACCGCCGCCTCTAAAGTTTCCATTTTTTTTGCAAAGCAAAAACGAATCACTTTATTATCCGTATGGTTTTCATAAAACGCAGAAACAGGAATTGCCGCTACTCCGAAATCCTTTGTCATACGGACCACTAACTCCACATCTTTTTCATCACTTATTCTATTATATTTTGCACAGATAAAGTAACTACCCTTACTGTCAAGCAAGGTAAACCTGGTATCCTTCATCAGGTTGATGAACGAATCTCTTTTTGCCTGCATAAAGCCGGCTAATGATGAGTAAGAATCCCTGTTTTTAAGAAAGGAAGCCAATGCTACCTGCGAAGGGGAATGACAGGAAAAGCAATTGAATTGATGAACCTTCCTGAACTCCTCCATAAGTTCAGGGGAGGAAATACAGTAACCTAATTTCCAACCTGTACAATGATAAACTTTTCCAAAGGAGAAGCATACAAAACTTCTTTGCAACAAATCGGGATAGCGTAAAATACTTTGATGGAGGAGGTTGTCAAAAATAAGGTGTTCATATACTTCGTCACTAAGTATAAGTATGTCGGTGTCTTTTACTACCGACTGTAATTCCTTCATGTCTGCATCACTCAAAACGGAGGCTGTTGGATTATGCGGACTGTTCAGCATAATCATTTTCGTTTTGGGTGTTATTTTTTGCCTTACTTCATTCCAGTCGATTTTATATTGCGGAAATTTTAGACTAATAAGCACCGGCACTGCGCCATTAATTTTCACATTGGGGATATAGCTATCATAAGCAGGCTCAAAAATTATTACTTCATCTCCGGGTTGCAAAATGGTAGTGAGTGCTGTATATATAGCATATGTGCCCCCCGGTGTAATGGTGATTTGCGATCCTGCATCCAGGTTTGTATGGTACAAGGAATATGCTTTTTCTGCCAGTACATCAAGTAAGGGTGAATAACCCTTCATGGGTACATACTGGTTAAATCCTTTATTCATTGCCTCATTAACCAGGTCAATTAATTCTTTATTCATGGGAAAGTCCGGGAAACCCTGACCAAGATTGACTGCCTTATACTGTGAAGACAGAGCACTCATAATAGTGAAGATACTGGTACCAACAGAGGGGAGTTTGCTTGTAATATTTTTAACCATGATTAATTAACAATGCAGGTAAAATTAGTTATTCGTAACAAGATAGATTTATTACAGGCAGGAAGTAAAAATAGAATTTGCTTTAAGTTGCATTCCTTTCAATTGAAGAATCCGGGAGGAAGTATTGCACTTTAAGTCAAGCCTGGAAATCTTAATTAATTTACGGATCAGAACTTATTAAAGGTTTAATTCCTCTTTAATTTTCTTTGGCAAACTATCCACGATTAATTGATAAGAATGATCAATCCAATCTTTCAAAAGTTTTTCGGAGACAGAACCATCTGCAATAATAGTATTCCAATGTTTTTTGTTCATATGATAACCCGGCAGTACACAGTCGAACTCTTCTCTTAATTCAATTGCCTTTTCCGGGTCGCATTTTACATTGAAGCGGAGGTCTTCGTTGTCGAGGCTCATGAATAGAAAAACTTTGCCGCCAACTTTATAAACAAGAGTGTCAGGCCCAAAGGGAAGGGTTTCTTCCGAATTTTTTTTTGACAAACAATAATTTCTTAATTGCTCTATATTCATCTGTAAATAAGTGTTTAAATAATAGAACCGGCGCCCATATTAAGTTTCAACGAATATAAAAAATTGTTTAATTGTTTGCATTCCTTCTTAGTTTTTATATCTTGTGCTCACCTTCTATGGTGCCTTGATCCCAATACCTAGGATTGCCCGGCCGGGTAACCTGCCTTCACCGTAACATAACCCTTATGAAACAGAACTCTACTCTGCGCCTGGCGTTGCTATGCACAGTCCTATTCCTTACCCGTTTTGCTGCTAATTCCCAGATAGTTGCCGGCATTCGTGCAAATGGAAAAGTATTAGTCCATGGGG
>JBPPMM010000081.1:0-2112 GCA_051306075.1 Chitinophagaceae bacterium
GCCGCTGATGATTCCCTTTCTTGTATGCAGCATTTCGTTCATACTGTCCCTTTCTACCAATATTTTTTTAGCATGTTCCACAATGGACAGCCCCGCTTCCGTTGGCACAACAGGTTGTTTGCTGCGATCAAAAATCTTAAATCCCAATTCCTGTTCCAGTTTATGAATCTGCATACTGAGTGTAGGTTGCGTTACATAACAATTGGAAGCCGCCAGCGCAAAATGCCTGAACCTGTCCAATGCTACTACATATTCCAGTTGTACCAATGTCATGATATAGATTTTGATTATGAGATTATAAAATTAATCAATTAGATTTATAGATTCAGTTCCCCGCAATTTTGTGAATTCCATTTACATCTTAAAACACCGAATATCATGAAGGTTTCTGTACTGTCTGGTGGCTTCAGACTTAATAGGTCAACCTGATACTCTCTATATTTCTTACCATTTCTTAAGAAAAAAGTGTCAGTGCCGCCAGTGGTAGACGTGAAAACTAAAGTGTCTTTTCCTTTGTAAGGTATCCAATTAAAGTCTGTGTCAGAAAGTTTGTAAGTCTTGGCCACAAGACGTAAGAATTAACGCAAAAAATATTGTAATGAATATTCGCAAGGTGTCGGTTTAATATGGCCAATAACAGGTATTTAAAGAAACCACAGGAAACCGCACGGCTTTAAACCGGGGCGGTTTTTTTATTCTTCCAATAGAACTTTATTCTTTCCCACTTTTAATTTATAGCCAGCTCCAATCTTCAAAGCGTAATTCTCTTTATCATGACTGACCGGGAAACCAAAGCAAACCGGGTAATTATATTCTTTTACCACCTCATGAATAAGTTCATATACTTGCTCTCCAAAAGGCCGGTCTGTATCCTTCATGTCGGTGAATCCGCCAATGATCAACCCGGCCAATTTGGATAATTTACCACTGCGTTTCAGTTGATAAAACATCCGGTCTACATTATAGAAGTATTCGCCGATATCTTCAATAAACAAAATACGGCCCCTTGTTTTCAAATCTGAATCCGTTCCAACTACATTCGCCAGCAAAGCCAGGTTGCCACCCACCAATTCACCAATAGCTTCGCCGGTGCGGTTAAGTTCATGTGGTTCACAACTATATTTTGCCCACTTACCTTCTAATGCATTCTTTAAAGATTGTACATACTTGTTTAAATATCCGGCATCATTAAAGGCAGCCGCCATAGGGGCATGCAATGAAGAAATATAATAATTGGAATAAAGATGTGTATGCAAAACCGTGATATCACTGTAGCCAATGATCCATTTCGGTTGTTTTTTAAATTTTTTAAAATTGATCTGATCAATGATTCTTCCCATACCGTAGCCGCCTCTTGCGCACATTACTGCCTGCACTTCATCATCATCAAGCATTTGCTGAAAATCATTCAATCGTTCTTCATCCGTTCCGGAAAAATATGTGGCAGAATCACCACCTAATGTTGTACCCAATTTTACGTTGTAGCCCCATTCATCCTGTAATACACGGATGCATTCGGCCACTTTTTCCATGGCCATATAACCGGCAGGGCAAATAATTCCAATAGTATCGCCTTTTTTTAAATACGGGGGAGTTTTGATCATGAAGTAATTTTTGTGCCACGAATTACCCGAATTTTCACGAATACTGTTTAAAAATTTTGATGGAGAACCCTATTATTCTATTACCAAAAAATCAGGTATGAAATCTAACCGGCAATTGTTTTTAAAAATTTTGGAGCTGCTCTTTTTTTTGATGCCTGTTCATACGCATAAGCGATTGTCAGCAGCTCAGCTTCTTTATAAGCGCCGGCAATAAAAGAAAGCCCGACAGGAAGTTCATGCACGGATCCCATTGGAACAGTAATATGAGGGTAACCCGCCATAGCAGCAGGAGGGCAAAAATAAAATCCAGTTCCATAATCTCCATTAACAAGATCAGTACAATTGGCCGGCCCGATACTGGTGCCGGCTATTGCATCCAGTTTTTGTTCACGCATCATATCATCAATTATTTTCCGGGATCCCAGGGTTGACTTCAATGCATCAATGTATTCTTTACTATCCAATCCGCCCTTTGCTTCACTGCTCTCCAATGTTTCCTGCTTAAACC
>JBPPMM010000089.1:0-3973 GCA_051306075.1 Chitinophagaceae bacterium
TTGCTCCGCTTTGATCAAAAGGTTTTCCATTATAGGTTCCCGTATAAATTCCCTGGCTAACAGTGGGTATGGACTGATGCCTGCTATACAACATTAATCCGGATATCTGTTCTACCGACATTTTGGATGCCAGGTCTTTGGCACGAACATCAAAAGGCGATCGCCAGTCTTCATATATATCCAGTTTCCCATTTTTATTCAGGTCTTTAAATTCGAAGTCGCCATCTTTAATGATCTGAACGCCTGATGCCGCAGAATATCCCAGTATTTGAAAACCTTTATTGTCAACATAAACAATGGTACTGTCAATTTTTTCGCCCTGGTTCTGTGCTGGCATTTTAGATGGAAGTATCAGAAAAACAAAAAAAACAAAGCAACTGATTATTAGTTTCATCGCGGGTTTGCACAGGCTTGTTGACATTTTGGCGGCCATTTGTACGATTAGGTTGGCTGCAATTTCAAGATGTAAATTCCAACTCATAGCGATGTTGTTAAGCAATGAAGAAAATTATTTTGGTTTCATGACTCTTTTTTGCTGAGCGCTGATTTAATCTTTTATATCCAAAGTTCCATTTTTTTATTGAGCCTGCGTCTCTTTCTGCAAACTTTGCAGTAACAACAAGATCTTATAAAAATTAAAAAGCCTCCCTGGAAAGGGAGGCCGGAAAACGAATGCTTATTCAATTAAGAACAGCTCATTTTGTTTTTAACATACGGTGAGTTTCTTCTAGTTCATTATCCTCTACTCTTGCCATAACATATTCCTTTTCGTCTTCCATGCTGACAACCCAGATATTTCTTTTATCCTGGTTCACTTTAAGAACCTTTGTAATACTTTGATCAAAATAAGTGCTTTTGATCAGTTTTCTCAGGTCGGCAGGCAGGTATGCTTCGGTTCCATAACTGAGGTGGTAAACAAGCTGCCCGCCCCTGGTGAATAATGCTCTGTTCTCCTGGTCGTTCATGATAAATTTTACAAGAAAATTTTTTTCAAGCTGATACCACCGCAGATGCGTAGCTTCTTTAAAATACTGGCTAAAAGATTTGTTTACTTTGGCGCTGACATTGGAGGATGATGCACTAATGGTAATTGGTGGCAACTCTTTAAGGTTTTCGTTCTGGGCGAAAGAACTGTTGATGGATAGTAAGGAAACTAATCCGCCGCAGAAGTAAGAAATTAATTGTTTTTTCATTGTGTTAGTTTTTACCGTTAATAATATTTTGTTTGATTGTTTCATCAAAAATAGTTGGCTGAAATACCCTATACCAGTGCCGGAGAGTAGTTGGCAGGTTTTAACAGTAGTTGGATGGAATAATGAAGTACGAATGAAACAGCTTTTTCTACAATCGGGATAGACAGCTTTAGAAAAGAACGGAAAACCAGGAACAGGAAGAAATAATTCAGGAAAGCATTGTTTTTTAAAGAGGAGTGGGTATCACCCCACCGGGTAATTAATAAACCTAAAGGGCCAGGAGGAGAAATCCAAAGTATAACCGTCAGAATAGTTTAAGCAACGCCTCTTTACGGCTGCGGGATACATTGACGGTGCTTCCTTCACTCATAACTAAGTATCCGCCTTCCCCGCGGATGTATTTGGTCACTTCATTCAGGTTCACCATATAGGAGTGGTGCACACGGATAAAAAAATTAAAATCCTGCAATTGCTCTTCCATTTCTTTCAATGTGCGGCAGGCGATGATATTGTTTTTATTTTTTAAGAAGAGATGGGTATAGTTATCGTTGGCTTCGCAATAAACTACCTGGTCGGCCGGGATCAGTTCAAATCCTTGGGTAGTAGGCACGGCTATTTTATTAAAGCCGCTGTTTTTGCCATGTATTTGTTTCAGCAGCATTTGAAACTGTTCGGCCATGGGCAGATGCCGCTGCTCCTGTACTTTTTTTACAGCGCTGACCAATTCATTGGGATCAATTGGCTTTAATAAATAATCCAAAGCACTGAAGCGGATAGCTTTGATGGCATACTGATCATAACTGGTCGTGAAAATAATGGCAAAAGGAATTTCGTCAAACTGTTCCAGCATTTCAAAACCATTCATGGCCGGCATTTCTATATCGAGAAATACAAGATCGGGTTTATGTTTTTCAATAGCTTCCAATCCTTTTTTTGCTGAGCGGCATTGATCCATCAATTGTACTTGCGGACAAAACTCCTTTAGTAACAAGCTAAGTGTTTCTAAGCAATGTACTTCATCGTCTATTACCAGTGCTTTAATCATAGATAACGGGAATTTTTAATAATACCTCAGTTCCACCGGCAGAGCCATCGGGTAGTATAAGGTCGGTTATTTTTATATAGCTATCCAATTGTTTTTTCTGTTGCAGCATTTCTATCCGGCTGGCGGTTATCTGCATGCCTGTTGATTTATGGGGGGAAGCAGATTTGCTTTTTAACTCAGCAGCTTTTTTTCTGCCATTGCCATCATCAGTTATTCTACAACACAATTATTCATTCTGTTGAAATAATTCAGTTTCAGGATTCAAAATTATTATTCGCCCTTCATTTTTTTAAGCCTCCCTGAGTGGTTGGCGGATTAAAAAGGGTAGTTATCAGACTGATAGGGTAGTTATGGTATTTACTATTTTTCAATTTCCATAACATGATTCTGCTATTTGCATATTCCCCGAGAGCAGTTTTATCAGTGACTTTAATTGTCTCTTTTTCCAAAAATGATCAATCTTATTCCATTAAAGGTATTTTAATTATCACCTCAGTTCCACAGGCGCTGCCATCGGTCAAAACCAGGTCGGTAATCTTTATGTACGAATCCAATTGTTTCTTTTGTTGCAGCATTTCTATCCTGCTGGCCGTTATCTGCATGCCCATTGATTTATGGTGGGAAGCAGATTTGCTTTTTAACTCTGCAGCTTTTTTTCTGCCAATGCCATCATCGGTGATTTTGCAGCACAGCATATCACCCTGCTGAAATATTTCAATTCCCAAATGACCTTTTTCTTCTTTGTGCATCAACCCGTGCCAGATAGCATTTTCTGTATATGGCTGAATGATAAGTGGCGGCACGTTAATAGCAGAAACATCCAGGTCTTTTTCAACGCTGATAGTAAATTCAAAATGATGGTCAAAGCGAACCGCTTCCAGTTCAAGATACAACCGGAGCGATTCTAATTCACTTTCCAAAGTGATCAATGGTTCCTGTGAATTTTGTAAAATCAATCTGATTAACCTCGAAAATTTGGTAAGGTATTCAGAAGCCTGTGCTCTGTTGTTCTGGAGAATAAAGCGGTTGATAGAATTAAGCGAATTAAAAATAAAGTGCGGGTTCATCTGGGCACGGAGGGCCTGCATTTCCAGTTCGGTGGCTTGTTGTTGAAATTCAGCTTTTGCTTTTGCGTTTTCTATTTGTTGTAATTCGAGTTCATGTTCCAGTCGTTGCTTTTCATTTTTTCGTTTTAAAGTGATATTCCTGAAAATGAATATTCCCAATAGTAAAATACCTGTAATGCCGGCAACAAGAATTTTTCTTACTAGTGCCTCTTTTTCCAGTTTAGCCCGCTGAATTTCTTTTTCCTTATTTACCAATGCAATCTTTTGCTCCTAATTGTATGCAATAAATTTTCCTTTTGTCTGGTCATTTAACACAGAGTCTTTCATGGTTACGTATTGCCTGAAATAAAAATTGGCACTGTCTGTTTGATGCAACCGGTCATAGACGATAGAAAGAATTTGATACCCCTCACGGATAAATCGTTTGGCTCTGGTTTGCAGGGCAATTTCTAATCCCTCCCACCCATACTTTAAAGTTTCTAAATTATTATTTAATGCCAAATAAGTCATGCTGATATCAAGAAGCGTACGCATGATCTCATTCCTGTCATTTAGTTTTTTATGCTCCGCTAATCCAGGATGAAAATTTTCCAGTGCACGGAGATATTTTTTTTCCAGATAATAACATTCTCCTGTGCTAATCCGGTAAATCCGCATCAACATTGAAT
>JBPPMM010000106.1:0-10063 GCA_051306075.1 Chitinophagaceae bacterium
GTTGTAGAATTGATGCGGCAGGGCTTAAGCCCTGAAGCTGCCTGCAAAAAAGCAATTGAAAGAATTGTAAAAATCAAAAAAGAAAAAGTTAAAGATATCCAGGTAGCTTTTATTGCAATTAATAAAAAGGGTGAGACCGGATCCTTTGCTATTCATAAAGGGTTTAACTATGCTATTAAAAACAAAACAACTGAAAAATTGGTGGATGCAAAAGCCTGGTTTGCTTCATGACCTGGCGTTAAAAGATTCTACGTTAAAAAAATGGAATAGCAATAAATAAATCCTTGTTTACCTGTCATCCATTCAGTACTTAATTCATTTATACTAATTATGAAATTTGTCATTGAGATAGCTACTTCTGATTTTATCACCACGCAATCAGCTGTAAAGGGTGGTGCGGACAGGATAGAATTATGTGCTAATCTGGGTGAGGGCGGAACGACTCCATCCTACGGACACATTAAAAAATGCAGGGAGGCTTTTGATATTCAAATCTATCCGATTATCCGGCCAAGGGGAGGAGATTTTTTATTTACTAAGGATGAATTTGATATCATGTTGCATGATGTAAAAATGTGTAAACAGCTGGCTTGCGACGGAATAGTTATTGGATTGCTTAACAGCAACGGAAGTATAGATATAAAAAGAACAGGGCGTTTGATTGAGGAAGCTTATCCTTTAGCTATTACATTTCATCGGGCATTTGATCGCTGCAGGGATCCATTTGAAGCTTTGGAACAATTAATTGAAACGGGGTGTGAAAGAATTTTGACATCGGGCCAAAAGACCACAGCGCCTGAAGGAATGGATTTAATTGCTCAGTTAAACCGGCAGGCAGATGACAGGATTATCATTATGCCCGGTAGCGGAGTAAGAAAGGAAAATATTAAAATGCTGGCGCAGCAAACTGGTTGTATTGAATTTCATTCTTCCCTTCGCAATAAAACAAGAAGCAACATGGAATATATTCATCCAGCCTTTGAAGGCTCTGATGAAAGTTATGCAAACAATAGTATTGATGCAAATGAGGTAGCCGCTTTTCGGAATGCACTAAATTAAAAGTAAGGTTTAAAAATATCCATCTGAGAAATTATAATTCAATCCTGTTGTTTTTTTCATACTTATTCCACGGCTCCATTCTCCATTTTAGATTTGTGCTTCTGTCGGCGGGACAGGTCGGATTTCACTTTATGTATTACAGCGCTGCCAAGAAATAATAGGCCGGAATTAAAAAATATGGAACTTATGATCGCCCATAAAACCCAACTTATTTTATAATCTTCATTCTGCACAGAAAAAATTATTGAAGCAATACCGATAGTGATAAGAATGAAACCAATCTGGATATAATAAATAAACTTCTTTTCGTGTTTATTGTTCATGATAAGGTTAGTTTGGTGACAAAGCATAATAAAAGTAAGTGAAAATCGGATTTGTTAATACTTTATGCGGGACTTGTATTTTATGACTATAGTTTTAGTTTTACTTTCTTAATGAAGAATAATGAAAAGAATAAGCATATGGTGCCTTTTAATTCTGGCCGGTCATTTTCTTTTTGCCCAGGAAGCCCCGGAGGGTTTATTTCTTAATTCAAAGGCTCCTGATTTTAAAGCCAAAGACCAGAATGGAAAAGATATACGCCTTAAAGAGCTTTTAAAAAAAGGGAAAGTAGTATTGGTTTTTTACCGTGGTGAATGGTGCCCGTACTGCAACAAGCACTTGCAAAAGTTGGAAGACTCGCTTCAATTAATAATTGGTAAAGGTGCAACTTTGGTTGCTGTATCGCCAGAAAAGCCGGAGAGTATTTCAAAAACGATTGAAAAAACTAAAGCGCAATATTCTATTCTTCATGATGAAGGTTTGAAGATCATGAAGGCTTATGAAGTGGAGTTTGAAATACCCGGGAATATGCTGAAACGATATAGAAACGGGGGAATTAAAATAGATGAAATTAATGGCAAGAACGGAAATTACCTGCCGGTGCCGGCTACATATATTATAGATAAGGATTCAAATATCAGCTATAGGTTTTTTAACCAGGATTATAAAAAAAGGCCTTCAGTAAAAGAAATATTGGATCATTTGTAGATTTTGGATTATGATTGAGAAGTATAAAGGTGAAACGCCTTATCAACGCCTCTGCCCATTTCTATTCATTTCAATTTTTATTTCTTCCAAACCACCCGACCTATTTTACCATTGCTACCGGCTAAAAATACTGCAGTGCCAATTCTTGCTATCCGGCAAACATGGAAACCTTCTTTGCTGATCCATTGCCAGTTTTTACCACCGTCGTCTGAATAGTCAACGCCATTCAATCCACAGGTTAGTATATCCTTTTTTGATAAATATTCTACCGAGCTTCGGTATCCATGGGGCGGAGTTTGTGGTGCCAGCCAGGTTTTGCCGGCGTTGATAGTATAGTAACAATTTTTTTCGGTCACGGAATCTTTATTAAAATCTCCACCCACAACGACCATTCTCTGACCCGGCTTTTTCGGTAAGCCATTATCAAATATATCAATAGCATTAGCTCCCGTGCTTTCCTTTCCTTGTATTATTGGAAGATCAATAGCAGTTCCCTGACCTATTAACCGCGAACGAAGTCCTCCGCTAACTATAAAATATTCATCATTTGCAAACAACTTTACATTGCTTCCGCTCGCTGCAAAAAAAGCTTCCCCCTTGTCTGCTATCACCGTGTTATCTGTTTTTTCTATTTCCTTCCATGTATTACCGCTGTTATTGGTACGGGCAATGAATATTTTTCCATCGATGGGATCTCCGATCACTATTCCCAACTGGTTATTTGCAAAATCCATTGCATCCAGAAACATTCCCTTTTTTTTATTTTCATATACAACCCGCCAGCTATCGCCTCCGTCATTCGTTTTTAAAATGTAGGCCGGTTCACCAATGCCCATGATAAGAGCCGTATTAGCATTGAAAGCTTCAATATCACGAAAATCAGTTTTTTCAAATCCATTAACAGTCATCCATTTCCAGTTCTTTCCGCCGTTGGTACTTTTTCCTACTGTGCCGTTAGTTCCGCTTACCCATATAATGTTATCATTGACCACACTCAAACCCCGGATACTTGTATTGGTTCCCGAGGCAATAACTTCCACTGTGGGTGTTTGTGCTGAAAGAAGGCCAACCACAAGGGAAATACCTATTGAGAAAGCAATTTGTTTCATTTTACCGGTTATTAAAGCTGGAAAGATAGATGGTTCATCCGGGTTTTCATAACGGGGTATGCTATAACGGGTAATGAAAAATACCTATTTTTGAAAGATCAATCATACCTTTTTTATGAAAAAACTTGTTCTGTTCTTCCTGCCCTTGTCTTTTATTTTATTACTAATCTCCTGCCAGAAAGAAGTGAGTGTTGAATTAAACGGAAGCGCTTCCGGCGGAACCTTGCAAAGTGATGCTGCAGGAGAATGCTTACCAAAAACCGTCCAGGGAATTTACAAAGCCGGTACTGCACTTGTGGCAACAGAAAATTACATTGATGTGCAGGTAAATGTAGCTGTCATTGGGAATTACCGCGTATTTTCTGATACGGTTAATGGCATATCCTTCCAGGCGAGAGGATCCTTTACCACAGCCGGGCTAAACACGGTCAGGTTAAATGGCACTGGCACCCCGGTAAACGGTGGTATAAGTAATTTTTTTATAAGATATGATTCTTCTCAATGTTTGATTCCAATAAACATAATTGGAAGTAATACAACTGCAGGACAATTTACCTTACCTGGCGCACCAAATAGCTGTATGAATTATGTGCTTAACGGTGATTATAAAGTGGGCATTCCTCTTACAACTGCCAATACTGTTCTAATAAACGTTAATGTTACTGCATTGGGAACCTATTCCCTGGCAACGCCTGTTAGTAATGGAATGACGTTCACCGGGTCGGGATCATTTACCAATTTAGGACAGCAAGTCATTACACTAACGGCAACTGGTACACCCGGCATTTCCGGAAGTACCAATATACCTGTAACAGTTGGCACCTCGGTTTGTGGTTTTGAAGTAGTAGTAACAAGTTCCGTTGATTATTTTCCAAGAACAGAAGGAAGCAACTGGAGTTATCAATATGATGGTAATCCAAACGATTCCTTGTTTTTAAGAGCTAAGTCCGGTACTGTTACATTTGCCGGAAATATATATACGGTTTTTGAAGCGCAGGAAGATTTGGCCACTGGTTTTTACGATTTTGGATATTACAGGCGGGCTGGCGGAGATTACCATACTTATGCAGACCTGGGTGAGTATTTTGGTTTAGACAGTTCATCGTTCCAGGATTATATTTTCTTAAAAGATGATGTGGTTGTTAATACTACCTGGCAAACGGCCCCGGTAAACGGTACAGTAACTGACACCAGTGGAACAGCATTCCCGGTTTCTGTCCGAATACAGTTTACCCTGGAACAAAAAGATGTGGCAGTAACAGTGGGTGGGACCAGCTATCCCAATACTATTGTGGTGGTAGAAAAATACCAGGTGTTTGATGGTGCCAATTGGGTAGATGCAACGGCCCTGATTGGATATATAAAAAATTATTTCGCCCGGGGTGTTGGTTTGATCAAACTGGATTATTACTACCAGGATGGCAATCCCAATCCTCCGGTTGATTATGTGCAGGATATCCGCCGGTACCAGGTATTTTGATAAAGCGAATTATAGTATTTCTAAAACAGGTGTTTCCAAACCGGAACACCTGTTTTTATTTATTGATGATTGTCTATACGTTGATGATGACGGGTACGGAACCGGACATAGGATAATTAAAAAATGATTTCGCAAAATATGATCTCCTTTTTTGTGCAATTTATCTACGGGAAATATTTTGTCAGAATCCTTTCTTCTGGCCCGATTTCAATGGGGGAAGTTTATAATTATCTAGCAGGCTTTTTTCCGCTATTAATTTTTCTATATCCTCAATACTGCGCGGGGCAAAATGAGAAAGCAACTCATAACCCGTTTCTGTTATCAATGCATCGTCTTCAATACGAACGGCAATGCTCCACCATTTTTTGTCACAGTCGCTTCCTTCGGGAATATAGATGCCGGGTTCTATGGTCATCACCATATCTTTTTTCATAGTGCCATAATTACCACGGTCGTGAACATCAAGTCCTATATGGTGGCCTAATCCGTGAGGATAATATTTTCCTGATTCAGATCTTTCTTTTATAACACCCAGTTTCATCAATCCGTCGGTTATAGTATTACGGGCGGCTTCCTCAGCATCTTTCCATTTTGATCCGTTCTTTAATGTTTTAAAAGCGGCTTCCTGTGCATCATAAACCAATTGATAAATTATTTTTTCTTCCGGTGAAAATTTGCCATTGGCCGGAATAGTGCGGGTAACATCAGCTGTATAACCATGATATTCGGCACCTACGTCCATTAAAAGCAGTGAATTGCCTACCCGTGTTTTACTGTTCTCCATATAGTGTAATACACATCCATTTTCACCCGCTCCTATGATAGAACCGTAGCCTACACCCTCAGCGCCATATATTTTATGAACATATTCATGAAGACCCTGGATCTCCAGCTCACTCATATCTGGACGCACCACTTTCATCACTTCATTTTGACCCATGCAGGAAATTTCAACAGCCTTGCGTAAAAGCAACATTTCCTCCGGCGTTTTTATTTCCCGCAGGGATGCTGTTATAAAGTAATAAGCCTGGTTGTCATATCGTTTATCTTTTGAATAATCAGATGGTATTTTAGCTTTTTCCCTGAATTGCTGAAGCAGGTCAAACAGGTCGGCTTTATCCATTTTGTTGTCCGCAACATCTTCCGGAATCTTTGGAAAAATGATCTTATCAAATTTTGAAAAGTCAACAGGAAATCCGGCAAATTCATATCCATTCAATGCCATGCGGAATCCCAGTTTATCTTTTGCCCCCTCTGTTCCCAATCTTCTTCCGGTCCATTGCTCGGCCTTTGCATTTCTTTTTTGTACAAATAATAATTCATTGTATTTATTCCCGGCTTCATCCGTTTGTTCATTTTTAAAAACCAACAAAAGTGAATGAGGTTCCTTGTAGCCGGCGAAATAATACATATCCGGATTTTGATGATAGAAGTAATCTACATCGTTGGAGAAGTTTCGTTCAGGATAAGCGAATATAACCGCTACTGAATTTTCTGGCAAGTTGTTGCGCAGGGCATCTCTCCGGCCTGCATGAAATTCTTTGGTCAGGTAATCTTTTGGAAGATCATTTTCCCGGACCGTGGGTGCCGGCTGGGCCAGAGAGCAAATGGATATCCACACACCCAAAAAAACAAAAGTCATTTTTTTAAAGATAAAGACAGGCATAAAAAAAGTGATTAGGTTGGATTAAAAGTAATCCATACTAATCACTGTGTAAAAAGAATTACATAAAAGGTTACCTATTCGTCATCTTCTTCGTAGTAGGCATCTTCACTGCTGTAATGTTCTTCCCATTGTTTCACTGCTTCGTCATTCAGGCATTCAACTATGTCGAACAGTCCAGCTTTCTTTTGTTTCCATTCCGTCAGCGTTGGGTCCTCGAACCGCTGAATAAAAACGCATTGATCGGTTTCCACTACTATTTTTATAAGTACAATTGGTGAATCACCTTTTTCTTTTACCAGGTAATAACATCCCGTTTCCAATAAGTCGTACGTATACATGCTGCCTCCCTTTTTTATTTTGTTCTTAATTAAATTACTTACTCTTCGTTTCGGTCATTGGGCCCATCAAAAAGTTTGTTCAACTTTTTTAACTACCGTCTGCAGTTTGGATAATGGGAGAATTTAAGTGTGGGTTAGCGTGTGAAGACAAAATTAAGGATTTGAAACAGAGGGGTGGTTCAAAAAGTAATTTTTACCAAAAAATAAATAGCTGAGTGAGTAAGGTATTGATGTTCAATTAAATACGGGGAATCCGGGCAGATTATAACCCGCTGTTTTTAAGCATCTCATTTCCAGGTGTTTAATTAAGATCCATAATCTTAGTAAAACTATTGTCCAAAATTGTGAAAGGGTAGAACATGCAAATTTTTGATCGGGGTTAATATTTGCAACATGTATAGACAAACCCTGGTTGAAATAATTTGCACTATTCTGTCACTCCTGGCAAAATAATACCTTTCTTTTTGCAAAAAGATCAGGTGCAGATATCCTGAACCTTTCAACTATTTTTTTATGACGGCCGTTCAATAAAAAAAATACCGTCCCTTTTTTGTGGGGGCGGTATTGAAAAAATTAGTAATCGCTTTTAACCATACAAAGTCCTTTTCCTGCATTCCTTTTTTAATTCTTTTTTCTGCTGTTTTTCGATGGCCTGTTTTTCCTGGCTGCGATTCTGAAGGCTGGCATATGCAAATGCTGCAACACCACCGGCCAGTGCAAGGGCTACAATTATTTTTTTCATAGCTGTATATTTTTATACTTAAAAGTTACGATGATTTCATAAACCTGGATTATATTTTAGATAAAAGGTAATGTGGTTGAATTCTTTTGTCCAGGACTTTAATAGGATATGAACATTGACTTCATCCTTGATATTCCGGAAAAATCAGTATCCCATATTTAAATTATTGCGACCAAAAATCCCGTGATGAATAGGAGTTGTTTTCTTAAAAAATAATAACTGCCTCTACTTATATTTGCAGCCTGACTCCCTAGCTCAGTTGGTTAGAGCTACTGACTCTTAATCAGTAGGTCCTGGGTTCGAGCCCCAGGGGGGTCACCGGGCTTCATCAAAAGATGGAGCTTTTTTTCTAGTGTAAATTTATTGTTCAGATGATCACTGATGAAGTTTTATTTCTTGCCAGAAAATTATGGGATTACCACCACATGGATCATGTATTGAAAAAAGCTGATTGCATACTGGCACTGGGCAGTCATGACCTGCGGGTAGCGGATCGGGCCGCGGAATTATATTTGCAAGGTTGGGCGCCGGTCGTTATCATGTCGGGTGGATTAGGAAATTTTACGCAAGGCATGTGGACCGAAAAAGAAGCCGATAAATTTGCCGCTATCGCTTTACAAAAAGGAGTGCCGGCCGGGGCCACCCTTGTTGAAAACCAATCAACCAATACGGGTGAAAATATTTTGTTTACACATCAATTGCTAAAAGAGCGGGGCCTGGATCCGCAAACCTTCATCGTGGTGCAAAAGCCATATATGGAAAGAAGGAGCTACGCCACATTTAAAAAGCACTGGCCCACGAAGGATTTAATTGTTACCTCACCACAAATTCCTTTTGATGAATACCCGACGGAGGAAATACCTTTGGAAAGGGTGATCCATATTATGGTGGGTGATTTGCAGCGTATCAAGATTTATCCTTCCAAGGGATTTCAAATTGCCCAGGAAATACCGGCAACAATTTGGGAAGCATATGAACAACTGGTTGCTTTGGGATTTGATCAGCATTTGATAAAGGAAGAAAATAAATAAAGATGTTTATGAATATAGAAGGAGGGACAAAAGAATAGGCGAACCAAAACCTGTATCCCACTATAGTCCAGGTAAATTCAAACAAAAAATATTTAACTTCAATTCCAATTTTAGTTACAGGCAGCTAATAACTTATCACTACGTATGCCTTTTATAAATTGTAAGATTTACTATGTCAATGATTGAATTTTTCATTCACATTTAAATGACTTTTTATGAACCATATTCTCCAAACCATTAACACCATTTATGAAGCTTTTGGTAAAGGCGACATCCCTGCTATTATAGATTGTGTAGCCGACAATTCTGATTGGGAATTATGGGCCGATAACTCAGCACAGAAAGCAGGAGTACCCTGGTTGCAGCCACGTAAGGGAAAAGAGGGTGCGCTGGAATTTTTTAAAATTGTGGGCGAACTTCGCATCCTGGATTTTCGTGTGTTATCCATTATGAGTAATGAAAACCAGGTGGCCGTGGAATTTATAATTGAAGCGGATGTGCCGTCTACGGGTGGCCATTACCGCGATGAAGAAATGCATCTATGGACGTTTGATAAGGAGGGTAAAATAATTCGACTTCGTCATTATACAGATACGGCCAAACATATATCAGCGGCAAAAATGAGTAAATAATTATTCATTCAAATTTTCACATAACCTATTTCCTTCAGTTTCCGAATCATTGCCTAACACGATAAATCCAATTTTTTCCTCCCGTAGTCTCCTCTCGTTACTCGTTCTGCCTATGTCTCCATCATGGATTCTGTGCGCAGGCCATGGGACATTGGACTTTGTGTAACGTAAAGCCAGATTCAATACTTTTACACTATGAGTAAGAACATGGCGCTGCACGTTTTTATATAAGAGGTAATCATGCGGCATATAAAGTCACCGATGTGGAAGAAATGATTATTGAGAAATTACTGGAAGGCCCGGAGTCCACTCATCACAAAGCCGGGCGGTGAGACTCCGGGCGGGAACGAATTTGCATCTAATACACCGATTGTTGCTATTGACTTGGATGGACTTGAGGCATTTGTTGTTCATGGTACACAGCAAGGTAAAGGTATCGGTTCTAATGGTCAAGGTGTAGATTTTAGAAGTAACGGTGCTATTAATGAACTAAAGAGAATTACAAACAATACTCAATACGATGACCAGTTTAGGTTGTTTAGCCCAATGCCGCCTCTTCAAGATGAAGATACACGTACTTCAGCAGCAAGGCAATTGCTTCAGTACATCGTTGATAAAAGAGAAACCATGCTGAAGAATAAGACAATTACCGAGGCTGAGCCAATCAGTATAATAGGCTATAGTCATGGCGGAAATGTTGCAATACAAGCAGCTGGGATGCTCGGTGAAATGGGAATTAAAGTGAATGTTGTTACCGTATCAACTCCAGCTTATAATTCTTTGTTTAATATTGATTCCGACAATGCTGTATTTGGAGATAAAGAAGACCCGCAAGGAAACAATGGAATAAATAGTCATTCACATATCATTCATGAAAAAGATGGAGTTGTTACGTTGGCTGGTGGAAGCCAGACTTACTCAAATCCTGGAATAACGACTAACTATAAAATAAATCAAAAACAAGTACCTATTGAAGG
>JBPPMM010000177.1:0-4580 GCA_051306075.1 Chitinophagaceae bacterium
TCCCAATACGGCTGATAACGTTAATTGCAATCTTGTTTGTGAAGCGATCTGCCAGTTTAGATTAAAAGAAGGAACGTGAATATCAGGGGAAAAATAATTTCTTGAGCGGGTAGCTTGCCTGGGAGCAGCATGAAACATGCTATCTGTGAGTGCGCCTGGAATACGATAAAGATATTTGGATCGAGCCCATTCTGAACGGATGGATAATTTGGAAGAAGCATCATAGGTTAGTATGATAGCTTCTGATTCCGAATCAGTATGCTCATTGTCACGATAACCATCTCTTGATTTTTTTTGAATATAGGCATAGTATTTAAATTTACCTGACTTTCCGCCAATAGCATTGTAAGTACTCAAGAGGTTAAAGGAACCTGCTGTATTGATACTCTCAAAACTGAATGGCCGGGTTGTATCACCTTGTTTGGAAATATAATTCAGCATACCGCCAAATTGTGCTCCATACTGAAGCGACCCGGTTCCCCTCACTAATTCAATACGGGCGATACTTTCCAACGGCATACTGTAATGACTGGCAGGATAACCATACATATCAGAATTGGTAATGATGCCATCCTTACGATTATTGAATTCCCAGCCCCTGTGAGGGTCAAGTCCTCTTGATGCAATGTTTATCTGGTTGCCGGCGCCATCCATATCATATACAAATACACCCGGAATTTTGGCAAAAAGCTGGCGACCTGTTTTATTCGTAATGTCCGCAGGTATTTGCGCAAGATCTATGATCTCTGTTTTTTTACCAGAGAAAATATATGTGCCCTGTACAGGTGGTAGAGGCCTGACAATATTTTGATTGAGGTATGAAATAATAATGATACTATCCAGGGAATGGGAATTTTTTATTGTATCCTGCTGAGAATTAGCAATGGCATGTACAACCAGTAAAAGCAATACTGTATTTATCGTTTTCATTTTTTGCATTAGGATTTCGTGAAAAAAAGAAAAAGAGGCATCTGGCAGGAATGACAACGCCGTAAAAGCTTTTGTTAAAAAAATCTTATTCTGCTCCATCTGTTGTAGCTCTTTGAACGGCGAAGTTGCCAATATTTTTCCCTACGGTCAATCCCACTTCGCAATCTGCCCGGTAGTGTATACCACCATACAATCTTGACATAGCTGCTTCCATGGCCATTGCTTCATACGCAGCTTTTCTATCTGGTATTATATGTCCAAGAATTGTTGCGGCTGCGCCACTGAAAGTGGAATGTCCGGAAATATAAGAGGGGAAATTGGGTTCGCCTGTCAGCGTTTTTATTCTCGGATCCAATTGTGAAGGCCTTGGGTTAAAATAAAACATTTTTGTTTCCCAGGTTACTACTGAAGCATCAAACTCTGCCATATTCAATAAAGCCAGATTGCGTGCCCATCTCACTTCGCTAAAATTCTTTTTTATAAAATCTGCTGATGCAATATCATTCCAATGGCCCGGAGGTGTAGATGTGGCAATACCATCGGCCCAGAAATGAACCGCTTTTATATGCTCACGTTTCGGGTTTTTGGTATAAGAGTAAACTTCCTCCAGTTCTTTCTTCATCAGGTCGCTTGACGTAGAAGGTGGCGGTCCGGGACGAAGTGAGATCGCAGTAAGTGAGTCAAACAAAAAACATTTTACTTTCCCAAACAGCATCAGCATGGGCGGACGTTTGGGAAGCTCAAGGCTTTTCCACGGGATTTCACCTCTTGCCACGCAATCCGCTTCAAATTGAGCCCAAACTGTGGGATTACCGCCCGCTGTTCCTGCACGGTCACCTCTTGCCCGGGCAACAAATTTTTGTGCCACGGCTTTACCCAAAGCCTCCCCGGCTTCAATATCACTGCGCACATTGGCCCCGGCTATTATACGGGACTGTTTATGTTCCTCTGCTTTTAGTTGGATAAATTCCTGTTCACCCGGAAACATTAATTTCATCATTTCAACGGAAACACCTGCTATTACAGCATCTTCCGATGGGTAGGAAGGAAGGTCTGATTTTTGAATCAAAACATTCACTGTAGGATCAACTGAATAAGGGGCAGCACGATTATATAGAGTTTTATAATGCCATGCTGCCACCAAGGCATCATATTGCGCTGCGCTTACATACGCATAAGCTCTTGCGGCATACGGTGGGTTGGCAAAAGGAAAATAGGGATAAGCCAAAGGGTTATTGGCACTTGGTGCAGGATAGGATCCATCAGGATTCTGGTAAGGAGGCAAATTATATTTCGCAACCAATTCTCTCATTATTTCGTTCCAGCGAAAGACCGCCCCGGCACTCCAATATTTCACGATCGCTTTTTCTTCGTCGGTCAAATTAGCTTGCCATGATTTTATTTCATTGACCTGTGCTATATAATCCGGCGTAGTAGTAGCCGATGGGGCATTCACAGAAAACTCTGTTGGCCCGGTTAGCAATACCGGTTTCCAGGTACCGGCATTCAGATCGATATTTGAAGGTTGAAGTGCAGGCGCATTATCTGTTCTGCCATCAACATTTTTGTTGCAGGCAAAGATAATGACCACAAATGCCGGAATCACAAGGGCAAAAAAGGGAAATATTCTTTTCATCTTAATTAGTTTTTGCAGGTTGATCAGATGATTTTGTTTTTTTGCTGAGATCAAATACATAAAGGAAAGAACCATATACAGTAGTAGACTGACCAACATTTCTTCCTGCCACTGTATACATGCCCCCACCTACAATTGACAATTGAGGTAAAAAAGGAAAAACATATTTCACATTAACACCTGCCATGGTAGCGTTCATTTTATTACTGGGGAAGGGCATATTGTTGCGGGTAATATCGAAGCCACCCAGTGTTGTCCAGTTATTCAGCACTGCTTCCGCAATCAACCGGTGATTGCGAAAACCGGCACGAAAATTAAAATTGGCGCCATCGGGCATTTCTACTTCATTGCTGTAATGCATTTCGGTAGTATAATAAGCATCCCTGTCTATTTTGATATTATCTCTTAATACATAAGTGGCAGAACCGGTGGCAAAGAGATTGCCAAGTTCGTAATCGGCCATTACTCTGGCGGAAGCTGTTTTACTTCGCAGACCGATCGATAAAGGAAGAAGATCGGCTACATAATTGGTTAGAGGGAGAGAAACTCCGGCTATACCATATAAAGAAAGCTTTCCACTTCCAAGTTTCTTTTGAAATGGCCTCCATTTAAGAAACAGGTTAAGATCCTGTATTCCATCCAGGCCACTGAGAGTACCGGCAGAAGCCTTGGTCTTTACATAGGGCACACTAAAAAGAGCATTCAGCCTGCGGGTAATACCATAGTTACCCATGAGGCCAAACATTTGCGTGGATACTTTTCCGAGATTCAAGTTCTCCCTCTTTAATGTTCCTTCCCAATAATTTTTCCAGCTGCTGTGGCTGTAGATCGGGCCAACACAAAAAGCATTCTTTTCCATCATGATGGCATCGATATCTGTTTGCGCAGATGCGCCAGCAGTTAATAAAACGAGAAGCAGTACTGCAAAAGAAGATCTCATTTTGGTTAATAATTTTTTCATTGTAAAAGCATTTTAAATAGCAAAATTTTTTTGAATAAAATTTTACAATCAACCTTTATTGGTTCAATTCAAAAAGAAGTGAACCAATAAAGGGAAGCAAAAGATTTAAGCCTTATACCTGATCTGTTTTAATACTTAAAGCCGTACAGAGAATCCAACATTGATGAGGTAGTCGGAAAAAGCGGCATCGCCCTGCACTTTAGTACCTGATTCTGTCGTACGTAGCTTGTCTGAATAACTTTGCGTACGATTTCGCTCTATAGCCACCGGTACTGATAAATAGAAATTACCTTTTTTGGTTATGTATGAAATAGTGGGTTCTACTGAAGTAACTATCCCTGGTCTGCGAAAGCCTTTATCACCTCCAAAAAGATCGCTGGAAGGAATGGCTTCCGTGCGGATGCCACCAGAAAAATTGAATTTGCCGGACATATAATTCAGGCCGCCTCTTACCAAATACTGATCCGGTACACTCATCGTAGCCGTGAAGTATTTTTGGTTGGTAGCTGATACAGCTCCTCCTCTTGATGTAGAGGTACCGCTTTGTTCTCTTGGATTGATGAGGTAATAAAAATTGCCGTATAAACTCAGCTTGTGAGTAAAATTGTAAAAGCCATTTAACTCAACAGTAAAACCCGTTCCGCCATCACCTAATTGAATAGACTGATCTACCGGACCCATCACTGCACTATCAGCTCCTGTTGATGATAATTTATGAAAGTAATCCTGGTATTTATAATCACCGGTAGGTAGCTTGATACCAAGCCCTGCCTGAATATTGCCATTGCGGGATTTTTCAGGATTTAGCAACCAGCGATACGCTGCGAACCTGATATCACCAATTCCAAATGACTCTGTATTTCTCCGGGCTCCGGGTTTGGAGCTATTATTATTACCATAATGTTCATACATAGAAGACCGGACATTTGAAATGAGCGGCAGGTTGAATGCAACTGACCAGCGATTATCAAGGGCTTTGGTCAACGTAAAATCCCAGCTTAATGAATGATTTATTACTTCTGTTCCTTTTTCAACTCTTTCATGTTGTTCTTC
>JBPPMM010000180.1:0-6449 GCA_051306075.1 Chitinophagaceae bacterium
GCCGATAACATGATTCCTATTGACTGAATTCTATTTACAGCACTTCGACAATAATCGGAAGTTTGCATGCATTCCAAAATCACAATAGCATTTATTTATGAAAGAAATAATTTTAAATGATGGCAATGAGATTCCAATAGTAGGCTTTGGAACATACAAATCAACTGACCAGGAGGGGATTCAATCTGTTATGGATGCTTTGGCCAATGGTTATCGTTTTATTGACACTGCAGCTAAATATGAAAATGAGGAGGCTGTGGGAAAGTGGATAAAAGCAAGTGGCCTTTCCATGAATGAAATTGTAGTTACCACCAAATTATGGAGAGAAAACCTAGGCTATGAACAAACTAAAACAGCTTTTGAAGAATCTCTCAACAAACTGGGATTGGACTATATTGACCTATACCTGGTACACTGGCCAGCCAATGCCAGGAACTATAAAAACTGGCAACAGACCAATGCCGAAGCCTGGCGTGCAATGGAGGAATTACAAGCCAAAGGAAAGATTAAATCCATTGGTGTAAGCAACTTTTGGCAAAAACACCTGGAGGCTCTTTTTCAGACAGCAAAGGTAATTCCCGCGATCAATCAAATAGAGTTCCATCCGGGTTACTGGCAACCAGAATTAACTGAGTATTGTAAAAAACAAGGTATTATAGTTGAGTCCTGGTCACCTTTGGCAAGAGGTAAAGTATTTGGGAATGAGGTTTTAGAAAGAATAGCTAAAAAGCACGATAAATCAGTTTCTCAAATTTGTCTTCGCTGGGTAATTCAGCACAATGTGATTGTGATTCCGAAATCGACCACGCCAAAAAGAATTAAAGAAAATATCAGCCTGTTCGATTTTGAATTGTCAGAGGATGAAATAAAAGAAGTCAATGGTCTCCCTGAAATGGGTTTCAGCGGAGAATTGCCAAATATCTGGCCGGACAGGATTTGAAATAAATAATTGAACCCCGCAAAGGCTGTTTGCCTTTATATCGTCTGAAAGATGATATTGAAGTATCTGTTTGGTTTGCTTTTGAGCAATCATCTTTGGGCTTATCCACGACATTTATTCCATTGGAGAAATAGATTTCTTTTACGAAGAAATAAAATTTTCATTCGACGACTTTCAGGGAGTTTTAGGGGTTGGTCCCCCCAAAAAGAATAACTGCTTTATTGATTATACTAAAAATAGAATTTACGTTAAGCCGGCATAAATGATTAAAAAAATAGCTGCCACAACATGCAGTTTTGCGTCAGCAGTGCTGACGGGGTCGAGCCAAGCTTTTGTACTATTATCGGCTTCGGTTCGGGCTCGGCCCAACGCAACTCATCAACAGAATAAGTTCTCAACTTTTGTAACTTTATGCCGCTTCAGTTCCAGACTGGACGTTTTCCAAATGCCCCGCCGAACGCAAAGCCTTAATGTTGTAAGCGATCCTAATGAACAACGTGTTAATTCTAAAAGCCTAAAGGATTGCTATGTATTAGGTAACTGATAAAAATACAAAATCAATATTTTATAAAGCAGTTTTATTATTCAATTCAAAATAATAGTTATGAAAAAGAATTTCTTCTCCCTGATCTTTTTGTTGCTGCTGTTCAACACAAAATGAAACCATGGCAGTTCCTGAAGTGAAAGCTGTTTTGATTAACGGTGATAGCATTCATTACATTGACATTGGGAAAGGTGATCCTGTGGTATTTGTTCACGGTGTTCTGGGAGATTATCGGACCTGGGGAGCACAAATGGATACGTTTGCTAAAAACCACCGGGTAATTGCTTACAGCCGGCGCTTTGCTTATCCAAACAAACAAATTATAAATGACTCAGCAGATCTAACTGTTATTTCTCATTCCAAAGACCTTTCTGAATTTTTAAAGATCTTGAACCTGGGGCCGGTGCATCTGGTAGGGCACTCTTTTGGCGCTAGTACAGCTTTGTTTACTACCATAAATCATCCTGAACTGATACGTAGCCTCACACTAGGCGAAGCGTTTGTCCCATCGCTGCTGCAGAATGTTCCGGGTGGCGATACTATTCTGAATAGTTTTATTACAAAAGCTTTTACTCCTGTGATTGAGGCATTTAAAAACAATGACAATGAAAAAGCGGCAAATGCACTTGTTAGCGGTGTGATGGGTGATAGCTTGTATTTCTCCCGGTTTCCTCAAGAGGTCCGCGAAATTATAATGGTAAATACCCCGGAAATACGAGGTGTTATGTTCAGTAAAAATATTTTCTCCGCGGTTTCCTGCGATGATCTCAAAAAAATAAAAGTACCTGTATTATTGTTACAAGGCGATATCTCACCTATAGTTTTTTCTTCAATGATAAATGAAATGAATCGCTGTTTAAGCAATAAGGAAATAGCCACACTTACAAACACTACGCATGGGTTGGAATATGAGAATCCGGCTGAGTTTAATAAGATGGTACTTGGATTTATAGACAAGCATTAAAAGCGGATTGTTAGCGGAACTTGAGCGAATCGGTATAAGAAGGACTGCTTACAACAAAAGTTTGAAATAGCAGGGCTGGATATTGAAACAATCGGCAACAAGTTTTTATTCGGCTTCAGTTATCAACGTAACGGAATTCTAATCATCAACAAAATGGATCTTATCTCGACTTTCGCTCGTCTTGAAATAGGTTGATACAAATCATCCAAAAGCGGACATAAGGGGTCAGGTCATTACTGGGTATTTAAAATACAATCTCACCAAAAATGCAGAAAAAAATTGTTGAAGCATGAATGCCAAATTTTATCATGAGTAGTCTAGAAGAGACGGGCTTAAAATTTTTAGAGGACGCCACATAGGATGGCCGCTTAATTTTTTGTTTCTATCATTTTAAATTCCCCCAATTTTCCCCGGTTTTAATCCGATGGATCTGCATGTCACTTACGCCAAAAGTCCTGGCTATTTCTTTTAGTGTTTTTCCCGCAGCTATCAAATTTCTTATCTTTTTTACATTGGCAATGGTAAGTTTAGTGGCAGAACCCGTGCCCGGATTTTCCCGCATTTTCTTTTTAGCTTTTTTTACGGCAGGGCTGCCTTGCTGGTGTGCAGATGCTTCTTCCGGTGTTGCCCACTGAAGATTGTAATAGCGGTTATCCGTTTTTTTATAATTGGAATGAATAACGATGGTTTCTCTTCTCTGGGGCTTTGGCAAAAAATATTTTGCAACCAGGCGATGTAGTAAAGCATGAAAATATTTACCTTTTTTGTTGGTTCGCCAGATGGGGTAGCCCTGCTGCAGGCTGCCTTTCAACAGGGAGCCATCAGATACTTGTTTTAAAAATTTTGCCAGCCTTCCATAATTACTGATTGCATATTTTTCGCCATAGGCGGTTCTATGACCGGGAATAGTTACCCATTTTTCACCTTTTAAAACCTGGAGTTTCTTTTTATCCATAAACTGCTTGTTTTAAAATATTTATTTAATATCAAAGTCTACTACCACTTTCTCAGTTTTGGGATGACTTTGGCAGGTAAGGATATAGCCCTCCCGGATCTCATCATCTTCTAGCCCCCAATGTACTTCCATTTCTACCTCACCCGTTATCAACCTGGCCTTACAAGTGCAACACACTCCCCCTTTGCATGCATAGGGTAGATCCGCACCCTGCTTTAATGCAGCATCCAGTATGGGTTCATCATTATAACCTAGCTCAAAATTGAATGATCTGCCATCCAGCTTAACAGTAATCTTACTTTTAAGTTGGTCAGGGTTTAGCCCCACGGCTCCATTAGTTATTGCTTTTTTATTTTCATTTTCAGCCGACGTACTGCCCGGTGTAGTAAATAGTTCAAAATGAATTTTTCTTTTATCAATTCCTCTTTGTTGCAAAAAATCTTTAGTAGTAAAGATCATTTCCTGTGGTCCGCATATAAATATTTCATCCATGTTTTCATACCTGATCAATTTTGAAAGGGAGGTTAACTTATCCTTGTCAATTCTTCCGGAGTAAATGGGAGTATCTGCAATTTCCCTGCTCAGTAAGTTGATCAGGTTAAAGCGGTGCAGGTATCTATTTTTTAATCCCTCAAGTTCTTCAAAAAAAACAATTGAATTTCTGTTTCTGCTGGCATATACAAGGGTAAAGGAACTGGCGGGTTCTGTAGCCAGGCTCGTTTTTATTATTGATAAAACCGGCGTAATGCCACTGCCGGCTGCAAAGGCCAGGTAATTTTTCTTTTGTTCAGGATGAAGAGCTGTATAAAATTTTCCCACAGGTTCCATTACCTCCAGCTGATCACCTGGTTTTAATATTTCATTTGCAAACGTGGAAAATAAACCCTTATCCGCTTTTTTTATGGCTACTCTTATTTCATTTTCCATGGGACTGCTGCAGATAGAATACGTTCTACGTACTTCTTCATCACTGATAGTTGTCCGCATAGTGAGGCTTTGTCCCTGCTTAAATTTAAAATCATTTTTCAGATGTTCCGGAATCTCGAAAAGAAGAGAAACACAATCCGGTGTTTCCTGCCTGACCTCTTTAATACGAAGGGAGTGAAAATGAATGGACATGGATCATCCTTGTTTTCGTAAACCATCAATCATGATCATTACCATGTTATCCTCTAATTCAGCCGCATTGATCTTTGCTTTGGAGCGGTGCCAGGATTCGATTCCGCTTACAGCATGTAACATGATGAGCACGGCAGTAGACGCATCAATTTTACGTATCTCATTATTTTTGATACCTTCTTCAATTATAGCTGCAAACTTTTTTCGGTAATTACGACGCTGTTCCTGGAAATTTGAAAGATAAGGTTCTTCCAGGTGCTTCCATTCACGATCACTCACATAAACCTCTTCATATTTTTCTATCATTTGGCGAATATGAAAACGAAGAAGCGTTTCTATCTTCCATATAGAATTTTGCCCACCGGTTTCAATGGTGGTCATATTACTATTAAACCGGTTTGCTACATCAAAACATATCGCTTCAAGGATCTCATTTTTTGACCGGATATGATTGTATAAACTGGCAGCTTCTATTCCCACGGTTTCTGCCAGGTCACGCATAGAAGTAGCAGCGAAACCTTTTTGACGAAACATAGCGGATGCCTTTTCCAGGATCAATTCTTTTTTAGATGCCTTGCGACGCTGAGCTTTAGCCATACTCAAAGATAAGAGAGTTGACTTAATTTGAAAACGACCGTTCATATTGGTTGATCAGGAACAGGAATGCCGGCTATACATATATACTAATTCATGGTTCCCACTATTTGCAGTAATATTGCCCGCTGTAACTTCATTGTTAATTTTTAATCCCTTTTTGCATGTCTCTGATCGCAGTTGGTACGATGGCTTTTGATGCTATAGAAACTCCTTTTGGTAAAATAGATAAGATCGTTGGCGGTTCCGCTATTTATGTTGCATATGCAGCCGCTAATTTTATAAAACCTGTTTTGCAGGTATCAATTATTGGCGATGATTTTCCTGTGGAGGAAATGAATGAATTAAAAAGGAGGGGCGTACAATTAGAAGGTGTAGAAATAGTAAAGGATAAAAAATCCTTTTTCTGGAGCGGCCGCTACCACGAGGATATGAACAGCCGCGACACGTTGATAACCGACCTCAATGTATTGGAAGACTTCAACCCAAAAATTCCTGATAGCTACCAGGACGCAGAGTTCCTGATGCTGGGAAACCTGGCTCCGGCTACACAACTAAGTGTGATAAACCAGATGAAAAAAAGACCAAAGCTGATCGTAATGGATACCATGAATTTTTGGATGGAGATCGCATTGCCTGAACTTGAAAATGTATTAAAACAAGTTGACCTGTTGATGGTAAATGATGCGGAAGCCAGGCAATTAAGCGGCCAGTTTTCTTTGGTAAAAGCCGCAAAAAGTATAATGGAAATGGGTCCAAAATACTTGATCATAAAAAAAGGAGAGCATGGTGCATTATTATTTCATGAAGACAGTGTTTTCTTTGCTCCTGCATTACCGCTTGAGGATGTTTTTGATCCAACGGGTGCCGGCGATACTTTTGCCGGAGGATTTATTGGCCATCTTGCAAAAACCGGTGATATTTCTTTTGAAAATATGAAACGAGCCATCATCGTTGGTTCTGCAATGGCCAGTTTCTGTGTAGAAAAATTTGGACCTACCCGATTGAAAGAAGTAAATAAGAATGATATTGATGCAAGGATTCAGCAGTTCAAGGAGTTGGTAAATTTTGAGATCGAGTTGGTTAAGAAATGAGATGAAATAGAACAAATTAGCCTAATAATTACTGGGCAATTTTAGTAGATTTGAGCAAACGGTAAAGTATGCAGGTATCATTGCAAAATATACTATGGCAGGAAGGAAAGTATTTTGTAGCCCAGTGCCTGAATGTTGAAGTTTCTAGTTTTGGGGAAACAAAGGAAGAGGCTTTGTCAAATCTTACCGAGGCATTGTACTTATATTTTGAAGATATTTCCCCCGATCAGATTCAACAA
>JBPPMM010000188.1:0-2514 GCA_051306075.1 Chitinophagaceae bacterium
TTTGTACAGGTATTCCGTCTCTGAAAGTTAATTTACCAAACATAGCATGTCCGTATCCATCAACAATACCACCCATAACCTGTTGCAACGCCCCGCTCTTATTGATCACTTCGCCACAATCGGATACAGCAACAATTTTCTTAACGATGGGCTTTCCTGCTTTCATCTCCACCTCACAAACCTGCGCTACATAAGAAGCATGAGAAAAATAAACACTAAATCCCTGCGATACTCCTTTCTTTTTTCCCCATCCTGATTTTTCAGCCGCTTGTTTGATCACGGTTTCCATTCTGTCAATATTGTACTTGATAGCTCCAACAGGTTTTGCTTTTGCTTTTTGCAAAAGCTCTAACCTGAATTGTACCGGATCTTTTCCTGCGGCCATTGCTACTTCATCAATAAATCCCTGCTCTGCAAATGCCAGGAAGTTGGTGACCGGTGCCCGCCATGCACCCGTGGTGATGGGAGAAATATGTTCTACCGTATCAATCAAAAGATTTTCTACTGCACCGGAAGGGAAATTATCTTCCCTTGTTGAATTGTTTACATTGATACCAACTCCTCTTAGCTTATAACCGATCAGATTCCCTTTATCATCCAGGGCCGCTTCAAAGCGATAACGTACAGCAGGGCGATAGCTACCTCCCATTACATCATCTTCACGGGACCAGATGAGTTTAACAGGTTTTTTTATGATGCTTGATACCTCAGCCGCTTCCACCACATAATCATACTTGAGCCTGCGGCCAAAACCACCACCAAGTCTCGTGATCTCCACTGTAATTTTATCTTCCGGAATGTTTAAAAGTTTTGAAGTGGCCGTTCTGGCACTGGCAGGAGTTTGGGTGGGGCCAACCAGTTCAACTCCATCTTCTCTTACATCCGCAAAAAAGTTCATCGGCTCCATGGGATTGTGCGGAATAAAAGGACACTGGTATTCACTCTTAATAATTTTAGCTGCATTTTTAAATGCCGTGTCCACATCGCCATCCTTTCTTCTTACAGTAGCGTTATCACTTTTTAAAAGCGAAATAAATAATTGATCATGATCAGAAGTGCTTTCAATATTACCATCTTTTTCATATTCAATTTTTACCGCCTTTCTTGCTTTCATGATCTCCCAGGTGGTTTTACCTATAACGGCTACATTATTTTTGAAGGTGATCACATCAATGATACCCGGCATGGCCTTGGCAGCAGCAGCATCAACTGATTTTATTTTTGTACCAAAAGCAGGTGGTCTTTGTATCATTGCAAGTACCATTCCCTCCCTGTGAAAATCAGAACCAAATATGGGTTTGCCTGTAATGATCTTTTTATTTTCAACATTGCGAACAGCAGTACCTATAAGTTTAAAATCTTTGCGGTTTTTCAGCGGAACAACTGCAGGCACCGTCATCTTTGACGCTTCTTCAGCCAGTTCTCCATAACCTAATTTTTTACCTGATGATGTATGAATAACAAATCCATTACTCGCAGTACACTGTGTTGCATCAACACTCCATTGTTTTGCAGCGGCGGCAATCAATAAATACCTGGCCGTAGCTCCGGCATTTCTTAATTTTTTCCATGAATGAGGAACGGCGCCACTACCGCCAGTGAGTTGCCGGTCAAATTTAGCAGTGTCAAGTGGTGCCTGTATTACTTTCACTCGGGTCCAGTCCGCATCCAATTCTTCTGCTACAACCATTGGAAAGGAAGTCATGATGTTTTGACCCAGTTCAGGATTTGGAGAAAAAATAGTGATAGTGCCATCTGTCCCGATCGACAAATAACTATTAAAACCTAATTCACCTGCAAAGTTTGCTTTGTTCATGATGACAGGGGCTTCTGCTTCGGCGCTAAGCCAGCTAAAGCCCAGCAACAGGCCACCGCCCGTCATAGAAGTTATTTTTAAAAAATCCCTTCTGTTGGTTTTATTTAGAGTTGTCATATACTAGATTTTTGTACTGGCTAATTTTACAGCATCACGAATGCGATGATAAGCTCCGCAACGGCAAAGGTTACCGTTCATAGCATCATCAATTTCCTGGGAACTTGGTTTGGGCTTTCGCTTTAATAAGGCGGCGGCGGTCATGATCTGTCCCGCCTGGCAATAACCACATTGCGGAACATCCACTTCATCCCACGCTTGTTGCAAAGGATGATCACCGTCTTCAGACAAGCCTTCAATGGTTGTTACTTTAGATGTCTTAATAGCTGAAACAGGCATCACGCAAGCTCTTACAGCATTGCCGTCGAGTAAAACGGTGCAGGCTCCGCATTGTGCAATACCGCAACCATACTTGGTACCCACCAAACCCAGATGCTCTCTCAGCACCCATAAAAGGGGTGTATCGGCTGCAACATCAGCTTTGTATTCTTTTCCGTTTACCTGCAAGTTGAATATTGCCATGAGAATTGATTTTTTTGGTGTTTGAAGATAAGAAAAATGACTTGTACCGGAAAAATGAATTTGGGAACAGGAATTGAGTGAATCAGAAATAGTTTTTAGGCATTTCTTAAAAAATATTG
>JBPPMM010000216.1:0-6895 GCA_051306075.1 Chitinophagaceae bacterium
ATACCATTTAAAAAATGAGCAAGGCCAAATGCCACCAGGGCCGTAATTAAAATGCGTAGTAAAAAATTCATGACGGTAATATAGCAAAACTTAATTACTCTATGCAACATACCTATTTCTGAAAGTCATAATCTATTTTAATTTTACTATTTTTCTTAATTCATCATTTATATACAACTGCTTTTCAATTTAAATATAAGAAAGCATTAAATTCGGATCTTTTAAATTTGACATTTGCCTTTATTGATAAAAATTAAATTGCCAGTTATTCTTAATCCCTTTAAATAAATACTAATATGAAATGGACATCGGTAATTATTCTATCAGCTCTTTTATCAAGTTGCGGAGGAATTCATATTAACACCAAAGAGGAAGGAGAAAAATTAATGCAAACCAGCAGGGAATGGTCAAAAGCTGCTGCAACCGGTGACATGGAAAAAACGCTTGAGTATTGGGCCGAAGATGCAGTAGTTATGTCTCCCGGACAGCCACCTTTAAAAGGCAAAGCTGCCATCCGTGGAATGATTGAAGGCACTTCAAATATTCCGGGATTCAGGATAAGCTGGGAGCCGTTAAGTGTGGAAGTTTCTGAAAGTGGCGATATGGCATATATGATAGAACAAAATCAAATTACTGTGAACGATTCACTGGGTAATCCAATAACAGAGAAGAATAAAGCCGTAACGGTATGGCGGAAAAGAGAAAGATGGCTCGTGGAAAAATGTGGTTGATATGTGGAATGCGGTGCCCACAGCTTCAAATTAAAAGAATATAGAAATTACTTTTTAAGTCCTGTTCCGGGCCCCTTACCATTGCTGGCAGGAATGAAATCCATCTGACTGTTTTCATTCCTGTTGATTACCTTTAAAGAGCATTTTCTGCCGGGATAACAATAGATTTTTTAAATTAATAAATCATGCACAGACGATCCTTTATACAAAATTCTGCATTTACAATAGGCGCCTTAACACTTGCCCAACATAAGATGATCATCGATTTTTTTGAAGATCCATGGAAAATTACCATGTTAAGGAATGATGCGGGCATCTTTACTGAAAGAGGAGGAACGATTGCCTTTTTGCTTTCAAAACAAGGAATTGTTGTTGTGGATTCACAATTTCCGGAACAGTCGCAACACCTGGTTGATGAATTAAAGAAAAAAAATAAGGCCCCATTTAAACTCTTGGTCAATACTCATCATCACGGTGATCATACTGCCGGAAACCTTACATTTAAAGGTATAGCGGAACATGTTGTGGCGCATGAAAATTCAAAAAAGAACCAGCAAGTCTCTGCAAAAAATCAAAACTCAGAAGACAAACAACTGTACCCTGATAAAACATTTACAGATTCCTGGTGTGAGCAGATCGGCAATGAAAAAATTTGCCTCTCCTGGCATGGAGCCGCCCACACGAATGGTGACAGCTTTGTCCATTTTCAGCATGCAAATATTGTTCATTGCGGAGACCTGGTCTTTAACAGGCGCCATCCCTATGTAGACCGGGGGGCCGGAGCGAATATAAAAAGCTGGATAGACGTATTAGATAAGGGCATCAATAAGTTTGATAATAACACTATTTATGTATTTGGCCATTCAGGTACCGGTTATGAAATCACAGGCAAAAGCGATGATCTCAAAAAATTCCAGGATTACCTGGGCAGTGTATTGAAATTTGTTGATGGAGAAATAAAAGCCGGCAAAACAAAAGATGAAATTTTAAAAGCAACTGAAATTCCCGGTGCAGCTGAATGGAAAGGTGATGGTATCAATCGCCCTTTAACGGCGGCCTACGAAGAGCTCACGGCAAATTAATCTGGGTTACTTTGTATTTATTTTTCATTTTATTCTTTCACCTTCGTCCTTCTTTCCATTAACTCCCTCCAGGTAGTAAGAATAATGTTTTCATTTATTAAGGCCTTTTTAAATTCAGGATCCAGCATGACCAGCATATCTCCTTTCCGCACCGGCCCGGAATCGGATATATGTTTAAAAACTTCAGTAGGTGAGGTACAATGCATGATCATCATGGTAACGCCAGGCTTTAATGATTTTATGGCTTCAATATATTTTTTTGTTTTCCAGGCCTGCAATTTCTTATCATCCTTATTTATTTCTTTTGTTGCGTTCCAGCCATAGGTATCATTATGCAAATCATCAAGCACGGGCAACCCTGCATTCCATAATGCAAGACCTGTTTCTCTTATCTGCTGAACCTGCTCTTCAGGCATTTTCATCTGCGCAGCAATAAGGGTATTATGCCCTGCCGGCATCATGACTGGTATACGGTTATCAATGCCCAATTTTATATATTCCTTCATGAATTCAGGGGAAGCAAACAAAGTACCCATATGACTATCAAAATGAGTTGGTTCAAATCCCATAATACGGGCCCGCTCCAGTTGAGCTTTTATTTCACTAAAAACTTCTTCAGGAGCAGCATGCCGTACTACATCTGCAACAGAAGGCCACATAGCCCCCTCTTTGTCGGTTAAGCCGGGAACAGCAGTTCTTCCCATCAAAGGACCCCAACGGTATTTTTTCCATTCCGAAGTAAGTGTCAGATGCAAACCTGCATCCACTTCAGGATTCTTTTTTAAAAATTCAACAAAGGAAGGCACCCAGGGACATGGCATCATTACACTTACCGAATTAGCCACCCCTTTTGTGAGAGCAAGAATAGCGCCTTCATTGGAATCGTAGCTCATACCAGCATCATCTATATGCAGTATCAACACCCTGGCCCCTTTTGGATATCCCATCTTTTCCGCATAGGTGGTTGCCGGAGACTGTGCATTCGATATAGTAAGATAAGCGATAAGGATAAAAATTAGAGGAAATTTTTTCATGTTATTATAAGAAGTTGGAGTTACAGTTTTAAAGATAGGCAATTGAATAATCTGCGAGTTGCGAAAGAAAATAATTTAAAGAATATTATTTCCAAACTTGTCCTGAACGTTAAACAGGTGTAGGTAAACCGTCCAATGATATATTTTTTCCTGGTGTGGCATCAAAATATCTACTCGATTTTTTTCTTGCAGGTTAAATGATATTCCGAACTTTAAAATATAATCGGGAGCCCTGATTCTCTCCTGCTTATTCTTAACCTGATCTTCAAACCAAAACATGACTTGCCATGCTTACCGAAGAAGAAAAAACCAGGATATTATCGGAAGAACAATACAGAAATGAAGTACGCAAGAAATTTAAATCAAAACTAGATCTGGTCGAAACATTCATTAAGATACTACAGGGAATGGCCATTATCGCAGGTATATGGGCCACTTATTATGCCTATAGAAAGCAAAGCAATGAAAACAGGATGCGGGAGATGGAACAACTGCATCAAACGGCCAGGGAATTCAGGAAAAGTTTTTATGAAAAACAACTTCAATATTATACTGAGGCAGTAGAAGCTACTTCCACTCTTGCTACCGAAGAAAAAGGTTCTGAAGATTACCTGAAAGCAAGAAAAACATTTTATAGATTGTTCTGGGGGCGGCTTTCCCTGGTGGAGGATAAAACCGTTGAAAAACAAATGGTCCATTTTGGTAACCTGCTAAAGGATTATGAGCATGATAGTGGCGATATTTCCCGTGAAGATTTAAAACAAGCTTCCTTGCGATTGTCCCGCGACGCCAGTAAATATAGTATTACCGTATGGCTGGATAGTACGGAAAGAAAAAATTACAACCGGTAGATGATTACCACTTTAAAACTACACTTGATCAACATAATTTTAATTCAGGCAAGAAAAAGCACAATCTAAAATAAATTAGACAACCCAAAGATGATAATGGCCACCGAGCTGATTACATTAAAAGCAAAGACGGCCCTATTGTTCCTGAAAAATTTTTTGAGCACATTCCCAAAAAGAGCGAGAGATAACTGGATTATCAGGCTACCTGCAAAAACCCCCAGGCCGTTTAAAATAATGGAGGGTAAGCCACTTACAACTGAACGACCCGCAAAACCAACAAATAAAATTATCGTTAGTGGATTCACAATAGTTAAAGCAAAAGTGCCCAACAGGGGTCGGCGGCACTTTGTCTCATGCTGTCCAGACGCAGAATGATTTCTTTTTTTCCATGCCTCCAGGAGCATCCATCCGCCAAATGCCAGCAAAACCAGTGAAGCGAATAATTCTATCTGGCTTTGGTGTTGAGCAAGTACCACGGCCAGACCAGCACCGGCAGAAAATGCTATAAGGCTGTAAGCAAAATCTGCCAGTGCTGCACCGGTACCGCTCAACGCAGCCACTTTAAATCCGCAATTCAAACCATAGTTAATGATGAGCAGTGCGATAGGACCTATAGCAAGTGCTATAGTTAAGCCAAACAAAAAGGATTGAAAAAGCTCCATATATAAATTTTATTTAGCAGCAACTACTGCCGGGTTCACAACAATTACGTTCATCCTTAGAAGGTTTTTCTGCATAAACCGTAATACTGGTTAACCGGGTATTACTGTTTTTAAAATCAGAGATATCCTGATCGCTGAGATAAGTTTTTAAAATTTCATCTGGGATAATGATGGCTTTGTCTTTTTGAATCGTAATATTTTTGAAACCGGCTTCTTCAATAATAGACAGGTATTCTTTTTTTTGAATAGCTCCTGATACACATCCGGAATAGAGTTCAGCTACCTCCTTCCATTTAGCTGGAAGAAATCCTTCCAACACTATATCTGAAATAGAAAAATGACCTCTTGGTTTCAGTACACGAAATATTTCTCCGAATACCTTATGCTTGTTGGGAACCAGGTTCAAAACACAGTTGCTGACTATTACATCTGCTTTATTAGCCGTGACCGGCATATCTTCAATATCGCCCATGCGAAATTCTACATTATTGAAACTAAGTTTCTCCGCATTTTCCCTTGCCCTTGCAATCATTGGTTCCGTAAAATCTATTCCTATCACCTGTCCTTTTTCTCCGGTAAGCTTTCTGGCAACGAATGCATCATTACCTGCGCCACTTCCCAAATCAATGACCGTATCGCCTTCCTTTATTTTTGCAAACTCAGTTGGCAACCCGCAACCCAGACCCAGGTCTGCTTCAGGATTATAGCCCTCCAGCTTTGAATAATCATCAGCCATTATTTTATATACATCATCCCCACAACAGGATGTAGCTCCGCAACAGGAAGACTGATTCTGGCTTTTGGTCTGGCTAGCTATTTCAGCATATTTTTCCCTGACCGTTTTCTTAATTTCTGCATGAGTATTCATAATTGACAATTTTGTTGTTTGAAAAATTGATTTTATATAATGATTCTAACTAAATTTTCTTAGCAGCATTTCGCATTTTGCTCTTTTAACTTTGTAAATAAAGAACCAAACTCCATATTGAACTTTTCAAAGGCTTTCCAGTTAATGCAATAACAACTACGGGGACCATCAATCGATCCATTGATCAACCCTGCATTCTTTAATTCCTTTAAATGCTGGCTTACCGTACTTTGTGCCAGTGGTAAAATATCCACGATCTCACCGCAGATACATTCGTTCTTCTTTGCAAGTACATTCAGGATGGCAATACGGGCCGGGTGGCTGATGGCTTTGGCAAAAGCTGCCAGGGACTGCTCTTTTGAGTTAAATTCTTCTTTTTTATTAAAGGCCATAAATTAATCTTATATCGCAAATATACGATAATACTATTTGGACTTCCAAATTTTTCCCGGACAATTTTTAAAAATTGACGGGTTTAGCTGACTCATTTGTCAGCTAATTGACATATAGATTTTTTGAAATAATGCCGGCGGGGAATTATATGTTTAAATGGAGAATCCTGACGAACGGACCTTTTAAATTTAAACCAATAGATAATATTATTACCAGGCTACTCATTCAATGATGATCTTTTCAGTAGCCTTAATCATGTCTCCGCTTATTTGCAAAAAATATACACCGGTAGAAAGATCGGGACTGATCCGGTAATGATTAAGTGTATTCTTTTTTATGGATTCAAACAACTGGCGGCCCCACATATCGTATACTGAAATTTTTATTTGTCTTGTTCCTGGTTGCGGAAAATAAATATTAATATCAGCTTTTCCTGAAACTGGATTTGGGTAAACAACAAATGGTAACGGATTATTCACAATTACTATGCTGATCTTTGAATATTCATGACGCCCGTCTACATCAACTTGTTTCAGCCGGTAAAAAGTTTTTCCATTTAAAGGTTGATCATCATAATAATCATAGTTCTGAATGATAGCTGAATTTCCTTTGCCGCTCATCACACCAATTTTACGGTAATTGGTACCATCAGATGATCTTTCAATCTCGAACCGGTCATTATTTAATTCATTGACTGTTTTCCAGGAAAGTTTTACTTTATTATTTTCAAATTTTGAATTAAAGTCAAGTAAGGTGAGCGGCAGGGAAGGTCCAACCGAGGTTGTGAATCTCCAAAGAGGACCCATCGTGATATTCTGACCATCATAAAGTTCCATTCCCCACAGGTATTCAGTATCGTATAAAAGATCTGGCCAGGTATAACAGGGTGTGGAGCCTGATGCAACTGCATTCATTTCACCAATAGCCGGCAACATATTAAAATCCAGGATAAACTCGCTACTGGCATCCGTTTCATAAAGCCCTGTATATGGCGAATACGTTTTAGCAGATACTTTATTTAAAGCAGGATCAAATTCATAAATGCGTAGCAGCCCGCTACCACCGCCGGGTCTTGCCTGGTAATCGGTAAGAATGGAATGGACCTGGTTTCCATTGTAAATATCCTTTCTTCTTGCTTCCCCCCCGCTTGCGCTGCTTACATGGGCTCCCATTAAGAAAGAGAAATTAGCATATCCGCGCAATTTGTTATAGATGGCCTGTCCCTGCGGACCAAATGATGCATCTTCATGCAGGGCATAATGCGTCATTACAAT
>JBPPMM010000324.1:0-3114 GCA_051306075.1 Chitinophagaceae bacterium
TTAGGTAATATTAAAACTTCTGTTCTTGCAGCTGTTCGCAAGAAATTAACGACATGGTTGGTGTTTTTGTTTCTCAGACGAGTTTGCTCCGGATTTGTTCATGGGGCTTGGACTCGTCGGACATGCGTCTATTTACAAATCATTCTCTGTGCTCCCGATTACGGCGAGTGCCACAAGGCCAAAGCACTGGGCTGTCTGACACATCGCCTGTGAAATGGAAAGCACACTCGGCAAGGAAAGGGGTTCCATTTGCCCCGGTATGGATTATCATGCATGTAGTCCAATTTCTGCTTATTGAGTTTATTTGTCCTGCACTCTTTCCAATCGAATGAATCTTCCCATACTTCATGCTTCGTAGCACGGCGAGTGCCACAGCCCATCCGCACAAGGCCTTTTGACACATCGCCTGTGAAGAAGGGGACACTCGGAAAGGAAGGAGAACACTACGACAACAGGGGAAAAACAATGCTAATCTCAATAAATTAAAAATGTACCAATATCTATGATAGAACCATCAGACATTTTATGTAAAAAAAAATGTAAGGTATCTAATTTATCACTTTTCGGATATCTCACCATAAATACTCCGTTACCTGAACCTAAATCTCCATAATGTTTTTCCTCTATTCGCCATTCTAAAAAATAATTACTTTTCTCAAACTCCTAATTGGTCTTTTTTAGCTTCAAAACAATTTGATTATTCGATAAAGCAATTTTCTTCTTTTCACCCTCTATGACTTCATAACGCCAAACTCTTTCATTCCAAACTGAATCAATAATATCCAATACCCCAGGCTGAAGCTTATGCGCAGTCGAGAGGTAAAACCCATTTTGTTTTGAGGATAAAATGGATGAAGAGGCTTGAGGTGTTGCTATATTAAAATCATCTGCACAACCGCCAATTAATACAATAAATAGAATCGATAAAAATTGTTTAAGCAACATTTTGTTTCAAAGCCGAGTCGCATTCCGGATTTGCGCATGGCCGTTGACTCGGCGTCAACCCAAAAGTATTTAATTTGGCTATATGTTACACGAAGCTCAATGTCCCTGGCATACACACGGCCCTTGATGTGAGACATGGAGGGAACGAATGAGAAGGAAACTCCGGGCAGGAAAAGGATAAAAACTATTTTGGGTTACTTAAAAGGATTTTCACTTTCATCCCGAAACGGGTTAAATCCCTTTGGGATTTGTTCCATGATAGGTTTAATTAATTTCCAAAATTCTTCATCCCAATTATAAGCATCATAAACTTTCTTTTGATTGCAGTATATTTCGGCCCTATGAGCATCATTACGGTAGCCGCCGATTACAGGTTCGTCTTTTATTTTATTTAAATTTTCTAAATACAATTTAATTGAATCCAATTTAAAAATATTGCTGGTATCGGAGGATATAATTTTCAATGGTTCAGTATAATGAGACCCTCTTCCTTTAATAGCATAAGCCGTTCCATCCTCGTTAATAAATATTGAACAAAATCTGGAGCCAAACCGTATATCAGTCCGAACGCAATATGATCGATTATTATGGTATCGTTCTTTGCAAGAAAGAATAGTTGCAAAGAAAAATAATGTATACAATAGCTCTTTCATTGAGATACTATTTTAAATTTTAATTCTCCTAATAATTTAAACACTTTATTTTGTTCCCATCCGGAGTCTCCCAGCCTGGCTTTTTGATGAGCGGACTCCGGGGATTGAAAAGTAGAATACAACGTTCAACCTCACCTAGCCTGTTTAGCAGAGTGTAACAAAAGTAAATACCAGCCCCAACAACAATCCCTTTATCAAAAAACCCCGGTGCACAAACACCGGGGAACAACTAAAAACGGAGCCGTTATACCGGACTCATTGAAAAGATCGTATTTCTATATAACTGGTATATTTTAAAAGCTTGATTAATCAGGCTTTTTTCCATCTAAAAAAGTATTGATAGTGCTGATATGTGCCTGGTTGCCGGCATCGGAACTAACCTCGTAGTTGCTATAGAAATTTTCAATATGTGAATTGCTGTTATACAATTCCATATTGCGGCGGATATAGGCCGGCACTGTTTCAAACTCATTTTTCGGGTCAGCCGAATTCACGTTAAACGACAAGTTGCGCAACTTGTGCAATCGTTCGGTCGCCCTACGTTGTTGTTCGTCAGCTTCGTCCCGCATGGCGGGATCCTCAGCCTCTCCAAACAAAGGTGTTTGAGCATGGTGGGCTAACGGCATATCCGCCGCTGGAATGTCTTTTTCTACCAGCTGCATTTGCATGTCAGGAAGTTCGTCTCCCAGGTCTGCGGCAACTTTGGCAGAGACCGGTTTTTCTGCGGAACTTATTGAGGTGATTTCCTCTGTTTTTGATTCCGCGTAGATATTGGATGGCCGGGCCAGTTGATATCCTCCCGACGCTGCAGGCATCAGGCTGGTACCCGTACTTTCTTTATTTACTTGTTCTTTTTTTGAATCGGTGGATAAGGTGTTCGGTTCGTTGGGGGATATGGGAGTAGATTCGAAAACCGAATATAGGTCTTCTTTTTTCTCAACAGCTAACATTTTTCCAACAGTATTTTCCCCTTTTTCAACGGTGTTCTTACTTAACATGTTATCATCTTTAGCCGCAGACGGAGAACTTGTTAATTCCCAAAATACAGCCGGCTCTTCCTCTCTTATAAATTCCGTTTGTACCAGGTCATTCATTTCCGGCATGGGAGCATCCTGCATCGTGGTTTCATCAACTAGCCGCGGTGCTAATAAATCAGACAGGCCCTTCTCTGTATCATCGCTCCAGGTTTTTCCCAACTTTGAGTCTATGACCGGCTCCGGAATAATGGATAAACTTTCCTTCATCTTTTCAGGAACAGGTTTAGCCATTTCATCCGGTTGCCCAAGTACCATTACAATTTTTTCATCTTTCTTTTCTTCCTCTTTTTTCACCACCGGTTTTACAAAAGGATCCCTGTGCTGAAAGCCTGTAGCTATTAACGTAATGCCCAATTTGCTACCCAATGTATTATCGTATCCAAGTCCCATGATCACATCAGTGCCTTCGCCGGCCTGTGACACCAGGTGATTTTGTATTATTTCCACTTCATCCATTGTAAACTCATCTTCACCTTCCG